>JAVKCD010000019.1:0-359318 GCA_040222855.1 Phycisphaeraceae bacterium | reverse complement strand
ACCGGGCACGACCAAGGCCCCGAAGTCATCGGCCCGAAGGTCTTTGATGGCCGCCTCCGAACGCTGAGGGTACCCGTGTTTACCGTGGTGCAGGACACCGGCTTCCAAACCGGCGATGACGACTTGCGCACCCGCTTCGAGCAGCCGGAACCTGGGCACCTGGAGTTCGAGGTCTTCGTAGTCGTCGCCGACGTAGATCAGCACCCGGAGTCCACTTAAAGATTTGGCTTGGTTCATGGTCGTGACCTTATCGTTGGGCACCAAACAGCATGCCGAGCTGATCCGCAGATGTTGGGCGATCCACAGGTGCTTTCTCCAGCGAGCCGAGCAACGCGATGACAATCCCCTCCGGCAGCGTGGGCGCGTGAACGTGCGGATGGGTGGGCTCATCCACCAGGATCGCGTCTTTGGTCTCCTCGGGCGTGTCCCGAGAGAAGGGGTGCTCGCCGACGAGGAGTTCGTAAGCGACCAGCCCGAGGCTGAAGATGTCGGAGGCCTCGGTGAGCACCTCACGCCTGATCTGCTCGGGCGACATGTACCGCGGTGTTCCCGCGAAGGCTTCTGGCAGAACACCATCGCCTTCAAACAGTTCCACCATCGCCAGCCCGAAGTCGACCAGTCGGACCCGGTAGCTGCCTTCGCCTTCCATCTCGAGCATCAGGTTTTCCGGTTTGATGTCGCGATGGATCACGCCTCGCTCGTGCGCTCTTGCCAGAGCCTCGCACGCCTGCACCATCACATCCAGCGAACAGGACAAATTAAGGCGTGGGTCGCGCCGCATGCGAGCTCTAAGGGTCTCACCGAGGACGCACTCCATCACCAGGTAATACAAACCTTCGTACACACCCGAGTCGAGCAGGTGCGCAACACCCGGGTGGTCGAGCCGACCCAGGGCACGGACCTCCGCGCGGAAATGTTCGTCGCAAGCCGGTCGATCGGCCTCAGAAGGGGGTGCGAAAAACTTGAGGATCACCGCCTCGTGTGTGCTCACCCGCTCGGCCATGTAAACCCGGCTAAACCCACCAGCCGCGATCGACTGCATCAGCCGGTATCGGCCATCCACGATCCGATCGACAGCGAGGGCTTCAACGGCTTGGCTCTGCTTGCCCAGCGGGAGCCCGCCGACCATCACCCGAGTCGTGTTGACCGGATCGACACGCGAAACTGCGGGAATCTGTGGGTCCTCATGGGAACTCGATGCGTTAGGGAGTTCAGGATTCTCTGGCGTCGGCGAAGGCTCGGCCGGGTCCTGCCGGCTGACCGCCACTTTCACCACAGCGGGCGCTTCGGGAGCCTCGTGTGAGGTGGTTTCTTCGGAGGCCTCGACGACGGCTTCGGCCGATCGCAGCAGGTCTTCCAGAACCGAGCCACGAGTCGATTCAACGTGGCGAAGCGCCTGCTCGGGTGTTACAGGCTCGCCCGCCAACCGGCGTTCGAGCATGTGGACGTAGACCGCTACGGTCAGTTCGTCCGCGCGTCGCTCCACTCCCCCTTGAGCGGGGTCCATCTCAGCCAAACACTGCTCCCGATACGTGATCTTCAGCCGGACAGCATTCTACCGTCAATCGAGTGCTTTTCGTGACCAGACCCGAATGGGCTTGCCACGGTCGGCGATCGGCTCGCTCACTGCTATGAACCCCACAGACTCCAGCAGCTCCGCGTGACGATCATCATCCTTGGCCACAACCAGCCCAGATCGCTCGGCGAGGGCCGCCTGCCCCACCTTGGGGATCAGACGCCGGAGGCTCACCATCATCTTCTCGTCCGGGTCGCCCGAGGTTTCGTCCAGCTTCAGCCAGGCGATCGGCTGGTCGCCAGCCATCTCGCGCACCAGAACGCCACTGGCGATCGTGGGTTCCGCCCGGTCATCAACGGGCAGATAGACCGCCCAGTAGAGCGGGAGCATCAGCCCGACCCAGCACGCCGTGCGACGCAGCATCATCACGCTGTCGTGACGCCAACACGAGGCCGCGACCCATCCCGCCACGACGACCAGCCCGAGGCCGTAGACCCATACGGTCGCCTTGAGGGCATCACTCAGCCCGAGGGCTTCATCCCCTGCCGACAGGATCACAAATCCGTACACCGCCAGGCTCATGCCGAGCACGATGACGCCATGCACAGGAGCCAGCCACGATGCCCAGCCCGCCATGGCTCGCCGAGCGTGCACCGCCGTAAGACCGACGAGTAACCCCGCGGCCGGCAGCACCGGCAGGATGTACCGCTGCTGCTTGGCCTCGGGCAGCGACATCACCAACACGATGACCACCAGCCAGCCCCCCGCGATCAGCAACGCCGTGCGCCCCGCCTTCGAGAGCCGTTTCTTCGATTCACCCAGCCACGGCAGCAGCAGACCGCCGACGAACCAGACCGACCACGGCAGCATCAACGCCATCAGACTCAGATACGTCCACACCGGCGAGGCTTCGTTGCGATCGGCACCGTACTCCCGAAGCAGAGCACCCCCCACCCCCCTCACCCCGCCTTCACCCCCCACATCATCAACCCGCCAGAAGACGTAGCCATACCAGGGCAGCGCCACAAAGGCTCCCGTGATCAGAACAACCACTAGCGTCCCCAGATGCCTCGACCAGCGAACACGATCGACGACAGCAACCACCACCAGCGGCGCCAACATCATCAGCAACGCAATCGGCCCCTTGCTCAGCCAGGCGAACCCCAACCCGCCACCCCCGAAGACGGAAAGCAGGAGCCAGTGACGGTGCGCCGTTGCCCGCCCCGGACGCGCAGCCAGCAAAGCCAAGCCCAGCCCAAGCGCGATCCAACCCGCGAGATGGATGTCGTACGCGGCGATCCGCCCCCACCGCTGGACGATCAGGCTCGTGCCGACGCTCGCCCCCGCCAGCATCCCCACAACCATCCCATTCGCCTCTGATGTTCCACGGCCCCCGCATAGACTCACGCCCAGCAGGTACGTCCCAAGTAGCAGCACGCAGGTCATCCCGATAGCGACCCACCGGGCCCGGCTCATCAGCTCGAACCACCCCGCCTGATGACCATCCACCCCCACCCAGCCGAGCCGTGTCAGCCACACAGCCAGTGGCGGCTTGATGATCCGATCCGCATCATTCAGCGTCGGGATCAGATAGGACTCAAGGCCCATCGCCTCAAAATCCGCGTCGCCGATGGCCCGACGCCAGGTCTCATCCGCAGAGACCAGCACCCGTCGCTCCATGTGATGCGTCGATTCCCGAGGCGTCACCACCCCCACAATCAGCCCCGGAAGACTCACCAGCAGCACCAGCCCGAACGCCAGTAGATGCCCATAGAAGCCCTTACGCAGACGGTGCCGGTTTAGATCAGCCCCTTCACCATTCCGAGAATGAGCGGCACCGGCGGAACCCAGAGGCGGATTAGTGGGGGGGGGTGGGGTTAGCGCCATCGGTTGGTGGGGGCGATCTTGCGGTCCCAGGCCACGTCCGGGTCTTTGGCGAAGCTGCGGTCGGCCTGCTGGATGCAGTCCCAACAGATCACCGCGTGCGGGTTGGCCGTGGCTGGCGGGTTCTCCTGTCGCCAGGCCTTGTCGCCTGCCTCAAACTCACGCAGGCACATCGTGCAACTAAACCCCTCGGCCTGATCAGCCGCCCCGTCGATGGCCAAAGCGAGTCCCTCCAGACAGATCACCGAGCCGTGGTGACCCTCGATCATGGGAATCTCTTCGTCCCAGTCGGTGCCAGTGAAGTCGCAGGCGATGACCACCAGGCCATCTTCGTGTCGTTGCATCCGAGTCTCCTTGAACACAGCATCCTACCGCGTTCCGATCCATCAAGAGATCATCAATCCTTGCTCATCCACACCCATCGCTATACGCTTACCTCATGGTCCTCCGCCGCTTCCCCGACGACTGCGCCTTCGAGACCTACCTCCGCGATCTCAGCGCCCCATACGTCGCCGTCGATGAAGCCCGCCGATCGCCCTGTTCCGCCCCCTCGCTCGACCCGCAACAACGACCCTCCATCTCCACCGAAGGCACCCCCCTCAAGAGCTTCGACTTTGTCGTCTACACCCAATCCGAAGCGGGCGACAACCTGCTGGTGGACGTCAAGGGGCGCTCCTGCCGGCACAGCCGCTTCGAGTGCTGGGTCACCGAGGACGATGTATCGAGCCTGACCCGCTGGCAGGAGCTGTTCGGCCCAAGCTTCCGGGCGGCCTTCGTCTTCCTGCACTGGTGGGACGACATCCCTGCAGACGGGCTGTTCCACGAGGTCTTCGAGCACCGCGGGCGCTGGTACGCCCCCTCGCTGGTCATGCTCGACGACTACGCCGCAGCGATGCGGCCTCGCTCATCACGCTGGCGGACCGTCTCACTCCGCAAAGCCGACTTCGACCGCCTGAGCCAACCCCTCAGCCGGCTCCTGCAAGCTTAACCCCCCCCCCCGCCCCCCCCACCCAGTTGCGCGAGGGAGGTATGGAGCGCGGGTGCGGGGGGGGCGGTCTTCTCCGCAGGCCAACCTATACTGATGCCCGCATCGGGTCGCCGTGGCTGATGCCCCTCTTTCCCCACACGCCTGAATGTCCCAGAGCCCATGTCGACACCCACTGCCGAAGCCAAGAAGCCCGAGGGCGAGCGGACCTACCGCCCAACCCTCAATCTGCCCAAGACCCCGTTCGGCATGCGTGCCAACCTGGTCCAGAACGAGCCCCATACCGTCAAACGCTGGGAGAAGTCCGGGCTCTACCGCAAGCTCCGCGAGGCTCGCCAGGGTTCCCCCGCCTACGTCTTCCACGACGGCCCGCCCTACGCCAACGGCTCGATCCACCTAGGCCACCTGCTCAACAAAGTCCTCAAGGACTTCGTCGTCCGCTCGCGCTCGATGATGGGCTTCGATTGCCCCTACACCCCGGGCTGGGACTGCCACGGCCTGCCTATCGAACACCGGGTCATGCAGGACCTCGGAGCCAGGGCCCGCGAGATGTCACCGCTTGACATCCGCAGGCAGTGCAAGAAGTACGCCGAGAAACACGTCAAGACCCAGAAGCAGCAACTCCAACGCCTGCTGACCCTCGCCGACTACGACGACCCCTACCTCACCATGCTCCCCAAGTACGAAGCGGGGGTCCTCCAGGTCTTCGCCGAGCTGGTCGCCAAGGGACTGGTCGATCGTCAACTCAAGCCGGTCCACTGGTCCATCGCTAACCGCACCGCGCTGGCCGAAGCCGAACTCGAATACGACGACCGCGAAGACCACTCGATCTATGTGCTCTTCCCACGATCCGACGCCGACGCCCGCCCCGGCGAGCACGTGATGATCTGGACCACCACGCCATGGACCCTTCCGGCCAACCTCGCCGTGGCCGCCTCTCCCCGCGCCGACTACGGCCGCTTCGACCTGGGCGACGGGCGCTCGGTCTGGCTCGCCCTCGACCTGGCCAGCAAAGTCCTCACCGCTGGCGGATTCGAGCCCGCTGAACCCCTCGAAGTGAAAAAGGGCGAAGAACTCCGGGGCATGATCTACACCCACCCGTTCGTCAAAGACACCGAGGGACCCAAGGCGGGGGGGCGACCTGTCGTCACCGCCGACTACGTCACCCTCGAAGACGGCACCGGCCTGGTCCACACCGCCCCCGGCCACGGCAGCGAGGACTACCAGACCGGTCTCCGCGAACAACTCAACATCTATTGCCCGGTCCGCGAAGACGGCAACTTCGACGACACCGCCCCCGACTGGCTCCGGGGCGTCATGATCTGGGACGCCAACCAGCTGGTCCTCGACCGCCTCAAGCAGTCCGGCCACCTCTTCCATCACCACACCTTCACCCACAGCTACCCCCACGACTGGCGGGGCAAACAACCCGTCATCTTCCGCGCTACCGAGCAGTGGTTCATCCTCGTAGATAAAGCATTTGAGCCGAAGAATTCACGTGGACTAGATCACCATGAAAAGACTGGGAAGACCCTCGTAACAACCCTCCCTAAGAGTGTTGTCGATAACCAAATCTCACACGATTCACTCCGTGTACGAGCACTTCAAGACACACAGGCAAAGGTCAACTTTATTCCGAGTTGGGGGGCGAATCGCATGCGGGGGATGCTCGAATCACGCCCCGACTGGTGCGTCTCGCGCCAGCGCTCGTGGGGCTTGCCGATCCCCGCCTTCTTTCCACCCGAGGGCAGCCAAGGCGACCCGCTGCTGACGCCCGCGTCGGTCCGCGCGGTCGCCGAGTGCTTCGCCCAACACGGCTCGGACAGCTGGTTCAAAGCACCCCCCCCCGACCTGCTCGCCACCTACGACCCAAACACCGATCCCGATGCCCCCGCATGGTCCAAAGACCCCGCAAAACTCTCGCAAGCCAGAGTGGGGGGGGACACCTTCGACGTCTGGTTCGAGTCCGGCTCGTCCTGGCACGCCGTGCTCCGCCACGGCTGGAAAGACAAGCAATCGGGCGATCACTACCCCGCCGAACTCTACCTGGAAGGCTCCGACCAGCACCGCGGCTGGTTCCAGCACTCGCTGCTCCCCGCGCTCGCCGTCACCGGCCAGCCACCCTTCAAGACCGTCCTGACCCACGGCTTTATGGTGGATAAAGACGGCAAGAAGATGTCCAAGTCGCTGGGCAACACCGTCGAGGTCGAGGACCTGCTCAAGAAGCTCGGCGCCGATGTCGCGCGCTGGTGGGTCGCCTCGCTCAACACCGACAACGACATCAAGGTCGACTGGTCCTATTTCGAGACCGCTGGCGACGAGTACCGCAAGCTCCGTAACACCCTCCGCTTCCTGATGGGCAGCATCCCACCCTCCGCCGGCACGGACGCGTCGGATGCCTATGTGTTCACCGAAGCCGACAAGCACTCGATCGACGCCTGGGCGCTTGCCGAACACGCCCGCGTGGTGACGCAGGCTCTCCAGCACTACGAGAACTTCGCCTATCGCCCGCTGACGCGCCTGCTGTTCAACCACTGCAACGACACGCTCTCTGCGGTCTACCTCGCCGCCGTCAAAGACCGGCTCTACTGCGATGCCCTCGACAGCCCCCGTCGCCAGCGGACCGTCACCACCCTCCGCATCATGGCCGCCGACCTGATCCGTCTGCTCGCGCCCATCCTCCCTCACACCGCCGACGAGGCACACCTCGCGCTCGAAGGCAAGGACGCCGAGTCGATCCACCTCGCGACCTTCCCCGAGCCGCAGGCCGTCTCAGCCTCGGACGACTGGGCCGCCGTCATGGACCAGCGCGAGCAATGGCTCAAGGCGATCGAGACCGCCCGCCAGCAGCGCGACCTCGACAACCCCCTGGACCTGGGCATCGAAGTCCCGGACCCCGACGGCAAACTCGCTGACTTCGACCCGGCGGACCTCGCCGATCTCATCGGTGTCTCTCGCTTCTCAACAGCCGCTAAAGCATTGAACGTCCTGGACCTCGCCGCCGAGCCGCGCTGCGAGCGTTCATGGAAACGCGATGGTACCGTGCGCCAACGCTCCGATGGCGGGCTCCTCTCCGACCGCGACGCCCAAGCCCTCGGCCTGGCCTGATCCTCAACACTCTGCTCCCCCACTCCACACGATCCCTCCTGCCCGCACAATCGTTTCACGCTGATCGCTGCGTACCCGCGAAGGTCCGTCCGGGGTTATCCGACCCTCCCGATGGCCCGATGGGGCCTGTATATGGCCGCTCCTGTGACCGAAGAACTCGTCCTAACACGCTTCGATGTCAGCGAAGTCCGCATGACCGAAGTCGATGCCGCCATCGCCTTCTCTGGCGGGCCTGGCGAGGGGCGTAGCGGATGGTCTCTGCACCACAACCTAAGCGTGCTCGCACGCTTCGAGGGCAAGATCATCGGCGCGGCCCTGTTCTTCGATGGCAACGTCGGCCGCCCGATCCTCGATGTCTGCGTCGGTCGTGGTAAAGGCGGGCAGGAATCCGAAGATCAGGTCGAACTGCTCCGCAGACTCGCCGGTGTCCTCGTCGATAAGGCCTTGCTCAAGCTCAACTCAGACGGCCGATCACGCTTCTCTGTCCGCGTCGGCGGACGCACCGACCCGGGCCGCTTCTGGTCAGACGCATCCTGGATCAGCCGCCAGACCGAGAGCCCTGAACCAACGCTTGACGATAGCCAGACCCAAGCCCCCAAAGCAACGAGCACGCCACCAGCAGACGACACACCACCTGTTGATGAAGAACAAGAATCATCAACCGATATCGACGAGTACACCGAGCAAGCCGTGCAGGACGACCCCGCCCTCGCCGATCAATCGGTATGACCGTCATCAGCGATGCGCCGCACCAACCCGAGTCTCCGGAGCCTCGACCATGACCACCATCCCTACCAGCCAGGGCAGCACAACACCGCAGGATGCATCAGAGCAGATCAACCTCGCCCAGGCCGTCGAGCAGGTGCTCCGCGAAGTCCATCAACGTGCCGTGCAACTCGGCGCCGAGTTCATCCTCGAGCTCGGTCTCACCGCCGCCGAGTCCTCGCCCGGGCCACTACCCGCCATCCTCGGACACCTCATCGAGAACAGCCTCGATGCGGTCGCCCGCTCGCCTCGACCCACCAACGACACAGTGCCGCACCAGATCATCGTGACCATCGAGCAGCAAGGCGATCGGCAGACCCTCTCGGTGACCGACACAGGCGACGGCCTCGATCCCCGTCTGCTCGACGCCCAGGGCAACCTGATCTTCGGGCGATCGATCAAGCCCGGCGCGACCGCCCTGGGCCTGCGACTGGTTCGTGACGCCATCGGTCGCGCCGGCGGAACCTTCCACATCAGCCCGTACCCCCATGGCGGGGTCCACGCCCACGCCACCCTCCCCATCGTCGCGCTGAGCGCCGCCCGCGAAGCCGCTTGAGGAACCCGATCAACATGTCAACCCTCCCCCGAGTTTTGATCGTTGACGACGACGCCTTCGTCGCCGAAGCGCTCGCCGCACTACTCCAGCGTGAAGGCTATCGCCCCGCCATCTCCAACGATGGCCAACAGGCCCTCGACATCATCGAGCAGGACCACGCCAACGACGATCCCGAACAGGGACACTTTGGCGTCGTCGTCGTCGATCTCGGCCTCCCCCGCATTTCCGGGGACGACCTGCTCCGAGACCTCCGCGAGCGATTCCCCTCGGTGGTCCCCATCGTCATCACCGGCTTCGCACGCATCGAGACCGCCGTCGCGGCCATGAAACTCGGTGCCGCCGACTACCTCTCCAAGCCCATCATCGACGAAGAGCTGCTCCGCGCCGTGGAACGCGCCGCTAACCATCACGCCCTGATCGACGAAAACCGCCGGCTCCGCGACCAACTCGAACAACGCTTCGGCATGGGCAATCTCGTTGGCGGTGACCCGCGCATGCAAAAGGTCTACGACATGGTCCAGGCCGTCGCCGAGTCCAGGACCACGGTCCTGCTCACCGGCGAATCCGGAACCGGAAAGACCATGGTCGCCCGCGCCATCCACACCCACTCACCCCGCGCCGACCACAAACTCATCACCTTCTCCTGCGGGTCCGTGCCCGAATCCCTGCTCGAATCCGAGTTGTTCGGCCACGTCAAAGGCGCCTTCACCGGGGCCGACACCGATAAGCCAGGCCGCGTCCTCGCCGCCGAAGGCGGGACCCTCCTCATCGACGAGATCAACTCCGCCACCCCCGCCCTCCAGCTCAAACTCCTGCGCATCCTCCAGGAGCGCACCTTCGAGCCCGTCGGGTCCACGCAGACCCGGCACGCCGATGTCCGATTCATCCTCGCGACAAATCAGGAACTCAAGCCTCTCGTCGAGCAGGGCCGCTTCCGCGAAGACCTGTTCTATCGCATCAATGTCGTCAACCTCGAAATCCCACCCCTGCGCAATCGCCCCGGCGACATCGAACTACTCGCCGAGCACTTCCTCCACGAACACTGCGAAGAGATGGGCAAGCAGCGCCGACTCGGGCCCGAGACCCGCGAAGTCCTTCAGACCTACGCCTGGCCCGGCAACGTCCGTGAGCTGGAAAACGCACTCGAACGTGCCGTGCTCCTGAGCCCCGCACCGACCATCCAGCCCTCCGACCTGCCCGAGCACATCGTCGCCGCCGCCGGTGAGCCCCGAGCCACACCCCAGGTCCACACCACCGACACCCCCTCCGAGTCAACGCCTCACGACTGGGTCCCCATGCCCCTCTCCGAAGCCCTCGAAGGCCCCGAGCGCCGCATCCTCGAGGCCGCCATCAAGGCCAATGGCGGAAACAAGCAACGCGCCGCCGACCAGCTCGGCATCAACCGGGCGACCCTCTACAAGAAGATGCACAAGCTCGGCATCCCTGTCGAGACCGCCTGAGCCGATCGCTCAAGCCGCTACAATCCGGGTTTCCGCTATCCCTTGGAGACCCGCCGCATGTTCGGCCAGCTCTCGGAACGCTTCGAATCCGCCCTCCGCCGACTCTCCGGCCAGAGCAAGCTCTCGGCCGCCAACGTCCGCGAGGCCATGGACGATGTCCGCACCGCGCTTCTCGAAGCCGATGTCCACTACGACGTCGTCGAGTCCTTCTGCTCCCGTGTCCAGACCACCGCCCTAGGCAGCGAGGTCCTCGACGCCGTCAAGCCAGGCGAGCAGATGATCAAGGTCGTCCACGACGAACTCGTCCGCCTCCTCGGCGGAGACGAGGCCGTCACCGACACCGATCAAGCCCCCGCTCCCGAAGTACCCCCCCTCATGGAAGTCGTGCCCGGACCCACCATCATCATGATGGCCGGACTCCAGGGCTCGGGAAAAACCACGACCTGCGGCAAGCTCGCCAGCTACCTCCGCAAGCGCGGCAAGTCCGTGGTTCTGGCCGCCGCCGACCTCCAACGACCCGCCGCCGTCAAGCAGCTCGAAGTCCTCGCCACACAGGTCCAGTCCGAAGTCGAGGGTGAAGGCGAGGTCTCATTCTACGCCGAGCCCGACAAGGTCGCTGAGTACGGCAAAGCCGTCGGCGCCGCCGTCTCCGTCTGCCGCAACGCCCTGACCGAAGCCCGCCGCCGCGAGGCCGACTTCCTGATCCTCGACACTGCCGGCCGACTCCACGTCAACGACGACCTCATGGCCGAACTCCGCCAGGTCCGTGACGCCGTCAACCCCCACCAGATCCTGCTGGTGATCGACGCCATGACCGGACAGGACGCCGTCAACTCCGCCAAAGCCTTCAACGACCAGCTCGAAGTCGATGGCGTCATCCTCTCCAAATACGACTCCGACACCCGAGGCGGGGCCGCCCTCTCGGTCCGCCATGTCACCGGCCAACCCATCAAGTTCGTAGGCGTCGGCGAGAAACTCGACGCCCTCGAAGCCTTCCACCCCACCCGCGTCGCCGGCCGCATCCTCGGCATGGGCGATGTCGTGTCGCTGGTCGAACGCGCTCAGGAACAGGTCTCCGAAGAAGAAGCCCAGGCCCTCCAGGACAAGATGGCCAAAGGCCAGATGACCATGGACGACTTCCTTGGCCAGCTCCGCGCGATCCGCCGGATGGGCTCGTTCAAATCCCTCCTCGGCATGCTCCCGGGCGTCGGTCAGGCCATCAAGGACCTGCCGATTGAAGAAAAACAAATCGACCGCACCGAGGCCATCATCCAGTCGATGACCCGCGATGAGCGCAAGGGACTCGTCGCCCTGAACAACAACCGCCGCCGCCGCATCGCTAAAGGCTCGGGCACCCGAGCCGAAGACGTCTCCCAGCTCGTCAAAGGCTTCGAGATGGTCTCTCAGATGGGAAAAGCCATGTCCGGCATGGGCATGCTCGGCAAGGCCAAGTCCATGGCCGGGATGAACCCCGAACAAGCCATGGCCGCCCTAGGCGGCGCAGGCGGGATGCCCGGACGCAAGGGCTCAACCCACACCCCGAGCATCAAGTCAAAGTACAAACAGCGTAAAAAACGCCGTTGACCTATTGGCCCGCAAACCGCCGCACAAGACCCGATCGATGAGCAAATACAGCCTCGTCGCTAAACTCCTCGCCACTCTCATACGCCCCCCTGGCAAGCCCCGTAAGGCGATCGCGCTGGTGCGATAACTCGTACAGCAAGACCCCCAAAGCTCGCCAATCGCGCACCGGAACAAGAGAGCCTCCGCCATGCCCCGAGACAAGGTCTTGTGCGTAGGCGCCTGAATAGCCAACCAGGGGAGTCCCCGAGATCAATGCCTCCAGCAGACACCTCGGTGATTCAGGGGTGATGTGGCAAAAAGCCATGACATCTGCATCCCTCAACGCGTTGAGCACAACCGACCGATCCGACACATAGCCTGCCAGGTCAACCACAGCTTCGAGACCCAAGTCTTTTACGAGCTGCTGCGTCGGATGATAGAGATCACCATCCCCCAGCCAGCGGGCGTTTAATGTTGCCCCAAGATCACGCGCGTGCCCCACCGCCCTCACCCAGTCCAGCGGTGCCTTGGCCTCCGCCATCCTCCCCGAATAGATCACGCGCAGAGGCTCGGCAGAATCTCGCTGCCTCAGGCACTTCATATCGAATCGCTGCGCATCAATGCGATCCTCAGGACTGGTATGGACATTGTGGACCAGGTGCGGCTCCCGGCAGGAACCAGCGTAGGCCTCAAAGCACGATGCGCCATGAAACAGACCAAGGCTTGATCGACGGATGATCCCTAAGTGGTATCGTTTGAGAACGATCGAGTCAGCGTATGCTTTTGACCGCCTCATCCAACCCGACCCACGGGACTGCTCCAGAACCACCTGATGATCCACAAGGTCTGTGTGAACCGCGTAGCGCCGTCCCTGTCGGCCTGCCAGCACAGCAGCGCGCGAGGCCCAGTCCCCGATATGCCAGGATATAGCAAACTGAAGATGAGCCGACGACTCGATCAGTCGAAGTAGCTGCTGATCGACCTGACGCAGATGACGCGCGAATGCCCACGGTCGATACGCCCAAGGCAACGGATAAAATCGTACGCTCTCACGAAGTCCGCTGGATGCCAGTCGACTGAACCGAGACGCGCCTCCAGAGGTGCCTTCGGGATCACCCGGCTCAAGAACGGCCGCTACTCTAAGCTCAGGGAAATGCGATGCCCATCGGCGTAGCCCGTTAGTTGCCTGTGTCTCAAACCACAGATCATCCTGACGACCCCGGAACGGCGTCGGAAGCACCAGCAGCATCGAGTCCTCATTCGCCACGCTCAGAACCTCGCGATACGTTCAAGAAGATATCTTCGCTCATCCAACACCATACGCCACCCATGCCCCACACCCTCCACATCACCGGCCCCGACCACCCCGGCATCACAGCCGCCATCACCGCGGCACTGGGCGACACCCGCATCCTCGATCTCAATCAGGCGGTCATCCATCAGTCGGTCCTCCTGGCCATGGTCGTCGATGCCGATGAACTTACGCTAAAAAACTTACATCGTGTCGTGACCTCCCTGGGCATGACCCTGACCGCCACCCCGCTCTCCGACCACGACTACAACTCCTGGCGCGCCGCCGAGGGCAAGCCACGCTACATCCTTACCCTGATCGCCCGCACCTTGACCGCCGACAAGGTCCACGCCGTCTCACTAGCCCTCGCCGCCCATCACCTCAACATCGACGTCATCACCCGACTCTCCGGCCGCCCACCCTTAACCGTTCAGGGAACCCACGGTCAAAGTGCGGGGGGGGTGGCGTGCGTGGAGATGGTGGTTCGGGGGGACCTCGACGACCCCGCTGACCTCAAAGCCGCCTTCCTCGATCTGTCACGCGACCACGCCGTCGATATCGCCTGGCAGGTCGATAACGCCTTCCGTCGGATCCGCCGGCTTGTCGCCTTCGACATGGACTCCACCCTCATCCAGCACGAGGTCATCGACGAGCTCGCTATCGAAGCCGGCGTAGGCGACCAGGTTGCCGCGGTCACCGAAGCCGCCATGCGCGGCGAACTCGACTTCGAGCAATCCCTCCGCCAACGCGTCGGCCTGCTCGAAGGTCTTCCCGAGTCAGCGCTCCAGATCGTCGCCAACCGACTCAACCTCACCGAAGGCGCCGAAACCCTCATCACCAACCTCCGCCACCTCGGCTACAAGACCGCCATCCTCTCAGGCGGGTTCAACTACTTCGGCGACATCCTCCAGCAGAAACTCGGCATTGATCACGTCGCCGCCAACCAACTCGAAATCATCAACGGCCAACTCACCGGCAACGTCCTGGGCCAGGTCGTCGACGCCCAACGCAAAGCCCAACTCCTGGGCGAGATCGCCGCCCGCGAGGGTATCCGCCTGGAACAGACCATCGCCGTCGGCGACGGCGCCAACGACCTGCCCATGCTCGCCCGCGCCGGCCTCGGCATCGCCTTCCACGCCAAACCTCTCGTCCAGCAATCCGCCGACCAGAAAATCACCACCCTCGGCCTCGACGCCATCCTCTACCTGATTGGGATGCGCGATTCAGAGCGACTCCGTTCGCCATCAGTCAATCCGTAACAGCATACCCACGCACACGGCAAGACCTCTCTAACCACCATGAAGCAGGCTGTTCCGGTTGTCCTCTCGGTGAAGCCAAACCGCCTCCGAGCTTGATTCTGACGCAGGGTCAAAAGGGAGAAAACTCAGACGGGTGCGACGCTCTATCCGGATGTCGTAACCACGATAACCCATCGTCTCCATCTGTTTAGCCAGCAGAGAACGGCTCGAACCCACCGGCTTCAGCAAGCGATCCACACACTCCATCAGCACAGCAGGCCGATCTTGCTCGAGTGTCCTTTCGAGTCCCTCCAGCACATAGGGCTCGAATCCTTCTGCGTCGATTTTGACGACGCTTGCACGTAGCCCTGCCTCTCGAAGCACATCATCACCCCGCCGTACGGGCACGTCCACTTCCCTCGAAAAACGTTCACCTTGCCGATTGGCTACATCAGCCAGTGTTGCTGAACCACTGTAACCCTCGGAGACATGAAGCCTCATCACGGCTTCCTGTGAACCCAGTGCACAAGCATAAAGCCTCACATGATCGATCCCGTTCAACTCCAGATGAAAACGGACATGTCCCGCGCTCTCTGGATTCGGCTCAAAACTCAGAACTCGACCCTCACTACCAACCAGATCGGCCCCAAGAAGTGTCATCATGCCGATGTTCGCGCCGACATCCATCAGAACATCACCGGGGTTCAGCAGCCTTTTGAGTGTAAGTTGCGTCTCCGCATCAAAGTACCGCCCAAGAAAATAAGTATGGCGGTCGCTCCAGTTCCGAAGATCAAGCCGCATGCGATAGCCGTGCCATGTACTCCGGATCGTGCGTGTCGGAGCACCCGTCCAACGATAATCGCACTGATTGCCCAGAACACCCAGCCACCCTGCCAAACGCCCCCAGCCAGGTAGCTCGCGCCGTGTATAGGGCAGAATTATCATCAGATACCACGGGTACGAAGCCATAAACAGCATCCTCCTGTAGGGATGAAGCGAGTCAATAGACTCTACCGGAGATCACGCCTCTCCACGCCTGCTAAACTCTCGCCATGCAGCCCACCCGTCTCACCATCAGCGTCGCCGTTAGCTGAGGGGTCGACCCCCACCCTCCTCCCCCCCGCAGCATCACGCTGTACCCTCAAACCATCCAGAAACAGTCCCCAGCCCTCACCCGGGCCGCGCTCCCCTCAACGGACCACCCCATGACCACTCCCACCCCCGCGCCTCAGAACACCACGACCGACCTCCCGCCCGCGTACAACCCCGCCGATGTCGAACAGGCCATTACCGCCCGATGGCTCGAGGCCCGCACCGGCCACGCCGAGCCGTCCGATCCCGGCGACCCCTACGCCATCGTCATCCCGCCGCCCAACGTCACCGCCGCCCTCCACCTCGGCCACGCCCTAAACAACACCCTCCAGGACGTGCTCATCCGCTTCCACCGCATGCGCGGCTTCAACACCCTATGGATGCCCGGCACCGACCACGCCGGCATCGCCACCCAGACCGTCGTCGATAAACGACTCCAGCAGGCCGGCGAGCCCTCCCTGAAGGATTTCAAGATCCTCGAAGCCCAAAGCGGGGGGGGGCGAGACGCCTTCATCGAAAAAGTCCAGGCCTGGAAGGACGACTACGAGCAGCGCATCACCGACCAGCTCCGCGAGATGGGCTGCTCCTGCGACTGGGACCGCCAGCGGTTCACCATGGACCCCACCTGCGCCCGCGCCGTCCGCGAGGCCTTCTTCCAGCTCTTCAAAGACGGCCTGATCTACCGCGGCAAACGCCTGGTCAACTGGGACCCCGTCTCCCAGACCGCCCTCGCCGACGACGAGGTCGAGATGCAGGATGTGGACGGCCACTTCTGGTACCTCAAGTACCCCATCATCGACGACGCCGGCAATGACACCGGCGACTTCGCCACCGTCGCCACCACACGACCAGAGACCATGCTCGGCGACACCGCCGTCGCCGTGAACCCCAACGACCCACCCCGCGCCGCCCTCGTCGGCAAGAAGGTCCGGCTGCCCATCGTCGGCCGCATTATCCCCATCATCGCCGACGACTACGTCGTCATCCCCGACCCCGAGTCGTCCGACGCCAAGGCCCAGTACGCCTCGGGCTTCCTCAAGGTCACCCCCGCCCACGACCCCAACGACTACGAGATCGGCCAGCGGCACGGCCTGCCCGTCATCAACATCATGGCGGACGACGCCTCGATCACCGAGAAAAACGGCTGGCTCGACTGGGATCAGTATCAGGACGACGCCGATCGTGAGGCGCTCGATTCTTTGCTCGGCCTGTCCCGCGAAGACGCCCGCAAGGCCGTCATCCGGTACTTCCGCGACCACGACCTCATGGCGGACGAGAAGCCCTACAAGCACGCCGTCGGCCACAGCTACCGCAGCCACGTCCCTGTCGAGCCCTATCTCTCCGACCAGTGGTACGTGAAGGTCGCCGACGACCGCCTCGCCGGGGCCGCCCTGCGCGCCATGACCGAGACCCAGCGGGCCGACTCCGAAGGCGCTGTCTGGTCCTACGACCATCCTTTCAAGTTACCGATCGCCGGTACTTGGCGCAAGACCACCGGTGACGCGGACGCTTTGGAAACCGGCCTCCAAAACTACCCCCATGATGCCTACACCATCACCGCCGAAGGTGAAGATCTCATCGTCCGCGTCAACCAGGGCTGGGAGGACAAGCTCGAAATCAACGAACTCAACGAGCTGCTCGAGCAGCTCGGCTTCGAGCGCACGGATCAAGCCACCGGCCTCACTTTCCACCCGCCACGCTACGCCAAGACCTTCCAGACCTGGCACGAGAACATCCGCGACTGGTGCATCTCCCGACAACTCTGGTGGGGGCATCGGATCCCGGTCTGGTCAAATCGCGTGATGCTTACCGAGGACAACTGGGTCGAGCACCTAGCGGGTAAGACTGGCCTAGATGACATCATCGAGGGTGGATGGTCGAGTGCTCATGTGGTCTTTCTCCGCACAGTAGATGGGCAGCTTGTTAATCCCAAGACCGAGCTGATGCCGGTGGTCAAGGAGACTGAAGGCGAATACACCATCTACATCTGTTCACTCTCGGACGAAGAGATGGTTGGTTTCGAAGCCGCAGGCTTCGAACGCGACCCCGACGTCCTTGACACCTGGTTCTCCTCCGCCCTCTGGCCTCTCTCTACCATGGGCTGGCCGCAGCCCGAGGGTGACACCGCGGGACTCCTCGACCGCTACAACCCCACCTCCGTCCTCTGCACCGCGCGCGAGATCATCACCCTCTGGGTCTCGCGCATGGTCATGTTCAACCTCTACTTCCTCGGCCGCCTGCCGTTCCGCGACGTGTTCATCCACGCCATGATCCAAGACGGCCATGGCCAGAAGATGTCCAAGTCCCTGGGCAACGGTGTTGACCCGATGGACATCATCCACTCCCACGGCTCCGACGCCATGCGCTTCACCCTCACCTCCATGACCACCCAGACCCAGGACGTCCGCATGCCCGTCGACATGATCGACCCGCACTCCGGGCAGACCTTCACGCCGAAGTTCATCACCGCGAGTGGGGGGGGCGCGGGCGGGGTCAAGGTCGCCGCGCCCGAGCAGGAATCCCCCGCCGACCCGTCGAAGAAGATCGTCTCGTCCTACGGCGTCGCCTCCGGCAAAGCGACCCCCACCCCCGACAAGCCCCTGGCCCGCAACACCTCCGAGAAGTTCGACGCCGGCCAACGCTTCGCCAACAAACTCTGGAATGCCTCCCGCTTCGCGCTGGGGTACCTCAAGGATCTTGATGCTTCCGCCGAACTCGGCGAGTTCTCGCTGGCCGATCGCTGGATCCTTTCCCGCTTCGCTCGCGCGACCCAACAGGCGACCAGTCAGCTCAACGCCTACGAGTTCGCCGCCTACGCCAACGGCCTCTATGACCTGGTCTGGCGGGACCTGTGCGACTGGTACATCGAGGCCATCAAGCCCACCGTCCGGGACAACCCCACGCAGCAACGCGTCCTCGCCGCCTGCTTCGACTCGGCGTTGCGCCTGCTCCATCCCACGATGCCGTTCATCACCGAGCGGCTCTTCGAGGCCTTCAACGCCGTGATCCCCGACCGGTCCCTCCCGGGCGCGGGCGTCGAGCTGCCGCCGGGTGACCTGCTGGCCAAGGCGAAGTGGCCCCGCCTCGCGCCGGGCCTCGTGGATGAGGAAGCGGAGACGACCTTCGAGCTCATCCGCTCGGTGGTGGGCGGGGTCCGCGAGGTGCGCACCGCCAACAAGGTGCCTCCCCGGCAGTCCACGACGCTGTCGCTCAAAGCCGGGGGCGGCCACCTCGCCACGCTCCAGAAGCATGAAGCCCTGATCCTCGGGCTGGCCAACTGCACCAAAGACACCATCGCCAACGAGTGCGAGCGCCCCGCGGATGCGGCCTCCGCCGTCGCCTCGGGCGTCGAGATCTACGTCCATGGCGTCCTCGACGTTGCCACCGAGCGCACCCGCCTGACCAAGCGCCTCGGCGAACTCGATGGCCAGCTCAAGAACCTCAAGGGGCGGCTGTCCAACGACAAGTACGTCAACAACGCCCCCGACAAGCTGGTCCAGGAGACCCGCGACCAGCTCACCGCCGCCGAGGCCGAGCACGCGACCGTCCATCAGCAACTCGATCAACTGCCGGGGTAACTCCAGCGTGTTGCGTTTGAGCCAGGCGCGTTACGCTTCTTCACATGAACACCTCACGCTTGACTGTGCTGTTTCTCGGCCTGCTTCTGACCGCCTGCAGTGCCGATCTGGCCCCCCGGCCCACCGCGGCCGATGGTGCTCCGCCGGTTGTCGCGGTGCCAGCCCCCGAGCCCGCCCCCATCGCTTCTCCTGCCGCCGTTCCCAATGCTGCGACGGAACCCGCGCCAGCGGTTCTTGAACCCACCACACAACCCCAGGTCGCGGCACCCTCTGCCACCCCTGCACCTCCGTTGCCTCCCGTCCCCCCGAAGCCTATCTCCGCCGCCGACCGTCTGGGTGTCGTTCTTGCCCTTCCTCATCCGGACGCCAAGATGCACATTCCTTACGCCTTGCTCGATGATCAGCCGGAAGAACTCAGCGTCATCTTCCATTTTCATCTCGGTCTGAACATAGTCGTGGAGGAGATGGACCGGACTAGCACCCGCGCGATCCTGATCCATTTTTCTCCGGGCGGGCTCTCGTCGAAGTACCGGGTGCCGATCGTGGAGGACCCCGAGCTGTTTTTCAACCTCATCAAGTCGGCTCTGGAGCAGACTCGGGCCCGGCCGGAGGTCAGGGATGATGCGCCGATGACTTCGCTGACGGTCACGTCGTTTTCCGCAGGGTTTGGCGCGGTGCGTGAGATTCTGAAGGACCCGGCGGCTTTCGAGGCGATCGACCACCTGGTGATGGCCGACACGATCTACGCGGGGTACGACGGGGACGTCGCCGACAAGGTCGTGAGCCCGGTGAATATGGTGGATTTCACGCGGTTTGCGCGGGAAGCGGCTGAGGGTCGTAAGTGGTTTATTCTGACGCACAACAGTTATGACCCGCCTGGGTATGCCTCGACGGCGGAGACTGCGGACTACATTGTGAATCAGCTGGGGCTGAGCCGGTACACGACGAACATGCCGATCGGGGAGAAGCTGACGTTCAGTTCGCGGGCGGGGAAGGGTAGGTTCGAGGTCTTCGGCTCCCCGCGGACTGACGGCTCGGATCACGCGATGCATCTGCGCTATATCGGGTATGGGCTGACGATGCTCCCGTTGCCGCGCGACTAATCACGAGGTTTCTTGGTTGGTCGGCTCTGTGGGTTGGGCTTTGTCCTTACCATCTGGTCATGGCGCGATTGATCGATCAGGCCATTGTTCTCCGCTCGACTGACTGGTCCGAGACCAGTCAGCTTGTGACGCTGTTTACGGCCAGCCAGGGTCGGCTGCGCGGGCTTGCGAAGGGGTCGAAGCGGCTATCGCCTTCGGCGATTGCGCGGTATTCGGGTGGTATTGAGTTGCTGACGTATGGGCAGATCGTGGCGACGACGCGGGCTTCCTCGGACCTGGCGACGCTGACGGAGTGGGACCTGCAGGATGACCATCGGCACCTGCGCACGCACCTGCCGGCTCAGCGGGCGGCGCTGGTGGCGGCGGACCTGACGCCACGGTTTTTTGAGGATCACGATCCGCACCCGGTGCTGTTTGATGCGTTGGCGGGGTGCCTGCGAGAGCTGGCGGCGCCGGAGCGCGTTTCGGGGGTGCTGCTGGTTTATCTGTGGACGCTTTTGACGGAGGCGGGCTATCAGCCGCGGACGGATGCGGATGTGCACACGAACGCGGAGTTGCCGGGGCGGTCGGCGGTGTGGTTTGATCCGATGGCGGGGGGGTTCACGACGGCGAGGCGGGAGGGTCCGTGGCGGGTTCGGCCGGGGACGCTGGGGCTGCTGCAGGCTTTGCATCGGGATGGGGGGGTGGCTGATGGGAGTGAGGTGGAGACGCTCCGGCGGGCGACGCGGCTGCTGACGGCGTATGCGCGGGAGCTGTTGCAGACGGAGTCTGAGGCGATGCGTCTGGTGCTGGGGGGCGGCGGGCGTTAGCGGAGTGTGCGCATGGGGGTTGTGCGCATGAGCGGCGTGGGTTTTGGGGTGGGTTGGGGGTGTGGGCCCTTGTGGCGGGGCGTGGGAGGGGTTTTGGGGGTCGGGGTGGCGGTTTGGGTGAGGCGCTGCGGTGATGTTTTCGGGTGGTTTTCGACCGTGAGATGACTTGAAACGGTCTCAAACGACGGCGAAACGATGGGAACGGCGGTGGTTTGTGCGCGCGGGTCGTTGGTGTGCGCACGGGGGTTGGCACCCCGGGCTCGCGCCCGGGGCTCGTTGGATCGGTGGGTTTGTTGGTGGTTGGGCACACTTTGTCTGCGCTGCGCGGTGGCAAAGTGTGGCACCCGGCTGTTGGTAGCCGGGTACGGGTCATCCCTTCGGGCATGACCCGTGGCACCGTTCCAGGGTTGGTCACTTGTCGTCTGTGGTCCTCGGGGCCCCCACCCTTCCGGGAGGGGCTCGTTGGCGTGGTTTGTTGCGGGGGGGGGGTTAGTTGTTGCCGTGGTTGATGTAGGACCAGTGGTCGTCGTGGACCATGGCGGCCTGGCCTTGTGTTCCGGCGGGGGCTTTTGCGGCGACGGCGGAGTTGCCGAGGCGGCCGTTGGAGGGGCGGGCTGCGAGACCGACTTCGGGGGCTGCGGCTTGTTCGTGGTCGGAGAAGAGGTTGTCGATGGGTGTTTGGTTGATGATCATCTCTTGGCCGTTGGTCCACTTGGTTGGGAGCACATGCGTGCTCTCGAACGTTACATGGTTATCATTCCAGCCGACTGAGCCGTGCCATTGGCTGTCGTCATTGGAATGCAGGCTGTGGGCTCCCGCGTCAGCGTCCGGGCCCAGGTTCCGGTCGCTGAGAACGGCGGCTTCGGTGTTGATGGTGTCGCGCCATTCGTTGGGCAGGTCCCCGAAGGCTTGATCTTTGAGGCTCTCGGGGTCTGCGGCATCGCCTGCGTCTTGGTTCTGTTGCAGGCGGAGCATGGCGTAGGAGTAGTTCTCGGTTGTGATGTTTGAGAGCGTCTCGTCATTCTCCGGCCAAGTGGTGTGAGCATCTGCTGGGCTGATCAAGAGCTCGCGTGAGATTTGCCCACCTTGTACGAGCAGAGCGAGGCGTGTCGCCGGATGTCCGCCTGATGCTGGTGAACCATTGACCGTCCAAATCGAGGCGTCGCCCGGGATGATGCTGCCTTGCTCGTCCAGGCCGGGGTAGCGTTCGTTGTTTCCCATGGCGAAGGTGACCATCGCCTGATGGATGCTGCGGAGTTTGGCGTTCGATTGTAATCTCGTTGTGTTTGGATAACTTCTGCCACACGTGGGTAATATCAGTGCTACTAATAGCAAGATCATGATTGCCCAAACGATTATCTCAACGACGGTGAAGCCTGAACGGTATGAATCGCGCATGGCACTACTCCTTCGGTAAGAAGGTCCAGAAATCTCCCGCTGGTGCCTTACGCGTCCCGGCCCGACTGGCCCCGTTGATGACGGGGCCGGTATCAGAGGGCATGAATAAGAACAGTTTGATCCGGCCTTTGGCGTCTACCAGCGAGAATCAAGCACGCGTTGTCGCCGGGCGTGTTTCTGCCCGGCTCATGAGTCATTACGAACTAACCTTACCTCGCTGCGTCTAGATTCCCAAGCAAAACTTCATCTTGTAGTGACCTGGTCTGCGACGTTGCGCAGCTGTGTGGACAGGCCGGTCAGAAGTTCGCCGACGAGGGTTGGTTGGTTTGTGGTGTTGAGTTCGGCGAGGTGGTGGGCGAGGTGGAGGTGTAGGCATTTGAGGCCGGTGACGCCTCGGGTGGCGAAGGTGATTCCGCCTACGCCGGTTTCGCGGAGGGCTGTGGCGCGGCCGGAGGCTTGGAGTTCGGCGCGGTGGGTGGCGGTCAGCATGGACCAGCGGCGGTCGCGGTAGCGTTGGTGGTCTTCTCGGAGGCGGTCGATGAGGGTCTGGTCTTCTGCGATGCCGGCTTCGAGTCGTGCGATCCAGCCGTCGCTTTCGAGGCGTCCGACTTCGGCGCAGAGGGTGGGTTCGGTGAGCCAGTAGAGGGTGGGGAAGGGTTCGAGTGAGCCGTCTGTGGCGCGGACGGCGGGGTAGGTCATGATGACGGTGGGGGTGCCGTCGGTGAGTCGGGCGACGATGGAGAAGTCGCCACGTGGTGTGCGGCCGAGTTGCTCGGTCACGATGTCGCGATCGGCTGGGGAGGCGGGGGTCATCGTTTGCCGCCGGGTTCGATGCGTTCGACGTAGAACATGGAGTCGGCTGCTCTGGGTCCGACGAGGTGCCAGCTCAGGGGGAACTTGGGTTTTCGGGCGGCGTACATCTCGAAGATGCGTTGGCCCCAGTCGTGCTGGACGCGGAGGTTGCGTTCGATTTTGGCGGTGTCGGTGTTGGGGATGAAGGCGCGGGTGAGGAAGTTCCAGTTGGGGTCGAGTCGGACGAGGAGGTGTCCTTCGTCCCATTCGATGGGGTATCCGTGGACGTAGCCTTCGCCTGTGTTGGGGGTGTGGAACCAGTAGCAGACGAAGCGGTCTTTCTCGGCGGTGGAGGTGTCCTGGGTCCCGCCTTTGAGGAGTCGGGCGTGGGAGACGCGGACGGGGACGATGCCCCAGCGTTTTTTGGCAATCCAGGTCTGGCGGTTCTTGGCGTCGTAGAGGCCGACGTGCGCATAATCCACGAGGATGCGGTCGGTGCAGTACTGCTTATTGATTTCTTTATCCACGGCCACGCGGCGACCTCATCGAGGAGCTTTGTTGCACCCTCCGCCTCCTCTCGACTATGTGGCGAGTGGCAAGGGCTGGAGTCCAAGCTATCGTAAGTGCTTCACCCCCGCGCCGCTGCGCACACGGAGGCAGCCCTCTTGGCCGATCAAGACCAGACCACAGGCACCGCTGAGGCCGTCAACGACGGTGTTCTGACGCTGAAGCTGACCGGGACGGACTACAGGCTGGCCCTTGTGCTGGAGGGTGAGCCCCCTTCGGCTGGCAGTCGGACGACCGGGACGATCCATGCTCGTGCACGACGGGTTGATGTTGTTCCGGCGGGTGGGCGGTACATCGAGCCGGTCGCTGGTCGCCCGCGACGGGTTCAGGGGCGGATCATTGGGGGGGATCCGGCCAAGAACACGATCACGGTGAAGGCGGCGACGGCTGTGGTGTGCACGCTGACGGACTCCCGGCAGAAGACGACGCAGTTTGCGACTGGGCAGCTTGTGTCTTTTGATGTGGAGCCTGGTGCTACGTTTACCCTAGCCTGAAGCATTGGACACTCGTGACGCAAGCCACCCACCCAGACGCTCCGCCTGTCGCGACCCTGCTCTGTCAGCGGCATGTGCCGATGGCTCTTGAGTGTTTAGGTTCGTTCAAGGAGTTTTGTCGGGACCCTCACCATCTTTGGGTGTTTGATGATGGTTCTCTTGAGGCGGGGGATATTGAAAGGCTACGGGAGGGGCTGGGGGAGTTTCGATACGTTCCGCGACAGGAAGCCGATGACCGGACGAGCACCCCGCTGAGGGGTCTGCCACATCTCAGGTCATACCGATTGCAGGGGGCATTGGCTTATAAACTGACTGACATCCCCTTCTTTTTCCCAGAAGGGTTCACGTTTGTTGACAGCGACATACTCTTCACGAGGTCTTTTAAGGGTGTGGTTAAGCGCTTAGACTGTTCGTTCTCCAATCGTTTCATGGAGGATGAGGATGATGACTACAGTATTCCTGCTTACCGTCGTGGGTGGGCATCTCCTAGAGGTATCAGACTCGTCCCCCGAATCAACTCAGGGCTCTTCGACGTCACAAAGGATTTCTATGAGCCTTCTTTCGTTGACTGGTTTGTTAAATATGTACTCGCCGCGGACTATCACCCATGGTTTCTCGAACAGACCACCTACTCAGCTCTGGCCGCCCGAGCTTCGTCAGCATATTTCGATCAGCGGCAAGTACGTCTTCCCTGCCATGCTCGACTCGGTTACGTCCCGGTCGCTATTCACTTTATGACGACTTATCGCCACTTACTTTTCGATCGTCACTACCGTGCAATGCTTGCTGGGATACACGAGACAACGACTGATTCGATCGAGAGGGTCCGAGTCTCAAGATGCCCATCGGACAGTTTTTCTGCTGCTGTTCTGCGTGCCATCCTCAAGCGGTATCGTCGTAGATTCCGGTACCCCGGCAGCCCGCCCCGAGTCTAGAATACTTCTTGAGGCCACAGATCTATGACCCCAGCCCACAAACGTATTCTGATCACTGGCGGTGCCGGTTTTCTTGGCTCTCATCTGTGTGACCGTCTGGTTGCGGCGGGTCATGATGTGATCTGCATTGACAACTTCTTCACCAGCCAGAAGCTGAACGTGAAGCATCTGCTGGGGAATCCGAACTTCGAGCTGATTCGTCATGACGTGACGCATCCGATCTGGCTTGAGGTTGATGAGATTTACAATCTTGCTTGTCCTGCGTCGCCGATCCACTATCAGTACAACCCGATCAAGACGATGAAGGTGTCGGTGATGGGTGCGATCAATGTTTTGGGGATGGCGAAGCGGTGTCGTGCGAAGGTGTTTCAGGCGTCGACTTCTGAGGTTTATGGCGACCCGGATATTCATCCTCAGCCGGAGTCTTATCGGGGGAACGTGAACCCGATCGGGCCTCGGGCGTGCTATGACGAGGGTAAGCGGGCGGCGGAGACGCTGTTTTTTGATTACCACCGGGCGAATAAGGTCAATATTCGTGTTGTGCGTATATTCAATACTTACGGGCCGCGGATGCATCCTTATGACGGGCGGGTGGTGTCGAACTTTATTATTCAGGCGCTGCGTGGCGAGGACATCACGTTGTATGGCGATGGCGAGCAGACGCGATCGTTTTGCTATGTCGATGATCTGATTAATGGTTTCCTGAAGATGATGGACGCACCGGATTCGTTTATTGGTCCGGTGAACATTGGGAATCCGGTTGAGTTCACGATTCGTGAGCTTGCTGAGCTGACGCTTGAGCTGACCGGTTCCAAGTCCAAGCTCATCCATAAGCCGCTGCCAGCTGACGACCCGACGCAGCGTCAGCCGGACATCACGTTGGCGAGGGAAAAGCTCGGCTGGGAGCCGACGGTTCCGCTGCGGGAGGGGCTTGGCAAGACCATTGCGTACTTCCGTGATCTGGACCTGTCGGCTTACCGGCGACCCACTGACTACAGCTACGGCTGAGCCCGCGGCCCGCTATGCTGGATACTCTTAAGGAGTACCAGCCATGCCCGTTTCGACCTCCCTGTTCGACCTCTCCGGGAAAGTTGCGCTTGTCACCGGTGGTGGCACCGGCATCGGCAAGGCTATCGCTGGTGCGATGCTTGCACACGGGGCCAAGGTGCTGATTGGGGGGCGGCGTTCTGATGTCATTGAGCGGGCTGTTCAGGAGCTCGGCGCGATCCAGATCAAGGATTCGGACGAGCCGGCCGTGGCGGGGGTTGTGCTGGATGTCACCAAGCAGGAATCGGTTGATCGTGCTGTTCGGAAGGCGGTTGATGTTCTTGGGGGGCTGCACATCACGGTCCATGCGGCGGGTGTGCTGGCGAAGCTGCCGACGATTGATCTCACCGCTGAGACGATGAACGAGCTGTACGACATCCATGTGACGGGAGCCCTGCGGCTGGCTCAGGCGGCTCAGCCGATTTTCCACGAGCAGCACGACGGGAGCATCATTCATATCGCCTCGGTGTCGAGTTTCGTGGGGTTGACGCAGGTGACGTCGTATGCGGCGGCGAAGGCGGCGATTCTGGGGTTGACGCGTCAGCTTGCGACGGAGTGGGCGGCGCACGGGATTCGGACGAATGCGATTGCTCCGGGTTTCATCCCGACGGACATCAATCGGAAGGCTATTGAGGGCACGGATCGTGGGCGGCGGATCATTGAGAACACGCCTATGGCTCGGTTTGGCAGGGCTGAGGAGATCGCGGGGGCGGCGGTGTATCTGGCGTCGCCGGCGGGTTCGTTTGTGAACGGTCACACGGTGGTGGTGGATGGGGGTTTTCTGGCGAATGGTGTGGGTGATTCGGTGGCGGAGTGGGAGTAGTGGGAAGCTCGCCTTGTTTTGATGCCGGACGCTTCTAGTATCAGTTGAGTAAACCCATAGGAGAATCTCATGCCCACGCCGCTTACACCCGCTGATCTCGAAGTTGTTCTCAAGGAGTTGCCCGGCTGGGCGCTTGATGGGAGTAAGCTGACCAAGACGTGGAAGCTGGCTGATTTCAAGGCGGCTTTTGGGTTTATCAGTCAGGTTGCGTTGCATGCTGAGCAGCAGGGGCATCATCCGGAGTTGTTTAATGTCTACAACAACGTGAGCATCGGTCTCTCGACGCATGACGCTGGCGACCAGGTGACGGAGTTTGATGTGAAGCTGGCGAAGGCGATTGAGTCGATTAAGCTCTAGCCTGTTGCTGTCGGCTCTTTGATGCCTTGTCTTGTCGGGCAGGGTGTGCCGAATCTCTTTATCTACTGGACAAAACTCATGCAGTACCGTCGCCTTGGAAAATCTGGTCTTCAGCTTTCGGCGTTGTCGTTTGGGTCGTGGGTGACGTTTGGCAAGCAGGTTGAGGCTGACGCTGCGGACAAGCTCATGGCGACGGCGTATGACGCGGGGGTGAACTTTTTTGATAACGCTGAGGGGTATGAGCGGGGTCGTTCCGAGGAGTTGATGGGTGAGGCGTTGTCACGTCTGGGGTGGCGGCGAGACTCTTATTGTGTGTCGTCGAAGGTTTGGTGGGGGACGGTTCGTGAGGGTGACCCGCGGCCGTGTCAGACGGGGTTGTCGCGGAAGCATGTGGTGGAGTGCTGTGAGGCGGCGATCAAGCGGATGCGGTGTGATTATCTCGATCTGTACTTTTGTCATCGGTATGACCCGGAGACGCCTGTGGGCGAGACGGTGTTGGCGATGGACAACCTTGTTCGGCAGGGGAAGGTGCTTTATTGGGGGACGTCGAACTGGTCTGCGGCGGAGATTATTGAGGCGCATACGTTTGCGACGCAGAACTATCTGATCCCGCCGACGATGGACCAGCCGCAGTACAACATGCTGGTTCGTGACACGTTTGAGGAGGAGTTCAAGGGGTTGTATGACCCGCGGCATATTGGTTTGGGCACGACGATCTTTTCGCCGTTGGCGGCGGGTTTGTTGACGGGCAAGTACAACGATGGTGTGCCGAAGGGCTCGCGTTTTGATCTTGAGGGTTATGAGTGGCTCAAGGACATGAAGCTCTCGGATGGCGGGACTCAGCTTGCGAAGGTCAAGGCGTTGGTGCCGATTGCCGGCGATCTGGGGATCACGTTGCCGCGTCTTGCGATTGCATGGGTGTTGTCGAATCCGAATGTTTCGACGGCGATTCTGGGCGCTTCGCGGCCGGAGCAGCTGGTTGAGAACTTGAAGGCGATCGGTGATGTGGAGAAGATCACGGATGAGGTGAAGGGGCGGATTGATGGGGTGTTGGCGCGGGCTGCGGTCGGGTCGGAATAAAGGTGTGTGAGCGGGGGTGGTTGTGGGTCAGGGCAAGCGTTCAGGCGGCCTGATCATCACGTCCGTGCACTTCTATCTGCACGATGGTGTCCACGTCGATGATGTCGAAGGCTTCGCCGGCGGCCTGGACGACGACGGTTCGCCCGGAGGGGGGCTATGGCGAGCAGATAGCGGTCGGGGATAAAGAAACGCCGGTCGTTTTTCGTTCGCAGGGTCAACGGCTTGAAGGGTTCAGAGCGGTAGGCCTTGCGTATTTGGTTAATCATCCCAACAGACTCCGACTAGGCTAGAAGGACTTCAAGGCCTGTGACAAGAAGCAGGTCGATCGTGTGCGCACTGCTGTCCGACGCGTAAACCACTGCGGTTCTGCTGTTGCGTTGGTAGGTCAGCAACTCGGGGTGATCGACACCCAGGGCGCGTCGGTCAGCCAGGTGAATGATGAAATGGCGAAACGGGGAAGCCTGATGCAGGTGCAGGAGTCTCTCGCTGGTCATGCGCTCAGTTTAGCAAGAAGATTCTATCAATCAAGAATAATTGTGGTGCTGAGATCGATTGAATGCCGGCAGCTGGATTCGAACCAGCGACCTAGGGCTTATGAATCCCTCGCTCTAACCAACTGAGCTATGCCGGCGTGTCGCGTGGTGGCGCGAGCCGGGTATTGTAAGGGTCGCGTGCTGAGCGGCAAGCGCAGGTGGCCGTGACGGTGGGCGAGCGGTGTAGGTTGTTGAGGATCAGGGACTTACTGTGGTCTGGAGGTCGGTCAGGGGGGTGTGGCGGGGGTTTTGCGATCCGTTGACGGTGGGTTGCCCGATAGATAGGAAGCCCCCGGACACCCCACCCGGACATATCCCTCGGAAAAGCCCTGGGATGGGTTGCGGGGCGACGGATGAGCAAGCTCCGGCGGACTAAGGAACTCGACATCAGCACGGCCGCGTACAACTCGGAAGCACAGGCTAGGTCGGTGGTTAGCGGCGGGCGGCCGGTGTCGGCGTTTGATGGGCCGGTACGGGGTTTTCTGGCGTATTGCAAGGTGGAGTGCGGGTTTGCGGCGTTGACGATCACGGCTTACGCGAGTGATCTCAAGGACTTGTGGGTTTGGATGGCGGAGGATGGGGCGAAGTCGTGGGCGGATTTGTCGGATGCTCGGATTCGGGCGCACGTTCAGGCGTTGTCGCGGCGGGGTTTGGTGGCGACGAGTCTGGCGCGGCATTTGGCGACGATCCGGGTGTTTACGCGTTATCTGGTTTCGGTGGGTGTGTTTGAGGTGGACCCTGCGGAGGCGTTGGTGCAGCCAAAGCTGGGTCGGAAGCTGCCGCATGCGCCATCGTTTGAGGTGGTGGACAAGCTGCTGAGGACGCCGTTGCCTGAGGAACCGCTGGGGTTGCGGGATCGGGCGTTGCTGGAACTGCTTTATGCGTGTGGGCTTAGGGCGTCGGAGCTGGCGGACCTGGAGCTTGACGGGCTCAACCGGGCGTTGGGGGTGGTCCGGGTGATGGGTAAGGGTCGTAAGGAGCGGATCGTGCCGGTGGCTCGGGCGGCGCTGGAGCACGTGATCACGTACCTGGAGGGGGTGCGGCCGGAGCTGGAGAAGAAGGATAAGCCGAGTAACAGGCTGTTCTTATCGCGGACGGGGCAGCCGATCACGCGGATTGTGGTGTGGCAGATCGTCAAGCGTCACGCGGCGCGGGCGGGGATACGGCGGATTCACCCGCATGTGCTGCGGCACGCGTTTGCGACGCACCTGCTGGCGGGTGGGGCGGACCTGAGGGTGGTTCAGGAGCTGTTGGGGCACGCTAGCCTGAACACGACGCAGGTCTACACGCATGTGGATCGGAGTCGGCTCAAAGAGGTGATTTCGAGTTTTCATCCGCGGCCTTAGGCTTTAAGGCGTTACGGATGCAGCGTTTGCGAGGGGCGCGAAAAAATAGCGATCTGGGGGGATTGGGGTGCGCAGGGTGTTCTCGGACCCCGCGTATCCAGCGACAGACCCCCTCCCCCCCTCCCCCCCGCATTGGTCTTGGGTTCCTTGGGGGGTGCTGGTTGCGGGGTGATGGTGGGGGGGGTAAATGAAGTCCTCTCCCTCCCCGGAGCCCATCCACAACGTGTGGGTGGGCTTCACTTAATTGGGGGAAAAGTATAAGAATGTGGGGGTGATTGGGTTGTCTTATAGAAGGGGGCGGGTAAGTTACAGGTGGCTTGCTGTTGGGAACCCGGCTTAGGATGCCGTGGTCGTCAATCAAACGTGTCTTTCATGGCCTCAAACGCGATCGATGGTGCGCACGGGCCGGGTCTTGTGGTCGTGCGTAAGATTGCTGGATTGAGGTCGCGGCGCGGGTGCCCGCGTGGCGATGAAGAATGACTGAACCAGGAGTGCGACGGATGATGGATCGAGTGAAGCGGATGGCGCAGTGTGGTGGAGCGGGTCGCGGGGTGGCGGGGTTTACGCTGATTGAGTTGCTGGTGGTGATTTCAATTATTGCGTTGCTGATTGGGATCTTGTTGCCGGCGTTGGGGGCGGCGCGCGAGACGGCGCGGGCGCTGGGTGGGATGGCGAATGCGCGGTCGCTGGGGCAGGCGGTGTACACCTACACGATTGATAATCGTGATCACTACATCAGCTATCAGTCGCACGGTTTTGGGGGGTGGCCGAACATTTCCACTTACAGTGATGAGGGGACTTGGTGGACGGCGACGCTGGTGCGTCTTGGGTATCTGGGCAGTGGTGATGTGTTTACGGACCCGCTGTTTGAGGAAGACGGCAACAACACGCCCATCTTGGATGCTCCGACGGGGGACATCGATGCTTACCAGGATGTGAGTTGGGTGTATCCGCACTTTGCGATGAACACGTCGAACATTGGGACGTTTCAGCGTGTGACGCAGTTCACGAATTACGGTGCGGATTCGGACAAGCCGTTGCCGACGCCTAAGACTTCGGATGCGTTTAGGCCGACGGAGACGATCTGGTTCATTCCGGCGAGGGAGGAGTCGACGACTGCGACGGGACAGCGAGGTGGTGGTGGTGCGCAGACGGCGACGAAGGGTTCGTTGTTCTGCTGGGACTACGCCCGGAATGTGAGCAACGGTATTCCTGATCCTCGGTATCGAGGGAGTATGCCGATTGTGTTTACGGATGGGCACGCTTCGTATCTGCAGCTTGCGGAGACCGATGGGTCTCAGGTTGACCTTTATTATCCGGCGGGTGCTGGCGGTGGTCAGCGTGGAGGAGGCACTTCGTCTTTTGAGCCCGGCAACTACGACGGGTATCTGACGGATGCGCGACTTCACGACAAGAATCGTTGGACGCTGAGTGGTGAGGCGTTGCCTGGTGAGTATCGGGCTCCGACGGGTAACTTTGACGGTCAGTGAGTTGAGACGCGGCAAGAGATCGTTGATGCGGTGTGGCTGTCTCTTGCCCGGATCGATTTTGGTTGGCTTTCGCTTGGGTTGGTTGCTGCGATGGAAGGGGCGTGAGCGGATGGGCCCATAGGCTGGCGCCTATGGCTTGTTTCGTGCTTGGGTTGGTGAATGGGCTCTGCTTCGTGAGCTACGCGGGGTTTGGTGTTGGGAGTTTTTTGTCTGGTGGGTTTGCGGTTTTTCTGTGATGTGGTCTGAGTTGGGTGTTGTCTTACAGAAGTATGGGGGGTAGCATTATGGATGGCTTGTGTTTCACTTTACGCCGATCGGGAAGACGGCCCAATCGATCAGTTTTTTCTTTCGCGTGCGTGACGGGCTGTTGCGTGTGCTGTGTCGGGAAGCGAACCCTATGTTGATTCCTGGAGATGTTGTGATGTTGAAGAAGCGTGTTGGGCGCGGGTTTACGTTGATTGAGTTGCTGGTGGTGATTTCGATCATTGCGTTGCTGATTGGGATCCTGCTGCCGGCGTTGGGGGCGGCGCGGAACTCGGCGCGGGCGATGGGGGCGTTGGCGAATGCGAGGTCGTTGGGTCAGGCGATCTGGTTGTACACGCTGGACAACCGGGATCACTATGTGCCGTATCACTCCGTTGGGCAGGGGAACTGGGGAGCTGGGTTGGCGTCGACAAATCCTGATCTGACGTCTGCGGGTCAGTGGTGGACAGCGAATCTGGTATCGAGCGGGTATTTGGGGACAACCGAGGTGTTCACCGACCCATTGTTGGAAGAGATCGGGCAGATTGCGCCGATCATCGAAGCGCCATCGGGCGATGAAGAGGATTTCAGGAAACTGAACTGGCAGTTCCCGCATTTCTCGATGAACACCTCGAACATCGGGACGATGCAGCGAGCGACGGGTTTTGCAGCATATGCGCCTGCTGATCAAGTTAACGATACTTTCTATACTCCCAGGAGTACCGATGTACGGAACCCATCGGGCATGATTGCCTACACGACGGCGGTGGTTGAGCTGGGCTCAGCTGGCAGTCCAACCGAGCGTCGCGGGAATATTTTCGTTTGGGACATGAGTCAACCGCCTAGCCCGATGACCATGCCAGATGCCCGGAATAATGGGAGCATTGCGATCGTATACGCGGATGGTCATGCGGGTTATCTATCCCTGAGCGGCGCGAACGATTCTGATCCTGGATCTACGCGAGCAACTGTTGATTATCTTCGTGGTCTTTATGGTGATCCGGGTTCGGGTGGCGGCCAGCGTGGTGGTGGAACCAGCGGTCTTGAGCCTGGTGAGTATGAGGGTTTTCTTACGGATGCGAGAACTCACCAGAACAATCGGTGGACCATTACGGGTAAACCGTCCGGTAGTTTGTCTCATGTCTATGCGGGTTCTAACAATACCTATGTGCCTGGTGGTACTGATCTGTTGATTGACTGATGCGTTTATACTGAGTTCATGAAGCCGCGGGCCGTTGGGCCCGCGGTTTTTTTGTGGGGTGATGCGCTTGTGTTGGTTGTGGGGGGTGGGATTAGGGGTTGATGAGTTGGTGGGCGATTTGGTTGACGTTTCCGGCGCCCATGGTGACGACGAGGTCGCCGGGTTGGGTGATGAGTTTGAGTTGTTCGGTGATGGCGTCGAGGGGGTCGACGTGCATGGCGGCGACGCCTTGTTGCCGGAGTTTTGAGACGAGGTGGACGGCACGGACCTGTTGTCGGTCGAGTTCGGAGTCTCGGGTGAAGAAGATTTCGGGGACGATGACGAGGTCGGCGGCGGCGAAGGAGGCGGCGAACTGTTCCATGAGGAAGCGGGTTCTGGAGTGCTGGTGGGGTTGGAAGACGCAGATGAGTCGCTTGGGGTGGTAGGCGTCGCGGAGGGCGCGGAGGGTGGTGTCGATTTCAGTGGGGTGGTGTCCGTAGTCGTCGATGACGGTGACGCCCCCCCCCACCTCGTTGTCATTTTTGGCGGGGATGACGCCTATGCGTTGCATGCGGCGGTCGAGACCCTGGAAGGTGTTGATGGCGTGGGTGATGGTGTTCCAGGGGGCGCCGAGTCGGTGTGCGGTGATGGCGGCGGCGGCGGCGTTGTAGGCCATGTGTTCGCCGGGGAGGGGCATGGTGTAGGAGGCGGTGTCGCCATGGCGTGAGGTGAGGGTGGTGGTGCGTTGGTTGATGGTGAGGTGCCAGTCGGCCTGGGGTGCGAAGCCGAGGGTTTCGACGTGGCAGGGGAGTCCGGCGACGACGTCCATGCGCTGGGGGAGTTCGTGTTGGACGAGGAGGGAGCCGTCGGGGTGGATCTGGCTGGCGAAGGTGTGGAAGGCTTTGATGATGTCGTCGATGCCGTTGTAGATATCGAGGTGGTCGGCTTCGATGTTGAGGATGATGGCGTGGGTGGGGTGGAGGTGGTGGAAGGATCGTGCGTATTCGCAGGCCTCGGCGACGAGTATCCCCCCCCGCATCTTTTGGCTAGCTGGGTCGGTGTTGTCTGTTGCGGGGGTTCGTTTTGGGGATCCGACGCGGTAACCTCCGCCTATTTGGGCGCAGTTGGCGCCGACGATGAGTGAGGGGTCGAGTTGAGCGTGGATGAGGATGTGTGATAGGAGTGAGGTGGTGGTGGATTTGCCGTGTGTTCCGGCGACGGCGACGCCTGTGTGCTGGCTCATGATGCGGCCGAGCATCTGGGCGTAACGGAGTATGGGGATGTTTTGTTGTTGGGCGCGTTGGAGTTCGGGGTGGTTGTCGGGGATAGCGGCTGAGGCGACGAGGAGGGTGGTGTTATCGGGCAGAGCGTCGCCAGTCTGGTCGAGTGAGACGGAGATGCCGTGGGCGATGAGGTCGTTGACGGTTTTGGAGGGTGAGCGGTCGGTGCCGGTGCATGAGGCGCCGAAGGCGTGTGCCATTCGGGCGAGTCCGGACATACCGGAGCCGGCGACGCCGACCCAGTGGATGCGTTGGGCGGCCCAGTCGGGGGTGTTGGTGGTGGGGTTAACGTGTTCAGCGGGGTGGTTGGTCATGTGTGGGCGTGTGGGTAGGGTTGTGGGGTCATGGAGAGGCTATCGGTAGTAGGATAGGGGGATGAGCGACTTTCTTGGATCGTTTAGTCTCGTGCTTCATGGCCATCTTCCTTATGTGCTTCGTCACGGGACCTGGCCTCACGGCGAGGACTGGTTGTACGAGGCGGCGGCTGAGACTTATCTGCCGCTATTGAATGTGATTGATGAGTGTCTGTTTTTCAATGCTCGCCCGCGGCTGGTGATGGGTTTGACGCCTGTGCTGCTGGAGCAGTTGGCGCACGAGGATTTCAAGAAGGGTTTTGTGCACTACCTAGAGGATCGGGTGGCGCAGGCGGGTCAGGACAAGAAGGATTTCGAGAAGATAGACAATGGTCACCTGGTGTATCTGGCGGAGTACTGGGCGGAGTTTTACGGGGGGCTGCTCAAGCGATTTGAGGAGATTGGGCGGGACATTCCGAAGGCTTATGCGAAGTGTGCGCAGGAGGGGTTGATTGAGATTTTGACGTCGAATGCGACGCATGGTTATATGCCGTTGTTGTTGGAGGACTCGAGTATTCGGGCGCAGATTCGTGCGGGTTTGGCGACGTCGGAGCGGGTCCTGGGTTTCCGGCCGAAGGGGATGTGGCTGCCTGAGTGTGCGTATCGTCCGGGTGGGGATTGGGACCCGCCTATTAACTGGGGTCGTCGGCATGGTCGGATCGGGATTGAGCATCTGGTGGCGGACGAGGGGATCACGCATTTTTACACGGAGCATCATCTGATCGAGCAGGCTCGGTCGGAGTTTGTGTTTAATGATGGTGATTGGTGGAAGGTGGGATGGGATGAGTCGGCGAAGTATCCGGGCCGTGGTTGGAACTCGGTGCACGAGCCTCACGGTGTGAACTCGGATGGTTTGGGCCCGGCGCGGGTGGCGGCGTTTGCGCGGGACCCGATTATCTGCGAGACCGTATGGTCGGGTGATATTGGGTATCCGGCGTCGGGTGAGTACATGGAGTTTCACAAGAAGTGGTCGCCTAAGCGTGGTCTGCGTTACTGGAAGGTGACGGGGAACAAGGTGGACCTGGGTGACAAGCATTTGTATTACCCGGATGACATTCCACACAAGATTCATCAGCATGTGAGTCATTTTGTGGATCAGTTGAAGCATCGGCTGGCGGGTCATCTGCATCGGACGGGTGGGCGGCCGGGGCTGGTGACGGCGTGTTTTGATGCGGAGTTGTTTGGTCACTGGTGGTTTGAGGGCCCGCGGTTTATTCGTGATCTGATGTTGACGCTTCATGCTGATCCGTCGATCAACGTGGTGACGTCGGAGGAGTATTTGGAGCGTCATCCGGTGGACAAGGTGGCGGCGCTGCCTGAGGGTTCGTGGGGTGAGGAGGGTGATCACCGGGTGTGGACGAATGAGACGGTGAACTGGATGTGGGACATTGAGTATCGTTGTGAGTCGACGTTTGGTCGGTTGACGGCGCAGCTGGGGTGGAAGGACAAGCCGAAGGTCAAGGAGCTGCTGGAGAAGGCGGGTCGTGAGTTGTTGCTGATGCAGGCGTCGGACTGGCCGTTTGTGATTCGGCGGGGTCAGGCGGTGGATTACGGGATCAAGCGTTTCATGCAGCATGTGGCGCGGTTTGAGTGTCTGGCGGATATCGCGGAGAAGGTGGCGGCGGACTCGAAGTATCTGGGGGCGCTCACGGAGGTCGAGAAGTTTGAGATTCAGGAGGCGGACGTGCACGACGTGATCTTCCCGGAGATCGATCTGAACTGGTGGGATATGTAGTCGGTATGTCGGAGCCGGTGTGTCAGCTTCTGATTGCGACGGGGAACCCGCATAAGGTGGACGAGATTGCGGCTGCGCTGGGCGGGCATTTGGAGGGAATAGCGTTGCGGTCGCTGAGGGAGGTGGGGGTGGGGATCGAGGAACCGGTGGAGGATCGGGGGACGTTTGTGGGGAACGCGGCGGTGAAGGCGGTTGGTTATGCGGCGGCGACGGGGATGGTTTGTGTGGCGGATGATTCGGGGTTGGTGGTGGATGAGCTGGAGGGGCGGCCGGGGGTGGACTCGGCGTTTTATGCGATGGATGAGGTTGGGCCGGAGGCTTGGGCGGGGATGTCGCGGGGTGAGCGGGACCTGGCGAACAATCGGAAGTTGCTTAGGGAGCTCAAGGGTGTGCCGTTGGTTCGTCGGGCGGCGCGGTTTGTGTGCACGATGGTTGTCGCCGCCCCCCCTACGATGAAGCTTGCGAATTCCTTGACGTCATTGGAGGGGGTTCCGGGGGATCTGCGGGGTCGTTGTCTGGCGGTGGTACGGGGTGAGGTGGAGGGTCGGATTTTGCAGCCTGAGGAGGCGGCGGATTCGGGTGTGGGGGGTGAGGCGTTTCGTGGTCGCGGGGTGAATGGTTTTGGTTATGACCCGTTGTTTGTGCTGGGCGAGGATGGGGGGCACGAGGGTCGGACGACGGCGGAGCTGCCCCCGGAAGTAAAGCTTCAGGTTTCCCATCGTGGCAGAGCTTGTATGAAGCTGGTGGTGTTTGGGGTGTTGGCTGGGGTGGTCAGCGTCGGCGGGTGAGAGCGAGGGCGGTTAGAGGGAGGAGGGTTGAGGGCATGAAGGGCTTCCCGGGTGTGCATGTGCAGCGAGGTGCTTTCTGTCTCCTTGTAGAGGTTACCTTGCGGTCGTCTGAGGGCGGTGGTCTATTTGTTGAAGCTGATTAAAAAACCGCCCTTTGTTGGGCGGTTGGGTGGTTCTTGGCTGGATTTGTGGGTGGGGGTTACATGCGTCCCCACTGGTTGGGGCGGTATTCGATGCTGTTGAGGAGGAAGCTGGTGTCGCGGCGGTCTGTGCCGATGACGCGGTAGGCATCGCCCAGGGATCGGAGGGTGCCGTTGGGTGTTTGGGCGAACCAGCTGAAGGCTTGCATTTGAGAGCCGTCGGGTTCTCGAGCTTCGATGATGGAGGCGACGCTGCCGTCGTAGGCGGAGAAGTTGCCCTGGTCGCCGTTGTGCCAGTTGCCGACGCGGTCGGCGTAGGTGTGTTGCGCGTCGTAGTAGGTTCGGTTGAGGTAGAAGAAGGGGTCTTCTTCGATGAGGATGGGTGTGATGACTTTGAGGGGGTTGGTGGTGGCGGCACCGTTGGCGTGGACTTCGGTTTGCGAGGGGAGGTGGCTGAGTTGCACGGCGTTCCATGCGGAGAAGACGTTGTAGTCGAACTTGCCGTTGCTGCCTGTCTCGGGTTTGTTGAGTTCACCTGCGGGTAGTGCGGGGCATCGGTACATATCTGCCTGTTCGCCGAGGTAGGGGAAGATGGAGCCAGCGTCGGGGCCGTTCTGGTAGCTGCTGAGGGCGTTGCTGCCGTAGGTCAACCAGTTTGGTTCGGTGGGTGATGGGGCGTATGAGGTTGTGGGGAGGTGTCCATCGAAGTCTTCGGCGTAGACGAAGAAGGCCAGTCCGAACTGGCGGAGTTGTGACTTGCACTGGATGTCTCGGGCGGTGTTTCGTGCGGCGCTGAGTGCGGGGAGGAGGATGCCAATGAGCAGGGCGATGATTGAGATGACGACGAGGAGTTCGATGAGGGTGAAGGCTTTTTTTGCCATAGTCGTTTGTCCTTACGCACGACGGTGACGATTGACAAAAGGGCCCGACACATCTTTCGATGGGTCGGGTCGGGTTGTGTCGATTCAGGCGGCGCGGCGGCGCAGCGCGATCAGGGTTGTTGCGAGGAGGAGGGCTGATGCGGGTTCGGGGACGACCGAGAGTGACGCATCGTCGACGTAGAGTGTGTTGGCGATGTTGGCGACGGCGCCAGCTGAGGCCTGGAATCGCAGGAGGAAGGCATCGGCCCCGTCGGGGACGTTGATATCGAGGAGGCTGAACGGCTGGTAGGTGGTATTAAGACCTGCGGGGATGAGGGGGATGAGGGACTCGCCCTTGACGCCGCCGCCGTCGCTGGCGTCCTGATCGATCCAGAGGATCTGATAGAACATATCGATGCCGTCGAAGTTGGTGGTGGCTGATCTGGCCTGGAAGGTGAGGTTGTAGTTTTTGGAGTTGTCGATGCTGCCGGCGGGTTGAGACTGTTCGATGAAGTAGGCGGCGCCTGCGGCCGGGTTACTGATGTGGTCGATTTCCATGCGAGCGGAGAAGGAGCCGGAGTTGGGTTGTTCGCTGCTGCGGGTGACGCTTCCTGCGGGACCGGAGACTTCGTTCCAGTCGTTGGCGTCGGCGGCGGAGCCATTTTCGAAGCCGGGGTTGAGCAGGATGTTTGCGGAGGCACTCATGCTCGTGGCGGTGAGTGTCAGCACAGCGATCGCGCAAAGGGTTGATGAACGGGTCATGTCAATCTCCATGTTGGATGTGTTGATTCGGGGTTAGGTGGATGCTGACCGCTACGGGTCTGGCTTAAGAGGGTTTTATTGAGTCGAACAGGGAATATCAGAGAGGGGATGAGTGGTCTCTCCTCGTGTGGTTGCGGTTCGTGTTGGGTCACACGTTTGGTGTGTGGTTTTTGTTGAGCCGTGGGCGTTGGTTTACTCGGAGTCAGATGCTTTACTTAGACCATAGTGTTACTTGGTGTTACCGCAAGCTTCATCTGTCTTTTTGGTGACAAATAGACCACATTGTTACATATCGTTACATGGCTGAGCTAGAAAAACAGGCTCCGCGTGGTGGTCGGGGCGTGGTGTAAGTATTTTGGTTTTGAGAGATGGCTTCAGCGTCGGCGGGTGAGGGCGAGGGCGGATAGTGGGAGGAGGGTTGAGGGTTCGGGGATGGGGTTGGTGGTGGATTGGCCGAAGTTTGAGGCGAGGATGGAGAGGTCGATGAGGTTGACGGCGCGGTCGCCGTTGAAGTCGCCGGTGACGAAGGTGTTGTTTCCGGTGCCGAAGTGGGTGGCAAGGATGGAGAGGTCGATAAGGTTAACCACTCGGTCGCCGGATGCGTCGCCTGGGATGCGGACATCTTCGTTCGTGTAGAAGGTGATGTTTCCAGATGTATAGAAATCACTGAGGTCGAGATTGTCGAGCAGCGCGATCATGTTGTCGCCTAGGAGGATGTCGTCGAAGGCACCGATCCTTTCGGTGGACGACCAGTCGAACAATGCGAGAGAGTGACCGGTGAGATCCTGTGGATCGAAGCCTTCTGCGCTATCGATGACAAGCGTGCCGCTGAGGTAGGCTTGTCCGTCGATGATGATCCTGGGTTCTGGAGCAGTTGTGGTGAGTTGGAGTGTCAGCTGCGTGGTGGGGCTCATGAAGAGCGTGGTGGTTTCGGTGGGGATCGGGATGCCGTTATCGTCGAGGACATCGGGGATGTTCAGGTTACTACCGAGGGGTAGGAGGATGCCGTCGGACACCGAGGCGTCGGTCATGAGGGTGTTCAGGGTCTGGGCGTGGTGAAGGCCTTTGAGACCGACGAAGCGTCTGAGGTCGAGGCCTGAGAGATTGCTGTAACTGAGTATGGCGTGGTCGAGGTCGGCTTTGGTCAGGTCGATACCGGTTAGGTCGGTACTGGTGAGGTTGGCGCTCCTGAGATTGGTGTTATTCAGGATGGCTCCCTGCAGGTAGATGCCGGGCATGTAGCTGCCTTCGAGGTTGGCACCGGTCAGGTTGGCGTGTTGGAGTGAAGCGTCGTCGAGATTGGCGTTATAGAGGTCGGCACCAGAGAGGTTGGTGGACTCGAGATTAGCTCCGGAAAGTCCTGCGAGCCTGAGGTTTGCCGAAGAAAGGTCAGCGTTGGCGAAGTCAGCGTTCGTCAGCGTGCTTCTTGAGAGGTTGGCGCTGACCATCATCTGGCTGCTGAAGTCCCAGCCCGTGAGGTCACTGATGCGGCTGAGGTCGATTCCGCCGAGTGTACGCTCCTTGTAGCTGGTGGTCGCGTAGAGCTGTTCATGTGTGAGGTTAGTTGCAACGAATGAGGCATCACGGATTATGGCGTCGGATAAGTTTGCGCTTGTGAAGTCTGCCCTTCCCAAGTTAGCGCTTGTGAGGTCTGAGGAGGAAAACGTTGCGCCTACTAAACTTGCTGCCACTAGACTTGTCCCAGTCAGATCAGCGTGGCTTAGATTGGCTTGGGTCAGGTTACTTAACCCGAGGTAGGCATCATCGAGTCTTTGATGGCTGAAGTTCCAGTTGCTTAGGTCCAGGTATCTGAGGTCAATCCGGCTCAGCGTCTGATGTTTGTAGTTGGCGGTGCTGTAGAACTGAGCGCTTGATATCTGTGGAGAGTTGAGCTGGTTCGATCCATCGAACAGTCCAAACCTGGCGCCTGTGATGTTGGTATCGACGAAGCTAGCACCGTCTAGTGTTGCATGACCCAACTCGGCACTGCTGAGGTCTGCGGAAGCAAGGTTGGCGGACGTGAGTTTGGCTCGCATGAGCCTGGTCCCTGCAAGGTTGGCGTTCTGAAGATTGGCCGCGGCCAGATGGGTGCCTATCAGGTAGCTGCTGAAGAGGTTGGCGCCCTGGAGGTTGGCGTTCGTGAGGTTGGCGCTTGAGAGATTGGAACCGCTGAGATTGGCCCTATTCAGGTTGGTGTTGGAGAAATCGGTCTGTACGAGTTCGTTGCCCTGGAAGTTGGATTCGCTCAGGTTTTGGCTGGCGAAGCTCCATCCCGAGAGGTCGTTGCTGGCCCAGTTGGTGTTTTGGAGACTCCGCTGCTGGTAGCTGGCGGTGCTATAGATCTGGCTGGCTGTGAGGCCGAATCGGATCATGTCCACGAAAGTGGCACCGACGATCGTGGCCTGGGTGAGGTTGGCGCCGGTGATGTCACTGCTCACGAAGGTGGCGTCGCGGAGGTTGGAGCTTGTGAGGTTGGCCGACCTGAGGTTGGAGTTAGGGAACCCGGCAGATTCCAGATTGGCCTGGATCAGGCTGGCTGAGACGAGGCTGACGTCGATGAGCGCAGCGTTGGAGAGGTTCGCGTTGTCGAGTTGGGCGAAATCGAGGTGGTCACCCCACCAGATGACGCCCGGTGAGGGGGTCTGGTTCTCGGTTCCGGGTATGAGTTCGCCGTTGTCCCAGCGGTAGATCTGGGCGTCGCTGAGTTGGGGTGTGAGGGCGGCCAGAGCGGCGGCGAGTAGGGCGCGTGCGGTGGGTGCTGGGTGTAGGGTGCGTCCGGCGGTGGTCATGTGAGGCTCCCCGGGGAAAGTACGGCTGTTGTTCTTCCTGGAAGAATACCTCAGGATGGCCGGGAGGCGCAATCTAAACCCTACCGCCGCATGAAAAACCGCCCCGGTGAAGGGCGGCAGGGACGGGTTCGGGTTGTGAGCGGTTGTGCTTAGAGGACGCCGGCGGAGCCGGTGAGGATGGGGGCGTCGATGTATTCGCGGGGGTCGGTGACTTTTCCGGTGAGGGCGGAGGCGGCGACGGTGAGGGGAGAGGCGAGGTAGACGCCGGCTTCTTTGTGTCCCATTCGTCCGGGGAAGTTTCGGTTGGTGGTGGAGATGCAGTTGATGGGGTCGTTGAGTCGGCCGAAGGTGTCGACGGGCCCGCCCAGGCATGCGGCGCAGGAGGCTGGTCCGAGGATGCAGCCGGCGTCGGTAAGGACTTCTTCGATGGTGGGTTCGCCGAGTTTGCGGAGTTCGCCGTCGAGTCCTCTTTCTTTCATGTCGCGGTGGACTTCCGTGGATCCTGGGACGACGAAGGTGGGGATTTTGACCTGGTTCCCTTTGAGGAGGTGTGCGGCCATGATCATGTCGGTGATTTTCCCGCCTGTGCAGGAGCCGATGTAGGCGCGGTCGAGTTTGACGTCGCGGCAGTTGAGTGCGGTGTCTTTGTTGTCGGGAGAGTGTGGTTTGGCGACGAGAGGGTCGAGGGTGGCGAGGTCCCACTCGTGGACGTAGTCGTATTCGGCGTCGGGGTCTTCTTCGAAGACGGTCCAGTCGGGGCGGTTGGATCGAGCGCGGACGTAGTCGAGTGTTTTTTCGTCGACGTCGCAGATGCCGTTTTTGCCGCCGGCCTCGATGGCCATGTTGGTGAGGGTCATGCGGTCTTCGAGGGTGAGGGACTTGATGCCGTCGCCGGTGAAGTACATGGACTTGTAGGTGGCTCCGGAGACGGAGATTTCGCCGATGACGGCGAGGATGAGGTCCTTGGCGGTGAGGTAGGGGGGTATTTCGCCATGGAAGACGAACTTCATGGTGGGCGGGACTTTGAGCCAGGTTTTGCCGGTGCCCATGACGAAGGCGGCGTCGGTGTTGCCTACGCCTGTGGCGAACTGTCCGAAGGCCCCGGCGGTGCAGGTGTGGGAGTCGGTTCCGAGGAGGATTTCGCCTGGTCGGCAGTGGCCTTCTTCGGGGAGTGCTTTGTGGCAGACGCCTTTGTAGGAGGTTTTGGTGGGGTCGCGGTAGGGGTTGGGCATGCCGGAGCCGGCCTGGGTGTTGATGAAGTCGGGGTCGTAGTAGTACTTGATGCCTTGTTCTTTGACGAAGTCGCGGAGGATCTGGATGTTTCGGTGGGACTTATCATCGGCGGTGAAGATGTAGTGGTCGGGGATGATGGGGATGCGGGTGGGGTCCCAGACTTTGGCGTTTTCGCCAAACTCTTTTTTGAAGATGCCGATGGTGCCTGGCCCGCAGACGTCGTGGGTCATGAGGACATCGACGTTGACCCAGACGTTTTCGCCTGGGGTGACTTCGGATTTGCCTGCGTGGGCGGCGAGGATTTTTTCGGTCATCGTCATGGGGCGTGGCATGCTGAGAACTCCTGGTCGGATCCCCGACAGGGGGAGAACCCTCATCGTAGGCCGTTGGAGGGCGGTCTGCTAGTGGGTTGCGGGGTTTGCTTGCGAGCGAGGAGGATGGAGAGCGTGGCGTGGAGATGGGGTAGCTGGGTGGGGGCAGGAACGTCGTTTTTTTTGACCGTTATGGGGGGCTTGCCTATATTCGCGTCACTTATGGCCGCATTATTCTGTGTTGTTCCGACCCGTCGTCTTCTGGCGGCCTGCCTGTTGTTTTCGGGTGGGTTGGGTGGGTGTGTGAGTCCGATGGATCGGGATGCGGAGCAGGCGTTGCGGGAGGCTGTGCTGAACAGTCACCGGGCGCAGTTGGAGACGGTGATGGGGGCTCCGGTGACGGAGGTTCGGCGGGACGAATCGGACGTGACGGCGGAGATGACGGATGAGCGGCTGGAGGAGTTGGATGAGCTTAGTGGGGTGGAGGCGTATGCGGATGACCCGTTGGAGGTGGGTCCGGACCTGATTGGGCGATTGGATGGGGCGCGGGTGCGGATGACGCTTCGGCAGGCGATCGAGACGGCGGTGAGGCACAACGTGGATTTGCGGGTGGCGCGGCTGGGGCCGGGGATTTCGACGGCGCAGCGGGTTCAGGCGGAGGCGCAGTTTGATGCGGTGTTGTTTGGGAGTCTGGGGTACAACCGGACGGCGACGCCTGGGCCGCGGGGTCAGGCGACGGCGGTGTTTGGTGCGGGCACGAATGTCTATGCGGATACGGTGACGGGTCAGGTGGGGGTGCGGAAGCCGTTGGTGTCGGGTGGTCAGGTTCAGGTGGTGACATCGGCGACGTACAACGAGGATCAGTTTTCGGGTGTGTCGTCGTTTATTGATCACGACATCACGGTGTCGCTGACGCAGCCGTTGTTGCGGGGGTTTGGGCGGGATATCAACACGACGCAGATTCAGATTGCGCGGAACTCGGAGCGGGTGGCGGAGCAGACGCTGCGGCAGAACTTGCTGTCGTTGGCGTTGTCGGTGGAGCAGGCTTACTGGAACTTGTACACGGCGGAGAAGCAGCTGCTGATTCAGTTGCGGTTGCTGGAGCGGACGGTTGAGGATCGTGATCGTCTGAAGAAGCGAGAGCAGTTTGACGTGAGTCCGGTGCGGATCACGGAGGCGAACAGTTTTGTGGAGCTTCGTCGTGCGGATGTGATTCGGGCGCGTCAGGTGGTGCGTCAGGCGTCGGACACGGTGAAGCGTTTGTTGGGTGATCCGGAGTTACCGGTGGCGAGTGAGTCGTTGGTGTTGGCGACGGACAGCCCGCCTGAGATGGCGGTGCGGTATAGCCCGCTGGATGCGGTGCAGACGGCCTTGAAGCGTCGGCCGGAGGTGGCGATTGCGTTGTATGACATCAAAGATGCGTCGCTGCGTCAGCGGCTGGCGGATAACCTGAGGCTGCCGCAGTTGGATTTGTCGACGGGGGTGGGGTTTAACGGGGTGGATACCAACTCGTTGGGGCGTGCGGTGGATGACACGTTGGAGGGGGATTTCATTAACTGGAATCTTGGCGTGGCGTTTGAGCAGCCGATCGGGAATCGTTCGGCGGAGGCGTTGCTGGAGCAGCGGCGGCTGGAGCGTCGGGCGGCGGCGGCGGGGTACGAGCGGGTGGCTCAGGATGTGATTCTGGATGTGAAGGACGCGATGCGTGCGGTGATCAATGCTTATGAGTTGATTGGCTCGACGCGGGCGGCGCGGCGGGCGACGGCGGATAGTTTGCGGGCGATCGAGGAGCAGGAGGATGCGGGGGTGGCGTTGACGCCTGAGTTTTTGCTGGATCAGAAGCTCAACACGCAGCAGCGGCTGGCGGATGCGGAGGTTCAGGAGGTGCGGGCGTTGTCGGATTATGCGACGGCGATTGCGCAGCTTTATCAGGTGACGGGGACGTTGCTGGATCGGAACGGGATCGAGATCGTCAGCGAAGATTGATTTTCTGATTGAGGAGATGAGCTATGGCGTCGGACCTGGAGCGGTTGGTTGCGCGGCTTTTTTGCGTGGGGTTTCCATCAACGGAGCCGAGCGAGGGGGTGCTGGGTCTGATTGATCGCGGGGTGGGTGGTGTGGTGATGTTCGCACGGAATGTCGGCTCCCCCCCGCAGGTGGCTGCTTTGTCCCGGGTGCTTAAGACCAGGGCGGGTGATCGGCCTTTGATTCTTGGGGTGGATCAGGAGGGGGGTCGAGTGCAGCGGTTGCGGGAGGGGTTTACGGACATGCCGCCTATGCGGGCGCTGGGTTCGATTGGTGATGCTGAGTTGGCACGGCGGGCTGGTGCGGTGCTGGGTGCGGAGTGCCGGGCGGTGGGGTTTGATCTGGATTTTGCGCCGGACCTGGACGTGGACTCGAATCCGGACAATCCGATTATTGCGACGCGGTCGCTGGGTCGTGAGGCGGGGGTGGTGGCGCGGCTGGGGGTGGAGGTGTCGCGGGGGATTGAGTCGGCGGGGGTGGCGTCGTGTGGGAAGCATTTCCCTGGTCACGGGGACACGCATCAGGATTCGCATCTGATGCTGCCGAGGCTTGGGCATGCGATGGATCGGCTGGATGCGGTGGAGCTGGTGCCGTTCGTGGCGGCGGCGGAGGCAAGAATCGCGTCGATCATGACGGCGCACATTGTGTTCGAGGCGCTGGACGATGAGGTGCCGGCGACGATGAGTCGGGCGGTGCTGACGGGGATTTTGCGGGAGCGGCTGGGCTATGACGGGGTGGTGATCTCGGATGATCTGGAGATGAAGGCGATCGCGAGCACGTACTCGGTGCCGGAGGCGGCGGTGCGGACGATCGAGGCGGGGGTGGATTTGCTGCTTTGCTGTCACACGCATGCGCTGGCGCACGAGTCGATTGATGCGGTGGTGCATGCGGTTGAGACGGGGTGGCTGCCTAAGGCGCGGGTGGCGGAGGCGAACCGGCGGCTGGATGCGTTGTGCGAGCGGTTTGTAAAGGGTGCGGATGAGGCGGGTGATCTGAGCTGCCTGGCGTCGGCGGAGCACCTGGCGGTGGTGGATGAGATCAAGCGGCGTGCTGAGGCAGCAGCACTCGAGGCGGGGATCGACCCGACCGAGATCATGGCCTCCATCGTCAAACCCACCTAACCCCCCCCCCCCCCGCATCCAAGGCAGGGTTTCGAGAGACTGTGATGCCGATTGAAGCTCGGGTTTATCTGGTGGTGGTGGGTGTATTGGGGGTGGTGGTGTTTGTGTTGTATGCGTTGGACAAGCGTGCGGCGGTGAAGGGGAGGGCGCGGACGACTGAGGGTACGTTGCATCTGTTGGAGCTGATGGGGGGTTGGGTTGGGGCGATGATTGCGCGGCGGTTGCTGCGGCACAAGAGTCGGAAGGTGTCGTTTCGGGTTGTGTCGTGGTTGATTGTGGTGGCGCATGTGGGTTTGATGGTGGGGTGGTGGTGGATGCGTTATGGTCGTTGAGTGATTTTTTGGAAGGTGTATTCGATGGCTGAGTCGAAGGGTCAGGGTTTGAAGGTGTTGCTGGTGGTGGTGTTGCTGGCGGTGGCGGCGGGTGTGTGGATGATGAACTCGGGGGAGCGTGATGCGCGGACGGAGTACAACCGGATCGTGCAGAACCTCGTGAATGCAGGGGAGTATGAGGAGGCTTATAACCAGCTTCGGGCGATGATTGATGAGGAGCGTGTGGGGACGATCGCGGCGGAGGTGCGTGAGGCGGCGGGTGAGAGTGCGTTGCGGGCGGCGGAGGCGATGGAGGCGGGTTTGGATGAGACGCGGGTGTGGCTGGAGCGGGCGTATGAGTTGACGCCTGAGAAGTTGAGTGGGTTGCAGAGGAGGTTGATAGGTGCCCCCGAGGGTGGGGGGGAGACGCGCTGAAGCGCGGCGTATACGGAGGTGTGGAGTTGGCGTCAGGTGGCGGGGGAAGGGGACGGTTGAAGGTGGTCGGGCACACGTTGCTGCGCAAAGTGTGGCACCCGAGGTGGGGGTTACTTTCCGATTTCGGATTTGTGGTTGAGGGTGGCGTCGGCGAGAGGGTCGGCGTTGTGTCGGATGACGTCGGTGGCGGGGAGTTGGAAGTGGTCGGCGACGCGGTTGATTTCGTCTTTGGCCTGGGCGTCGTTGAGGGTTCGGGTGTTGACGCCTACGCCGATGACCTGGCAGGGGTGGAGTTGTGAGGCGAGGTCTTCGTAGAGTTTTTTGTAGGTATCGAGGGATTTGAGTTGGATGTGGTCGAGGCCTTTGACGTGGGTTCGTTTGGCTTCGTAGCAGAGGATGAGGGCGTCGGGTCGGCAGCCGTGGAGGAGTCCGAGGGTGACGGAGGAGTAGGCGGGGTGGAGGATGGAGCCTTGTCCTTCGACGATGATGATGTCGTGGTGCTGGTTGCGGAGGACGAGTTTTTCGGCGGCGCCGTTGATGAAGTCGGCGATGACGGTGTCGATGGGTGTGCCGTCACCTTCGACCATGATGCCGGTCTGTCCGGTGGCGACGAACTTGGCGTCTTCGCCACGGGCTTTGAGGTTGTTGGTGAGTTCGACGGAGACGATCATTTTTCCGACGGAGCAGTCCTGGCCGACGGTGTGGAGTCGGTAGCAGGTTTCGTCGAGGCCTTTGGCTTCGGCGACTTCGTGTTCGTGGTTTTTGCGGACGTCCCAGAGGTGGGCACCGGCGTGCTCGGCGGCGGCGGCGATTTCGGGGTCATCGGAGAGGTATTCGTGGAGTCCGGAGATGATGGTCATGCCGCGTTCGGCTGCTTCGAGGAGGTGGTGGCGCATGGCTGGGGGTAGTTTCCCGCCGTGGACGCCGATGCCGATGATCAGGGTGTCGGCTTTGGGTTCTTCGGAGATGGAGGCGATGACGGGGGTGATTCCGCCTACGCCGAGGAGTTCGCCGGCGGTTTTACCGGCTTGGGTCGAGTCGAGCACGGCGAGGACTTCGTCCTGGGCGTAGCGGAGGACGGAGTAGGCGGTTTTGGCGTAGTAGACGGAGGAATGGCCTTCGGTGAGGACGATGATTCGGCGGGACACGTGGTGCTCCAGGTTGGGCGTTGGTTGCGGGGCTCGACCGCGGGGGCGGAGGTTCATATTATGGATCTTCTAGTTTGCCTGCAGGGTTGTTTGAGGGAAGGTCAGAGATGGTTCAGGAAGCCTTGACGCTGGATCGTGAGCCGACGTTTTATCTCAACGGGTCTTATGTGACGCGTGCCGAGGCGGTGCTGCCTGTTGAGGAGCGTGGGGGGTTGTTTGGGGAGGGTGTTTACGAGGTGGTGCGGGTGTACAACGGGGTGGGCTACGAGTTGGAGGGTCATCTTGAGCGGATGCACCAGTCGTTGCGGGGGATTGGGGTGGTGGATGAGGGGGTGCACGCTGAGGTCGAGAAGTTGCGGGGGGTGTCTGCGGAGTTGCTGCGGGTGCATGGGTTGAGCGAGGCATTGGTGTATTGGCAGGTGACGCGGGGGGTGTCACGGCCGAGGTCGTTTGTGTTCAAGGCGGGGAATCCGGCGACGGTGATGGCGATGGTGTATCCGGTGCAGGCGATTGATCCTGCGGCGGCTCCGGTGGAGACGACGGCGATGCTGGCGGTGGATGAGCGGTGGGCGAACTGCTGGATCAAGTCGACGATGCTGCTGCCGAATAATCTTGCGTACAACCGAGCGTTGGAGGCGGGTTATGGGGCGGCGGTGATGCACCGGGATGGAGTGGTGACGGAGGCGACGAGTGCGAACTTCTTTGTGGTCAAGGATGGGGTGTTGTGGACGCATCCGGATAACGGTCGGATTCTCAACGGGATCACGCGGCAGGTGCTGATTCGGCTGGCGGGTGGTTTGGGGATCGAGGTGCGGGAGTCCTTGTACGGGTTGGATGTGCTGGCTGTGGCGGATGAGGCGTTTCTGGCTGGGACGACGACGCATGTGACGGCGGTCACGGCGATCGACGGCCGAGCGGTGGGCGATGGCGGGGTGGGCCCGGTGTCGCGGCGGTTGCACGGGGCATTGATGGGTGATGTGGCGGCGGTTTGCGGGATGGCTTCGGCGGTGGGTTGATAGGTTTTATTCTGTGATTTGCTCCTGATTATTTAGGCTGGTTCAGGCCAGCCTGCTATTCATGTTGTGCTCCTGTTGGTCGATATGGCTTTAGACCTATCAGGAGCTTGCTGATGCGATTTACTGGTTTTACGTTGATCGAGATTCTGATTGTGGTGGTCATTCTGGGGATCCTGGCGGCGGTGGTGGTCCCGCAGTTTTCGGACGCTTCGGAGGAAGCTCGGGTGGCGGCGTCGGCGACGAATGTTCGTGCGGTGGTGGATCAGATAGCGATGTATTACGCGCGGCACGGGGTGTATCCGGAGTTGATTGACGGGGACTGGTTTGTGAATGATCTGACGAGTCCGATTGGTCAGGGGCTGCCGGAGACGGTGGGTTATGACGCGTCGAACAATGCGAACAAGTGGCACACGACGGCGAAGGGTGTTCCGCCTGAGGGGATCCCGGCGAGTTGGGGCGGGATTTACTGGTACAATCCGCTGAACGGGTCGTTTCGGGCGCGGGTGCCTGAGCAGGCGACGGATCAGGAGACGATTGATCTGTATAACCGTGTGAACAACACGGGGGTGACGTCGTTGGGGCAGATCACGCCTTGATGGCGCTTGTGTTTCGAGAGGAGAAAGCCTGGCTTGGTGCTTTCACACAGCACGTCTTTGGCGTGCAGTGTGCCACCCGTTGGGGCTTGATTTCTTAGGCGAGTCGTCCGGTGGCTTTGAGGAGGGGGTTGATTTGTTTGGCGAGGGTGGTGGTGAGTGCTTTGGGGTGGAGTCGCCAGGTCCAGTTGCCGCGTTTTTTGCCGGGGATGTTCATACGGTGTTCTGAGCCGAGGCTCAGGAGGTCCTGAGGGGGGATGATGGCGATGTTGGCGGGCGAGGTGAGGGTGAGTCGGGTGAGATCCTGTGCGACGGTGGCGGGTGATCCGGCGGCGTAGGTGAGGATGCGTTTTTGGACGTGGGACTCGGCGTTGCGGAAGAAGCCGACGAGGGTGTCGTTGTCGTGGGTGCCGGAGTAGGCGACGGAGTGTTTGAGGTGGTTGTGGGGTGCGTGTTGGGCGTTGTCTTCGCCGAAGCCGAACTGGGTGACGGACATGCCGGGGAAGCCCATGGCGTCGCGGAGTTCGATGGCATGGTCGGTGACGACGCCCAGGTCTTCGGCGATGACGTTCATGGGTCCGAGTTGTTCGATGAGTGAGGCGAAGAAGGCGGCACCGGGGCCTTTGCGGTAGCTGCCATCGCGGGCGTCCCGGGTGGAGGCGGGGATGGCCCAGTTGCGGCAGAATCCGAGGAAGTGGTCAATGCGGACGGCGTCGAACTGTTGGAGTGCTCGGCGCATGCGCTGGGCCCACCAGGCGTGGTTGGTTTTGGCGTGGTTTTTCCAGTTGTAGAGGGGGTGGTCCCAGATCTGGCCGGTGGCGGAGAACATGTCGGGGGGTACGCCTGAGATGGCGTTGGGTTCTCCGTGGCGGTCGAGGTCGAAGAGTCTGCGGTTGGCCCAGACGTCGGCGGCGTCCATGCCGACGAAGATGGGGACGTCGCCTATGAGGGCGATGCCGGCGTCACGGCAGACCGCGCGGAGGAGGGACCACTGGCATTCGAAGAGGTACTGGACGAAGACGTGGAAGCCGGTTTCGGGGGCGAGTTCTTTGCGGGCATCGGTGAGGGCGTGTTTGTGGCGGAGCCGGAGGGCCTGGGGCCACTGGTGCCAAGGCTTGTTGTGTTGGGTTGAGCGGATGGCTTCGTGGAGCGCCCAGTCTTCGAGCCAGTGTTGGTGTTCAGCGCAGAAGGCGTGGAAGTCTTCAGCGGGTTCGAAGCGTTGGTAGGCGGTTCGGAGGAGTTTTCGGCGAATCTTCTGGGCGGCGGTGAAGTTGGCGGTGTGTTCGGGGAGTTTGTCGAACTCGGCGAGTTCGCGGCGTTTGAGGAGGCCGGGTTCGATGAGTTGTTCGAGGGAGATGAGGGCTTCCCACCCGGCGAAGGCGGAGATGGATTCGTAGGGTGAGTTGTCGGCGGAGGCGGGTGTGATGGGGAGCATCTGCCACCAGCGGAAGCCGGCGCGTTCGAGCCAGTCGACGAAGAGGAAGGCGGGTTTGCCGAGGTCGCCGGTGCCGTAGTGCCCGCCTAGGGAGGTGGCGTGGAGGAGGACGCCAGCGGAGCGTGTGTTGAGGGTTGGGAGGGGTTTGGAAGAATCGGTCATGGAGGGCACAAGATAGCGGGTGAACAAAAAAGCCGCCCGTTTGGGCGGCTTGAGGCGGGTCGTTGGAGGTGTTGGGTCAGTGGGTGTGCGGGACGTTGGATCGTTTGACGTCCCATGCGAGTCCGGTGAACTCGAGGGCGTGGATGACCCAGTTGGTGGGATCGATCTCGAACCATCGCATGCCGTGTTGAGCGGAGCGTGGCTCGGCGTGGTGGTTGTTGTGCCAGCCTTCGCCGAAGGAGAGGATGGCGACCCACCAGAGGTTGGTGGAGTGTTCTTTGGTTTTGAAGTTGCGGTAGCCCCAGGTGTGGGTGGCGGAGTTGACGAACCAGGTGATGTGCCAGACCCAGACGGTCCGGAGGGCAACGCCATAGACGAACCATGATGCGGCGAGTTCCCATCCGCCGAGGGCGTATCCGATTCCGACGAGGAGGGCGGCGATGATGACCTGGGGCAGGACGAACCAGCGGTCGAAGACGCGTTGGCCGGGATCACGCTGGAGGTCTTTGGCGAAGTCGTCGGCTTTCATGCCTTCGGGTTCGCGGAAGAGGGTCCAGAACATGTGGGACCAGGTGAAGCCGTGCTGTGGGGTGTGGGGATCGCCCTCTTCATCGGAGTGTTTGTGGTGGATGCGGTGGGTGCCGACCCACTGGGTGGGTCGTCCCTGCCAGGCGGCGCAGGCACAGAAGGTGAGGGCGTATTCGAGCCATTTGGGGCAGGTAAAGGATCGGTGGGTGAGGAGTCGGTGGTAGCAGAGCGTGACGCCGAGTCCGCCGGTGATGTACCAAAAGACGATCATCAGGGCGAAGCCGGACCAGGTAAAGGTCCAGGGCGCGGCGAGTGCGACGAGGTGGAGGAAGGTGAGTCCGACGATGACGGGCCAGTCGAGTCCGCCTCGGAGTGAGGGGTGGTTGGATCGACTGGCGCTCCAGGGGAGACGCAGGCTGGGGAAACGCTTGAGGAGATATTCCATCGTTTGTCTGTGTTCCAGTTGTGGTTGGGGGTCCGTGCCTCGTTGGGCGACCGAGTGTGGACTCGGTTGCTTGACGATCAAGCCACGGTATCGTCTGCGAGCGTTCGGTTGTGTGAGGGGCGATGTGGCTGCCCGACCGGGACTGCCCGATCTTGGGCATATTCTATCGGAACATCGGCGTGAAGGCTCGTCGGACTGGGGAAATAAAGAGAGGTTCGTCCCGCGAATGAGTCGAAAGGTGGTTGACCGAGGTTCAAAGTTGATTTTAAGCGTCCCAGAGGGTTTTCGGCTGGGGCGTGCGGTGTGCTCGTATGGGTATTTTTTGTTGGCTCCGAATCATTGGGACCCGACTACACGGTCGTTTTCGACCGTGCTGACGCTGGCCGGGGGGCCGTTGGGTGTGCGGCTGACGCAGGCGAAGGCGGGCGGGAGGGTGTCGGTGCGTGGGCACCGTGAGGTTGATGCGGAAGAACGAGTGGAGGCGAAGTGGCAACTGGGTCGGATGTTGCGGCTGGAAGAGGACCTGCGGGGTTGGTGGAAGCTCAACAAGGTCGCGCGTCGTCGGGGGTTTGGGCGTGTGTTTCGGTCGGCGACGCTTTGGGAGGACATTGTGAAGACGATCACGGGGTGCAACACGACGTGGGGGAGCACGATCCGGATGAATCGGTTGATGACGGAGGAGGTTGGGGGTGGAGCGTTTCCGACGGCGGAGGCGGTGGTGTCGTTCGGGACGAGGCGGCTGAAGACGCGGTGCAAGGTGGGGTATCGGGCGGAGCGGATTGTCGGGGTGGCTCGGGGGATGCTTGATGGGACAGTGGACGCAGCGTGGTACGAGGACCCGTCGCGGGAGGAAGGTGAGGTGATTGACGAGCTGCGGACGATCAACGGGATCGGGCCGTATGCGGCGGCGAACATCGCGCAGCTGCTGGGGTTTTATGATCGGCTGCCGATCGACAGCGAGACGTATCGACACTTCTGTCTGGTGAAGGGGATGGAGCGTCCGGCGAATGTGAAGTCGCTGGACTCGCTGATCGAGGCGTACTACGAGCCGATGAGGCCTTATCGTTTTCTGGCGTACTGGTTTGAGTTGTGGACTGACTATGAGCGTCGGGTCGGTCCGGCGGAGGGTTGGGAGCGAGATCGCGACGGGGCGAAGTTTACGGCGGCGCTGCTGAAGTAAGGCGGGGTTTGTGTTGTCGGCTGCCCTTACCGCCTGCGGGTGAGGGCGAGGCTGGCGAGGGTGAGGGACGCAAAGCTTGCGGGTTCGGGGATGCTGGTGGTGAAGCTGGAACCGGGCTCTGCGAAGGTGAGGAACAGTGGCAGACCGGGAGTCGAGGGCGGCGGGGCTGCGGAGCTGTCGGTATCGGCGAGGTTGTATCCGGTGAGTGTGAGTTTGTTGACGGGCTCGGAGAGTTCGATGACCTGACCGGGCGCGAGGTTGAGCTGGCCGAGGATCGGGTCGTTGAACATCAAGAGGTTGTCACTATCCGAAAAGGATGCGGGGAGTCCGATGCGTGTGATGCCTGAGTCAGAGGAGATGCTGATGTTGAGACCGGGGGTGGCGATCACGTCATACCAGGCCCCGAGGTCGTCGGTTACTGAGACAAATGAGCGGGACGCTTCGTCCGAGTTGACGGGCGTTTGAGGGGCGGAGGGGTTGACGGCGGTGTTACGGACGAGCACGAGGAAGGCTCTTTGTGATGCGCCGTTGATGGCGCCGTCGGTGCGCCAGATGGAGCCGGTCTGAACGGTGTGATTGTAGTTCTCATCGACGCGGACGGTGTAGCCGAGCAGGTTGAGGTTGGAGTCCCAAGGTTCGGGCGTGAGGGTGGAAGAGAGGTAGACGGCGGTTCGCTCGAACCGGCTAACGGTGAACTCGTATGTATGCCCCATGAATGTGTGGAGGGTGTCGATGGCGGTGTAGGCGGCGAGCGAGCTGTTGATTCCCGGGGCGACGCCGACGGCTGCGAGTAAGGAGCGGACTTCGGCGTCGGTGGCGGGTCGGTAGCCGGGGGGCGTGGGCGGGATCCAGGGGTAGGTGCCCGGATAGTTATTGGGGTAGAGCCAGTGTCCGGGGAACTCGCCACGAGAGAATCTGGAGTGGAGGTATTCGAGGCCGGTCTCGGTGTCGAGGACACGTGTGCCGTCGCCGAGGATGCCTGCCGATGTTGGTGATGTTGTGCATGTGGCTACCACGAGCCACAGAGCGAGGAGCGCGGCGTATCGATGTGACATAACATTTCTCTCGATCCGAGTTATCGACGTTGAATCCAAACAGCTCTATTGTGCATTTAAGCAGATAAACCGACAATTTCAAAGAATATATTAGAGTTATCCACACAGATAGTAATCTGGGTAAACCATAAAGCTGCTTTTTAGGCTGAGGCCCGGAGTTGGCTGAACGCCAGCTGAGATGTGTCAAGAAGCTTGGGATGGGGCGAAGTTTACGGCGGCGCTACTTCGTTGAAGGGTGGGGTTCTGAGTCGGCTATATGTTCGTCGTCATCGGATGCGTCCTGGTCGTCATCGTGTTCCTGGTCGAGGGCGTGTGCGTTGGGGCTGAGGTCATCGGGAAGATCAGGGAGGTCTTCGGTGGGGAGTGCGTACTTGGCGAGGGTTTCGATGGGGAGTTTGGTGCCTTCGACGGGTTCGATGCCGACGATGGCGATGCCGGCTTCATCGGCGGCTTCGATGACGTCCTGTTTGTCGATCATGATGACGTTGCCGGCGGTGATGACGAGGCAGGAGCCTTTGGCGTAGCGGAGGTTGCGGATGGTGGAGACGCCAATGGTGGGAACGTCGAATCGGAGGTCTTTGGAGGGTTTGGCACCTTTGACGAGGATCCACCCGCCTGCGCGGCAGAGCATGCCGGCGCGTTTGATCATGCGGTCGGTGCCTTCGATGGCTTCGACGGCGATGACGTCGCGTTCTTTGATGGCGAGGGCCTGGCCGATGTCGAGGTCGTTCATGCGCGCGAGGATGGGGATGGCGAAGTCGATGTCGGCCTGCTGATCGGCGGTGGGCTGGGTTTTGGTCATGGTGCCCAGCTCGGCGAGGTGATTTTTGATGAAGGTGGTGGTGTCGATGAGCTCGACTCCGTTGTCTCGGAGCTCGTCGGCGATGGCGGCGAGCATCTGTTGTGATCGTTTGTCGTTACGGAGTACACGATACCAGAGGCGGATAGCGCGGCTATCGGGGAGGTTAGAGACGATGCGTAAGGGCTGGTACATGCGGGTTTTGCGCACGTAGCCGACCATGATGGCTTTTTCGACGTCCCAGCGTCGCATGAGTTTGAGCCAGCGGTTGAGACGGACGACGCCAGCGGTCTCGAAGTGGTCGCAGTAGTCGGGGAGTTCGGGGTCGAACTGGCCGGTGAAGCCGACGCAGGCGACTTTCCGGCCGGAGGCGCGGATACCCTGAGCCTCGATGATCGGGAGGCGTCCCCCGCCTGCGAGGAGTCCGATGGGGCGGTCGGTCATAGGCAGGAGATGATAGGAGATGTGGGGTGGCGAGGGGTGCGGGTCTGGGGGGGTGACGGGCAGAGGTGCTGGCTGGCCGTTGAAGTTATGAGAGGCTGGGCTCTGCAGGCTAGCGGTGTGGCTCGTGTCGTGATCGAGTTGTTGAAGTAAGGGGGGAGTCAGTAGGCTCGGACGACGCCGATGACGACGCCTTGGATCTGGACTCGGCCGGCGTCGACGATGAGGGGCTGGTATTTGTCGTTGGCGGGTTGGAGTCGGATTTTGCCGTTGGGCTCGTGGTACATCTTTTTGAGGGTGGCTTCGCCTGAGTCGAGGAGGGCGACGACGGTCTGGCCGGATCGTGCGGCGTTGCGTTTTTCGCAGATGACGTAGTCGCCTTCGGCGATGTGTTCGTCGATCATGGAGTCGCCACGGACCTTGAGGACGTAGGTTCCTGCGGGGGCACCGGGTGGTGTGAAGAGGGATTCGAGGTCGAGGTGTTCACGTTCTTCGACGGCTTCGATGGGGAAGCCGGCGGCGATGGTGCCGACGAGGGGAAGTTTGAGTCCGGAGGATTCGTCGGGGAGGTCGACGTCATCCGTTAACTCCAAAGAGCGCGCCTTGTTGGGCTGCCGCTGCAAGGCTCCCTTCTTGATGAGGGCTTCGACGTGTTCGAAGACGGTGACTTTGCTGACGCCCAGCTCGTCGGCGAGTTCCTGCATCGTTGGCGAGTAGCCTCGCGCCAAGCGAAGGTCGCGGATTCGGCTGAGGATGTGGAGTTGTTTGGGCGTGAGGTTCATGGTGAGGCTCCGTGTTGGGCAGGAGGTTTCGCTGCCGGTGGTGCGGGTTGTCCGCGTCCCAGGTGAGGAGGTTTCTAAAGCGGTGGAGTGATGCGGAAGCGACGGCGAGTCGGTTCATCTGTTCGGTGAGCCACGCTGAGGCGGCGGCGAGGAGGGTGACTTCCTCGAAGGAGTCGTTGAGGGTGTAGGCGGGGGCGGCCTGGCCCGAGGGCTCGAAGGTGTCGTGAGGGCGGCTGCGAAGGGCGGGTTTGGGGGCAAGGGTCTGGCGTCGGCGGTTCGGGGTTTGGTAGCCAGACTGATGGCCGTCGCCCTCGGAGGCGGTGTGGCTTCCGGAGGAGGGGACGAGGCGGCCGTTGTCGCGGGCGTTCCAGGCGGTGGTGTAGTCTCCGCCTGGGCCGAGCATGAGGATTGGAGCGTTCATAGGTGTATCCCATCTTGCGATGACCGGTGGGTGAATCCCCAAGATGTTGGGGTATCCGGTCTCTGCTGACTCCGATTTCGACGGGTGTTGGCGGGTCTCTTGAACTTCTATCGTCTTTTCTGTTTGGGTTACGTTACCCAAATCGACGCCGAACGTCAAGTGCGATTGTAAAGGCAACAAACCCGCCGAGTTAGCGGGTGTTCGGGTGTTGGGATGAGCTGAACAGCCCGTGGTTTATCGGGCGGAGTGTGAACCGGCGTCAGGCTTTGGGCTTGGCGTGGCGGGTTCTGCGATGCCGGTAAGGTCGGTGTAGAGGCTGGCGCATTTCTGGGCGGCACCATCCCATGTGAGCTGTCGGACCTCGATGGTGGCGTGATGTCTGAGGGTGGTGGCGAGGGGTGGGTGCTTGAGGACGGCGATGATCTTGTTGGCCATCTCGTCGGTGTCCCAGAAGTCGACCTTGAGGACGTGGGTGAGGACTTCGGAGACGCCGGAGGTCTTGGAGATGATGACGGGGACATCGTGGGAGATGGCTTCGAGGGTGGCGATGCCAAAGGGCTCGGAGACCGAGGGCATGACGTAGACGGAGGCCATCTGGAAGATCTTGTCGACTTCGGGTCCGCGGAGGAAGCCGGTGAAGAGGCATCGGTGGCCAATGCCGAGTTCTGCGGAGAGTTCGATGAGGTCGCGGACTTTGTCGCCTGTGCCGGCGACAACGAATCGGACGCCGTCCATGACGTCGAGGACACGTTTGGCGGCGCGGACGAAGTATTCCGGGCCTTTTTGCATGGTGACGCGGCCAAGGAAGAGGACGATTTTCTCGTTGCTCTGGATGGCGTCACGCTGAGGGTCGGGTTGCTCGGGCGGTTTGCCGTTGTTGTCGATACCGTTGTAGACGACTTTGATTTTGGAGGCGGGGACGCCGTAGCGGTGTTCGAGGATGGATTTTGTGAGGTGTGAGACGGCGATGACTTGGGAGGCGGCATGGACGCCGGCGCGTTCGAGGTCGTAGATGCCCTGGTGGATGTTGTCGCCAGAGCGGTCGAACTCGGTGGAGTGGACGTGGGCGATCATGGGCTTGCCGGTTTTGGCGGCGATGGCCTGTGCGGCGAGGAAGGTAAGCCAGTCGTGGGCGTGGATGACGTCGAAGTCGCCTTGGGCGGCGAGATCGAGGCAGAGGTCGGCGTAGCGGTGGGCTTCGGCGACGATGTCGCCGTGGTAGGTCGCGGCTGCGGCGAGTTTTTGCTGGGCCTGCGGGTCCGGGGTGCCATCGGGGTTGGTCGGGGGTGGGGTGGCGGCGGGGTGGAGGAAGCCGACGCCTTCGCGGGGGCCATCGTAGAACTGGTGTCCCTGGGGGTAGGGCGAGTTGATGCGGGAGGGGACGGCCTTGAAGGTGACGTGTTCGAGTTCGGGAGCGGGGTTTTGCTCGACTTTGGGTGAGGTGAAGGTCGAGGCGACCGATTCGGGGGCTCGGTCGCCTTGGGCGGCCTTGCGGTTTTGCGGGGTCAGGAGGCGGACGTGCTCGGTGTATTCGTCATCGACGGTTTTGGGCAGAACGAACGTGATCTCGTGGTTCTGGCGCGAGAGGGCGCGCGTGAGGCCGTAGCAGGCGGTTCCGAGACCACCGGTGATGTATGGCGGGAACTCCCATCCCAGCATCAGGACACGCATCGCGACGGATTCCTCTTGGGTGCCCAGGGGGCGATTGGATCGAGCAGGCTGCGCAGGACCCGGTTTTCGGTTGGGGGGTGGGTCGGCGAGCTGGAACGAAGGAGCTCGTGCGGCCTAAAAGCTGCCCGCTGACCGGATCGTGGTGAAGGATAACAGGACGGACGGGGCTGTCCAACGCGGGGGTGTGCGTGATCTGCGGGATTCGGGGTAGGTAGGGAAGTCCCGGAAGGTGAGGCTGCGGTGGGGTTTATTCGTCGTCGTCGGCTTCCATGTCCCCGAGTTGGCGAAAGGCGGCTTCCCAGCCGAGGAGGGTTTTGGCGAAGGTCTGGGCGTCGGGGAAGTCGGGGCAGGTGGCGCGGAAGACGTAGCGTTTGTCGTCATCGCGGAAGTGGTCGAGTCTGAAGCGGTGGGGGACATCGAGTTCGACGAGTTCTTCTTCAATGAGTTCGGCGAGGTCGTCGCCTGTGTGCATGAGGTCGGCTTCGATGGATTCGGAGAGCCAGCGGTCGGTGGTGTACCAGCCGAGTACGATTTTGCCATCGGGGGTGGCCTCGGCGATGTAAAAGGCGTCGGCTTCGGGGCCGTCGGCTTTGGCGGTGAGGGTGTTGTTGTCGAAGGAGATCGCGGCGAAGCGGCCGGAGTCCTTGAGGGTGGGGGCGGCGGAGGCGAGGAGTTCAGCGGCGGTGGTGGTGGTCATGGGGAGGGTCTCCTGTGGGGAGATTAGTTTAGGCGGGATGGGATGTGGCGTCGCGGGTCGCGCGACTAAAGCGTGCGACGGGCGGCCTCGGCCATGAAGAGGGCGGCGGCGGTGGAGGCGTTGAGGGAGTCGACAGTGGCGTAGTTCATGGGGATGCGGACGCGCTTGCCGCGGGCGTTGTCGACGGCGGCGAGGGTCTCGGGGGTGAGGCCGGTGTCTTCGGGGCCGATGAGGATGGCGATGGGTGAGGTGTAGGTGGCTTTGCGGTAGTCGGTGGACGCCATGACTTCGGCGGCCAGGACTCGACCGGAGGGTCGGCGTTGGGGCAGGGCGCGCAGCCAGGTGTGGAGGTCATCGAGGGATCGGGAGAGGATCGGGAGGGTGAAGACGGCGCCGGTGGAGGTGCGGATGGCGTTGGGGTTGAAGGGGTCGACGGTGTCGCCGGCGGCGAGGATGAGGTCGAAGTTGAAGGCGGCGGCGGTGCGGGCCATGGCGCCGAGGTTGCCGGGCTTGGCGGTGCCGACGGCGACGAGGATGCGCGGGGCGGTATCGAGGAGGGAGTCGGGCCAAGCGGGTCGCTTGACGATGGCGAGGAGACCTTCGGGTTCATCGTGGTAGGTGAGTTTTTTGAGCAGGTTGTCGGGGAGGATGGCGCAGTCGGTGTCGGGGTGGAGGCTGGGGAGTTGCTGAAGCAGGGATTCGTCGGAGATCAGGAGGGTTTCGACGGTGAGGTGGGCGTCGAGGGCGCGGGCGATCTCGCGGGCGCCTTCGGCGAGGAAGACGTTTTCTTTCCGCTGGCGCGCGGGCTTGCGGAGGAGGGCGGTGCGTTTGAGGAGGGGGTTGGTTGGGGAGGTGATTGGGCGGGGCATGGGGGTAGGATAGAGATTGTTCGTCTTACCCTCAGAGGAATTGGTGATCATGGCTAAGCTGACGACGAGTGCGCCGGTGCTGCTGGTTCGGGATGTGGTGGCTTCGGCGAACTACTTTCGGGACTGTTGCGGGTTCAAGTATGAGCGTTTCTGGGGTGACCCGCCTGATTTCTGCATGGTGTGGAGGGATGGGTTGTGCATCATGCTCCGGCAGACTGATCAGCACGACAAGATCGTGGCGAACTGGACAGTGGAGGACAAGCTGTGGGACATCTACTTCTGGGTGGATGATGCGGACGCGTTGCACGATGAGTTTGTGAAGGCGGGCGCGACGATTGATTACGGGCCGTGCGATCAGCCGTACGGTTGTCGAGAGTTCGGGATACAGGACCTGGACAACCACGACATCGCGTTCGGTCACGATGTGGATGAGCATCCGACGCGGGATGGGTGAGGTTGTTTGCTCTGGTGATGCTGGTCCTCAGAACACTTTGACTGACCTTCGGCGTGTCAAAGTGTGGCACCCGCGTTTTTGCACTCGTTTTCCAGTGAACTGGCCTTGAATCACACCTTCTCGTGTGCCTGCTTGAGGGTGTCTTTGAGGATTGCATCGAGCCAGGGTTGGTCGGCGGACCAGGCGAGGCCTTGTTTGAGTTCGGTATCGGAGAGGGAAGTGAGGCGGTGGTCGTTTTTGTCGAGGGAGGCGGCGATGGCGAGGTAGTAGAGGGTGACGGCGAGTTCGCGGGGTAGGACGGTGTCGAGTCGGTTCATCAGGGCTTTGGCGAAGCGTTTGACGAGGTCGAGGAGTTCGGTTGGGGGGTGTGGGTGGGTGAGGAGGTCCTGGAAGGTTTCGATGGGGGGTTCGGCTTTGATGGCGACGCCACGGGCTTTGGCGGAGGAGGAGGGGTCGAACTCGGAGAGATCCAGGAGCAGGGGGCTGGTGAGCTGGTGTTTGAAGATGGTGGCGAGGTCGGCGGTTCCCCAGCCGTGCCCGCCTGTGGGGTCGAGGGCGATGATGTCGGCCAGCCTGGTTGGGTTGGTGGTGAAGTCCATGTTTTCGAGCATGTCCTCTGCCCTGGCCCTTCTGTGTTAAGAGATGAATCGGCTAATTCGGCTGTAACTATGGAGTGTTTACGCTAGGAATCGTCGGGTTCTGCGCTGGCGAGGATTTCGCGGAGGTCGTTGATCTCGTTTTCGATCTCGTCTTCGGAGGTGGCGTATTCCCCTATGACCTCGCGGAGTTGGCGGACGAACATTCGTTTGGCGGTGATCAGCGCGTTGGAGGCCTGCATGGGGGTGCGGAAGTTGAACTGCTTGACGAGGGCGTCGTACTCGATGGGCTCGACGCCTTCGAGGGTGGGCCGGAGGATGCGGAGTTCGAGGATGCCCCAGAGGTCGGGGCGGTCGGTGTCCTGGCATTGTTCTCGGACGCGGTCGATGGTCTGGCGGAGGATGACGCGGGCCCACTCGATATCGAAGGAGCGGACGTGGTCATCGGGGACAGCGCCGAGGTGCTCGGCACCTTCATCGTCGATGGAGCGGATCCCGCCTGCGCCGGTGGTGCCTTTCTGGCCGGCGGGGCCGGGTGAGCGTTTGGCGGCGTTTTCGGCGCGTTTGACGGAGATCACGTAGTTGCTCAGGGCGGTGAGCATGAGGGTGCGGAACTTGCCGCGGGTCTGGTCGGCTTTGGCCAGGAGGTTGCGTTCGATGACCTTGTCGGCGATGAAGCCCTGGAGCAGTTCGTCGGCCTCGTCGGAGCGGAAGCGTTTGCGGTAGATGAGGTGGGAGCGGAGCGCGGGGAGGTAGCTGGTGAGGAGTCGGTTGAGCGCCTCCCGGGCGTGATCGCCAGCGCCGGAGGCTTCGCCGATGAGCGTCCACTGGGTGGCGGGGAACTCGGCTCGTGTGGTAGTGGTTTTGCGGGCCATGCGGGGGTCTCCCTCGACGGTGATATCGTAACAGAGGGGGCGGCGGGACCGGAAGAAAGGGTGAACTGGTGGGGATGGGGGGCGTAGGATGGGGGTCGGTCGGTTGGTTTTATGCAGGAGACTGCTGATGAGTGATCAGGGTGTAGCGGAGGTGTCGGAATCAGGCGCAGTGGAGCTGAAGCCGGTGCGTCGCAAGCGGCGGGTGTGGGTCTGGGTGGTGGGGGGGATGCTGGCCGTGGTGATGTTGTTGGTGTTGTTCGTGTCGCTGCTGCCGACGATGTTGAGTTCGTCGATGGTGCGTGGGGTGGTGGTGGATGCTGTCAATGGCGAGATACCGGGGCGTATGGCGGTGCAGTCGTGGTCGATGGGGTGGTGGACAGCTCCAAGGATGGAAGGGTTTGAGTTGATGGATGAGCGGGGGCAGCGGGTGTTGACCTTGGATCGTTTTGAGGCGGTTGATGTGACGCTGGTGTCATTGCTGATGGGCGGGCTGGACTTTGGGGTGGTGGAGGTTGTGTCGCCTGTGGCGGAGATCGAACGCTTTGCGGATGGCTCGACGAATTTGGAGCGAGCGCTGGGGGTGTCGTCGTCTGGATCGAGTGGCGGGGTTGGCGGGACGGGGTCGGGGTCGGGTGGCTCGATGGTTGGGTTGCCCTATGGGTTGCGGGTAGAGGTGAAGGTAACGGGGGCGGAGTTGAGGGTAGTTGACCCGGTGGTGGGTGATGTGGCGACGAGTTTTGAGATGACGTTTGAGGCTAGGACGCTGGATGATCTGCTGGTTTCGGTGCTTGCTACCGTTGCGCATGGAGGCCATGAAGGCAGGCTGTTTACTTCGTGGCAGGCCAGTGCATGGGTAGCTCCCGATGGGATGTTGACCTTGGAGACAGGAGAGATTCAGGGACAGGCGAAGCTAGAGGATCTGCCTTCGGCTCTGATTGACGCAATCGCCGGTCGGCCGTTGGGGACGGAGTTATTTGGGGAGGTCATTGAGTTGGCTGGTGGGGGTTCCTGGCATGAGCAGCAGGGTCAGTTGATGGGATGGATTCTCAGTGACCGGGTTCAGGTGGATGTGGCGTCTGAATACAAGGATGGGGTGTTGACGGTCGCCGATGGGACATCGCGGGGCGGGAAGGCGTTGAACTGGACGCTGCGGCCTGCGGGGTTGGCGTTGTTGCAGGAAGGGGTTGAGGGGGCGGCGACCATTGATCGTCCGGTGACGCTGACGGTGAATGTCGAGGGAGGAGAGGTGGCGGAGGATGGGACGGGGTCGTTGCGGCTGCGGGTGCTGGCTACGCCTGTGGTGGTGACGCACGCTTCGCTCGCAGAACCGCTGTCGATGGAAGGTCTGGTGGTGAATGTCGAGGCTTTGGGTACCTCCGCGGAGGATGCGATGGTGCGTGTGGACATCCCGGCACCGGTGATGAAGATGGGTGGGCGTTTGCTGCCGTTGGGTGACTCGGCGTTGGTCGCGCGGTTGTCGGGTCAGACATTGGTGCTGGAAGATGCGACGGGTGTCCAGTTCACGTCCGGTGGTCGTGTCGGTTTGAGTGGGACGATCGGTGTGATGGATGCGTTGATGCCGGCGGACCTGGATGTGGTGGTGGAGGCGCTGTCGCTTCGGCCCTTGCTGGTGGCTTATCTCGGACCGGAGAACTTTGTGTCGAACACAGCGGGGGTGCTGGATGCGGCGGTGGCGTTTGATGGGCCGCTTATGGAGGCGATGACCCAGGCGGGCGGGGGCGGGACGGTCAGAGTGCGGGAGGGGAATTTAGCGCCGCTACCGGTGTTGTCGGAGGTGCTGGGGTTTGCGCTCGAGTCGCCTTTGGACCTGAATGCGATCACGGGCGGGAATAAGCTGCAGGATGCGGCGGACGTGGCGTTTACGCTGGAGGGCAACCGGGTGCGGCTAGGCGATGTACAGATTGATACGTCGCTGGCGGTGGTAGAGGGGCATGGGACGGTGGGGTTTGATCAGACGCTGGACACGGTGGTGAGCGTGAAGCTCAAGGCGCAGGATAAGTTGGGTCAGAAGGTTGATGACGAGATCGGCCGGGTGGCGGATCGGGTTGGCGGTGAGTTGGGTGGGCTGCTGGGGGACCTCGGGCGTCGGGTGCGTCGTGAGGTGCAGGAGGAAGTAACAGATCGGCTGTTGACGTTTGAGGTCAAGGGCTCGGTGGAGGCGCCGGTGATCGGCAGATCTCGTTAGCGGAACAGTCTTTTCGCGAAGCAGAAGGCTTTGTCGCGGCGCTCGTTGTAGTTGTCATCTTTTGGATCGATGGAGGTGATCTGGACGCCGCCGCCTGCGGACTCGATGTACTGGCCGTCGCCGAGGTAGATGCCGACGTGGTTGATCCGTCCGCGAGAGCCTAGGAAGAGCATGAGGTCGCCGCGGCGGATGTTATCGCGGTGCCAGCGGGTGCCGGAGAGAGAGCCCATCGTGCCCTGCATGTCGGCGTCGCGGGGCAGCAGGACGCCCTGAGAGCGGTGGGTGATCTGGACGAAGCCGGAGCAGTCGAGACCATCGGCGGCGATGCCGCCCCAGACGTAGGGGACGCCGAGGAGTTGGTGGGCGACGGTGATGGTGGCTTCGGAGCGGGGGTCGGGCAGGTTGGGATGGATGTCGATGGCGTCGAAGGGGAGAAGGGTCTGTGAGCCATCGGGGAGTTCGACGCGGACGTGGTCGGCGGACTGAGCGACGATGGGCAGCGAGATGCCGAGGCTCAAGGGAATGTCGTTGACCTTGATACTGGTGTGCAGCACGGCCTGATCCCGTGACCGCCAACCATTGAATCGTTCGGCATCGACGCGGACCAGGTTGTCGGCGGCGATGTAGCCGGTGTAGCCATCGGGTCCGTGAACAAGGTAGTGGTTGTTGTCGGCGGGCGATAGAAGGTAGAGCGGGTCGCCGAGGACGGTCTGGGTGATGGTCTCGCGGGGTTCAGTGGGGGCGGAGTAGATGAAGGCCTGATGGGTGTTGAGAATGGCGAAGCGTTGCTCGCCGAGAGAGGCTGCGGGCAGGAGCTCGACCTGGTTGTCGATCTTCTCGAAGCCCATATAGCGGAAGTATTTTTCGATGCTCTCATGGTGTTCTTCGTATTCGGCCTGACCGTTGATGGTGAGGGTGGCGGTCTGGGGGTCCCAGGTGGCTTTGGCGTCGAAGAAGAACAAGCGGTTGTCGCCGACGAACTTGAGTTTGAAGAGGTCGATGTAGGCGTCGAGCCGGGCGGGGTTGCCGATGAGGCTAGGTTCGACGACGGCGATGGCGCGTTCGTAGATGCGCTGCTCGCGGGACTTGCCGTCGGTTGAGCCGACGACCACGCCGCGGCGGATCTCGCCGGTGGTGACGTTCTCTTCATCGACATCGACTTCGGGGGTGAGGGCATTGGATGCGTCGGTGGGGCTTGTCATGGAACCAATCCAGATCGAGAGGAAGAGGGTCAGGAACAGCGTGGGTGTGTGGGTCATATCAATCGGCTCACTACGCGGGTCTGGGCGAACTGTCGATGCCCTTCTCGAGAAGAGTGGAAACCATAGCTTGATTGCCGGGCTCCGACCCAGGGGCAGCCGTGGGCGCTGCCGACGGACTTGTTGATGCCGACCATACCCACCTTGAGTCGGGCGGCGATGGTTTCGGCGTGTTCGGGCTCGCCGAAGACGGCGGCGCCAAGGCCGAGGTCAGAATCGTTGGCGAGTTGGATGGCTTGCTCGTCGTCATTAAACGATCGTACGGCGGCAACTGGCCCGAAGGTTTCGATGCGGGCGAGGTCCATCTCGTGGGTGAAGTCGGCGATGACGACGGGCTGGAGGGTGTTGCCTTGGGTGGTGACGCCATGGAGGACTCGGGCCCCGCGGGCCTTGGCGTCGGCGATCTGGGCGAGGACATGGTCGCGCTGGCGGGCGTTGACCATGGGTCCGAGGGTGTGGTCGGGGTTGCGACCGTCGCCCGCGTGTGTGGCGACGGCGGCGCTGACAAGCTTGTCGAGGAAGGTATTGTAGAGGGTGTGGTGGACATAGATACGTTCGGTGCTCACGCAGGCCTGGCCGGCGTTAGCGAAGGAGCTTCGTGCGGCGAAGGCCACAGCATCGTCGATGTCGGCGTCATTGAGGACGATCAGTGGGTCTTTCGAGCCGAGCTCGAGGATGGCTCGTTTGATGCCCTGAGCGGCGGCGGCGAGGACTTTGCGGCCAGTCTCGCGCGAGCCGGTGAAGGCGATGAGGTCGATGTCGGCTTCAACCAGAGCCTTACCCTGATCGTCGGCACCCTGCACGGTTTGAAGAACATTGGCGGGGAGCAATCCGTCGAAGAGGCTGGCGTAGAACGCTCCGCACAGCGGGGTTTCTTCGGAGGGCTTGAGGATGACGGCGTTGCCAGCGACCAGCGCGGGGATGAGGAGCCAGTGGGGCATCATCATCGGGTAGTTCCAGGGCGTGATCGCAGCGACGACGCCAAGCGGGTCCTGATGCTGAATCGAGCGGATGCCATCGGACTCGAAGTGCTCGGGCTGAAGCGCCTGAGTGATGGAGCGTAGTTCGGCGTTGAGGCCCTCGGTCATGGCGTCGATCTCGCCTTGAGCCTCGCGGAGGGTCTTACCCATTTCGGCGGTGATGAGGTTGGCGGCTTCATCCCGGCGGTCGCGCAGTCGGTCGGCGAGCGGGCGGAGCGCATCGGCACGGGCGTCGAGGTGGTGGGCCCCCCAGTCTTCCTGGGCTCGGCGGGCGCTGGCGACGATGCTCGTGATCTGATCCACAGGCGTGATCTCGACCTCACCGAGTTGTTGACCGTTGGCGGGGTCGTAGGACGCGAGCGTGAGGCGGCGAGTGGTCGCGGTGGTCATGGTGGCTCTCCCTGACTGTGCTTGCGAGACGCGCTCTTAGGGTTGAGTCGCGGGTGTCAATCGTGCGATGTAGGCGTAGCGGCCCATGATGGAGGTGAGGTCGAGTTGGAAGTCCTGAGTGTCGCCGAGTCGTTCGAGGTAGGCGAGCATCTCGGGGCGGTGGTGGACGTGGAAGAGGTGTAGCCAGCGGGTCAGGGCCCAGCGGAAGGGGGCGGGCAGGGCCTGCTGGTCCCAGAAGTCGACGGCGTAGAGGCTGCGTCCCGGCGCGAGATGGTGCAGGGCCGCGTCGATGGATTCCTTCCAGGGCGGGATCATCGACAGCGAGTAGGAAAAGAAGGGCACGTCAAAGGGCTTATCCAGTCCGAAGTGGGCTGCGTCGAGTTCCTGAGCGAGGCCCTGGCGGACGGTGATGCGATCGGCGAGGCCCGCGGCCTGGATGCGGGTGCGTGCGGTTTCGAGCATCTGATCGGAGGCGTCGATACCAAAGAGCGTGATGTCGGGGCGCATTTTCGCGAGCTTGATGAGGTTGCGCGCGGTGCCGCAGCCGATCTCGATGACGTTGTCGCCGGGGCGGGTGTCGAGGTCACGCAGGAGCTGGTCGCGGCCGAAGAGATAGAACTTGCGGGTGGCGTCGTAAACGTGCCGTGTGTAGCGGTACATCCGGTCCATCGACGCTGCCGGATCACCACCTGCCTGATGGGTCTGGTGGTCCAGCTTGGATGGCTGGTGGTTGGAGGGAGCTGCGTCGGTCACGGGGTTCAGGCCGTTTTCTCGTAGATGTGGAAGCCGCCGTAGATGGCCGAGCGGTCCTGCTTGAAGAGTTCGTCGGCTTCGTCGCGGTGAGCGGTGAAGCGAGCGAGCAACTCAGCGGGGAGTCCGTCTTCCAGGGGTGAGACGGAGGACGCGGTGCGGAAAACCACGCGGGCCCCGACGGGAGCGACGCGAGCGATCTCGGTCCAGAGTTCGGTAAGCACTTCCGGCGGCATCCAGTCCTGGGAATCGAGAAAGACGAAGCGGTCGAGGCCGCCAACGTCTTCGCGGTGGAGGCGTTCGGTGAGAGAGGTGACGTGGGTCTCGACACGAGGCGCCATAGCACGGACGGTCTCGAAGTTTTCGGCCTTGAGGTAGTCGGGGATGCCCTCGCGGTTCTCGCGGTCGTAGCGTCGTGAGACGGCCTGCCAGGCGAAGTAGTTGTCCTTGATCGGGAAGTCGCAGAGCAGTTTGCGGGCACGCTCGCGGTAGAGGTCGATGACCTGGCCGTCGCACTCTTTCATCATGGCGTCGTGCTGGTGAGGCGGGATGCCGAGTGAGAAGCCGACAAGTGGGACGCGGCCAAGGAACCGGACGACCTTGCGGTTGAAGAACGGGTCGATGTGCTCGTCGAAGTAGGCCTTCTGCTCCTCGACGGTCTTGAGCTCGAGGATGCGGGCCGGGTTCATGCGGGTGAAGTGGCTCAGGGCGTGGGTCACGCGCAGCAGCAGACCGAGTTTGGACTGGTTGTAGAAGTTCTTGCCGAAGTACTCGATCCTTGGCTTACGGAATGGGCCGGTGAGTTTCGGCCGTCGTTCCCAGTAGGCTCGGGTGCCGGGGTCGAGGTGGTGCTTGATGTGCTGGTGGTAGGCGGCGACGTTGGGCTTGGTGTCACCACAGCCGAAGAACTGGAAGAAGGCCGCGTGGTCCGGGAGGTGCTGAGCCGCCGCGAGTTTGAGGCGTGTCAAATACATGTGATGCCGGTTGAGATCGACAGCGACAATGCGAGCGGGCTTAGCGACAAGGTAGTTGAGGACGTTGCACCCGCCGGAGGAGATCTGGAGGATCTTCGACTCATCGGGGGTGATGCGGAGAGCCTGCAGATCGACGCGGGGGTCTTCCCAGATCTGGTTGTAGACAAACCCGCCAAACCAGGCGGTAAAGAGGCGTTCGTTGAGGCCCTTGCGCGAGAACAGCTTGCTCTGGTGAACGGCGGGTTTGAGGAAGGTTTTTGGCGCAGGCTCTGCGTAGGTGGCGGCTCGGGTCATCCGCGGCTCCAATGTGGGACAGGTGCCGTCCCAGGGCGGGCGCACGGATTGCGCCAGCGGACCGAGTATTCTAGTGGAATAGCCTGATCCGGCCAAACGAGGGGGCCTCTGGGGCTGCAGGCGTTATTTCCTCACTGCCCCCAGCCCAAACAGCCTGAATCGATGATGGTTGGCTTCTGAACCGGAGGGTGTGGCGGAGGCGTGTTCGGCGCGTTCGATGGACATCCAGGCGTCGGGGGTGATGCTGTAGACGAGTCTCTGGAAGGTTGGCAGCTCAGAGCGATTAACCAGGGAGAAGCCGATCTCGACGGGACCGTCCTTGCCGGTGCCCTCGACGCGAGTGACCCTGTAGCCGTGTTTCCTGAGTTCACGGCAGAGGTTGATGCTCGGTTCGCGGTTGATGATGCGAACCAGGCGGACGCCCAGAGCGATCCACTCCTCAATGTAGATACCCAGAACCGTGCCCGCTGCAAAGCCGCTGGCGTAGAACACAAGGATGATCGGGTTGGACAGGTTGGCGACGAGCCCGCCGATGGCCAGGGCCCAGATTGTGACCTCGACAAAACCGATGAAACCGGCAATCCATCGTCTGCCGGAGATGACCAAGATCATCCGGACGGTCCCGAGGGAGACGTCGGCGATGCGAGCAAAGAAGATTAGCAGCGGCAGGTACCAGGCAAATTCCATGACCTGTTTCTATCACCAAAGCGGCACGCCGTGTGGGACTGAGGGTGAATCCTTATCCGGTAGTCGGAAAGTCGGGGGTCCGGAGGCTCCGGTGGTTCTGGCGGAGTCTGCTGAGCAGTCCATCCGAGGGCGCCAAGACCCAGGCGGCGAGGAACAGAAGGCCCGCGGCGAGTGCCATCATGCCTGCTGTGGAAGTGCCCTCGAAGCCGAACCAGGTGGGGACGGTGAGGGCCATGACATGACCGAGCCACGCGCTGACGGCGGCGGTGATCAGGCTGATGATCAGCATCGCAGGAAGCGAACGGGTGAGCAGGAAGGCCGTGGCGGGGGGGACGATGAGCATCGCAATGACGATGATGCTGCCCACGGCCTCGAAGGACGCGACGGTCGTGATGGCGGTGAGGGTCATCAGCAGGTAGTGCATGGCTGTGGCGTTGACGCCCACGGTGGTCGCGAGTTCAGGGTCGAAGGCGCTCAGGCGTAGCTCCTTGAAGAGCAGGAGGACGACGGCCAGGTTGATGACCAGAACACTCGCCAGCACGGCGGCGGCACGGGGGATGTCGAAGCCAAAAATCGCAACCGTGTCAAGGGGTGTGAACTCGATGGCACCGTAGAGAACACAACCTGGGTCGAGATCGACCTTGTCGGCGGCCTGGACAAGAATCAGGAGCCCGATCGCAAAGAGCGTCGTAAACACCACGCCCATGGAGGCTCCACGATCAACCTGGCCGAACCGCGAGACCCACTGTGTGAACAGGGCGGTGAGCACGCCGACAATGGCCGCCCCGACGAACATCCCGAAGCTCGATCGGCTTCCGGAGACCAGGAAAGCAACAGCGAGTCCGGGGAGCACCGCGTGGCTGATGGCGTCGCCCATCATGCTCATCTGTCGGAGCAGCAGGAAACATCCGGGCAGCGCACACGCCATAGCGCAGAGCGCTCCGACGACCACGATCCAGGTATCGAGGGGCATCCACTCAATCATGGTGTGGCTCCCGCTGCGCTCAGGTCGTGCGGACTGGGCGGCACGGCGAGGGGCTGAATCGGACCGTCGAGATTGCTTTCGAGCTGCCTGACGATGTCCGGTCCCAGGACGTGCTCGACCATGTCGGCGTCACGATCAACGTGCGACGGCGCGATGTCGGCGTAGTGGATCAGGAAGAGCTCCCACAGGCGGTGGTTGCGGGTGATTCGGGCAGCTTCGCCGAAGCCCGACTCGGAGAGGCGGATGGTGCGCGGATCGAGTTGGTCAACGTGGTCTTCCCATAGCGCAGTGCGGAGAAGCCTGCGCAGTTCGCTGGGGGACCACGATCGGTACGTCTGGAGTTCTGCGACGGCGATCGGTGTGTTGTGCACGAGTTCGGTCTCGGGGTGTCGCCTGGACTCGAGTAGTTCGTAGGCGGCGCGCAGCAGGTGCTGGCGGCCGATTTTGCGTTTGACGTGCAGATGTCGGAGTCCACGGATCAGCACGCCTCGCGCTGGCCCGAAGGCCATGCTGAGGGCAAAGAGCCCTGCGGCGACAAGCACAATGACCGCTCCTGCGGGCATCCTTGGAGCAAGAGCACTCAGCGACGCACCGATCCAGCCGGAGGCGGCACCGATGAACCCCGCGATGAGTAGCATCCGTCGGAGATCATGCGTCCAGAAGCGTGCCGCGGCGGCGGGTGTGATCAGCAACGCGATCACCAGGATCAATCCGACCGCCTGGAGCCCGATGACGGTGACCGCGGCGACCAGAGCGAGCATCAGCATGTCGAGCGTGCGCACAGGCCAGCCTTGTGCGGCCGCATAGCCTTCATCGAACGCCAGCAGCGTGAACTCCTTGAGCATCAACAGACAGGCGATGAGCACGATGATGGCGACGACCGCAATCAGCGTGAAATCAGCCAGCACCATCGACGCGGTCTTGCCGTAGATAAACGATTCGAGACCAGCGGCGGAGCCCTCGGGCATGGCCTGAGCCATCCCAAGAATCGCGACGCCTGCGCCGAAGAACACCGACAGCACGATGCCCATCGCGGCGTCGTCCTTGAGGCGGGTCGTCTCACGGATGGCCAGCACCAATCCGACGCCGAGCACGCCGAAGATCGCGGCCCCGGCGAGCAGCAGCGGCAGATTCTTGCCCGATCCCCCAGCCACGACCATCAGCATGAAGGCGATCCCGATGCCGGGGAGTGTCGCGTGCGACAATGCATCGCCCATCAGCGAGCGTTCGCGCAGCAGGAGAAACGACCCGATGAAGCCGGAAGCGAGCCCGAGCATGGCAGTCGAGAGCACAACCAGTCGGGTGTTGTAATCCTCCAGCAGCAGGACGCGCAGAGCATCGGCGAGGCTGGCACCCTCCCCGGCGAGTTGTGTGAGCACGGTGGTCATGGTGTCAGCTCGATGCGACGCGGACCGCCTCGGTGGCCTGGTCCAGGAGGGTCAGCTTCCCGCCATAGGTCTTGTGCAGGTTTTCAGGCGTGAAGACCTCGCGGGTCGATCCCGACGCGACCACACGCATGTTCAGCAGCACAACGTGGTCGAAGTACTGGGCGACGGTGGCCAGGTCGTGATGAACCACCAGACAGGTCCCGCCTTGGGCTCGCAGCTCGCGGAGAAGTTCGACGATCGCACGTTCGGTGGCGGCATCCACAGCGGCGAACGGCTCATCCATAAAGTAGAGGCGCGCCTGTTGGACGAGCGCACGGGCGAGGAAGACGCGCTGCTGCTGACCGCCTGAGAGCTGGCTGATCTGCCTGCGCGCGAGGTGGGCCACGCCGACACGCTCCAGGGCGTCGAGCGCCTCGGCTTTCTGGACTTTGCCGACCCTGCGGAACCAGCCGAGTCGGGCGTAGGTACCCATCGCAACGACATCGAGCGCGCTGACCGGGAAGTCCCAGTCAACCGACTCTCGCTGAGGGACGTAACCAACGAGGTGACGCTGCTTTCGATACGGCTCGCCATAGATCGAGACCTCCCCGGAGACTCGCGGGATCAGGTCGAGGCAGGCCTTGAGCAGTGTCGATTTGCCGGCGCCGTTGGGTCCGATGACGCCGACAAGTGAGCCTTCGGGGATATCGAGATCGACGTCCCAGAGCACGGGTTTGCGCTGGTAGGCGACGGTGAGGTCGTGGATCGCCAGCGGGTTCTCTGCGGCGTGCTCATGGTCGCCGGGCGATCGCTGGCGGTGGTATCGGATGGGGCTCATGGCGTGTGATCGATCTTCTGCGAGGCAAGTAGGCCGTTGAGCCCGCGTTTCGGGGCGGTCCCGCCAAGGGCGCGGGCGATCGTAGTGACGTTGTGATCGATCATGCCGATGTACGTGCCCTCGTAGGTGCCGCTTTGCCCCATGGCATCAGAGAAGAGTGACCCGCCGATGCGCACATCGTGTCCTGCAGCGCGAGCACCCTCGACCAAGGCCCGGACGTTCTTGTCCGCCACGGAGGTCTCGACGAAAACGGCGGGGATCTTGTCCGTGACGATGCGCTGGATCAATCGCTCAAGGTCGAGCAGCCCCGCTTCGGATTCGGTTGAGAGCCCCTGGATGCCAAGGACCACGACGCCATAGGCACGGCCGAGGTAGCCGAAGGCGTCATGCGCAGTCACGAGAACACGCTGATTGTCCGGGATCGTCGCGAGGGTTGAGCGTGCGTAGTCGTCGAGTGCCTGGAGTTGGATCAGGTACGCCGCGAGATTCTGTTGGTAGACGACTCTGCCTTGTGGGTCGTACTCCGAAAGGGCCTCAGCGATCACTTCGGCGGCGCGCATCCAGCCTTGCACATCCATCCAGACATGAGGGTCGTGATGCTCCGCTTCATCCGTCATCACGTAGTTGCTACTGTCAAGTAGCTTCTCGGTGACGGCGTAGACCGGCTTGCCCGACCGGGCCAGGCGGACGAGCACGTCGCCCATCTTCCCTTCGAGCATCAGGCCGTTGTAGAGAACCACGTCGGCGGATTGAAACCGCGCGACATCGGCACGCGATGGCTTGTAGAGATGAGGGTCAACGCCTTCGCCAATGACGTTCTCGACCACCGCGCGGTCGCCAGCGATGTTCCGGGCGACGTCCGCGACCATGCCGATGGTGGCGACAATCCGGTAGGTCCCCGTCGAGGTGGGCGGCTCCGGTGCGGGTCCGCAGGCGGTCAACAAGAGGATCAACAGGGGGGTGAGTAATCGGATCATATTTTGATTAATCAAAAACAAGTGTTTGGATAACCATATCCCATGCTTCATATTTTATCAAGTCGGATCGTCGTGGCGTGGCATGGTTTTTCCATTCTAGGAACACTTGTCCGAGGCTTGACTTTGATTAATCAAAAAATAGACTGTCCTCATGGCGACCAGCACGACGGAGAACTATCTCAAGGCGATCTACGGGCTGGGTCAGTCCTCGGGTTCTGACCGGGTGGCCACCGGCGCTCTCGCCCAGCGTCTGGGCATCACGCCCGGGACCGCGACCGTGATGATGAAGCAGCTCGCCGATCGCAAGCTCGTCGACTACCGGGCCCGGCAGGGCGTCCGCCTCTCAGATAAGGGCAGGGCGGTGGCGCTGGACGTGCTCCGCAGGCACCGGCTGGTCGAACTGTTCCTCGTCGAGGTCATGCGACTCGACTGGTCCGAGGTGCACGCTGAGGCCGAGCTTCTGGAGCATGTCGTTTCCGAACGCATGCTCGAACGGATGGACGAGATGCTCGGCCATCCAACACACGATCCCCATGGCGATCCGATCCCCTCGTCCTCCGGCGAACTCCCGACCCTCGATCTCACCGCGCTCTCGGAATGTGGTGTCGGCTCGTACCGGCTGGTGCGCATCCTCGGCGATGACCCGGCCTTCCTGACCTGGCTGACCGGTCGCGGACTCCATCCCGGCGTCAATGTTCAGATCGAGAAACGCGATGCCTTCGCGGGCACGTTGCTGCTGAGAATCGAGGACGGCAAGGACTCGTTTGGTATCGGTATGACCACGGCAGGTCGCATGATGGTGGAGGCAGGGTGATGTTGTGGGCTTATGTCTGAAAGGAGCAGGGTATGCACAACTACAAGCTGCGGCGGATCTCTCTGGTGGATGGTGGTGTTTTTGTGATGCTACTCCATCTGGTGCAAGGGCTTTTTGGTTTCGGTTATGCGCTGATATATCTGGACGGATGGATTAATAGCTTTGGTTATCTGCTTATCCAGTTGCCATTGCAGGGGTTCATTATTGGTGTGGTGCTGGCTGTTCTGTTCAACGTGTATGGACGACTCACCGGTGGATTTCGTGTCGGGATTGACACGTTTCAAGAGGACGAGGTTTTGGGCTGAAGGGGCTGGCTGCTGAGTTCTTCCGCCGCCCGCTTCATCCCGTGCAGCATCCCCGAGAAGACAATGTGGTGCAGCGGCAGCACGGCGTACCAGTAGGCGAGTCCGGGCAGCCCGCGCGGGCGGAAGCGAGCGGTCATGGTGAGTCGTGTCGTCGTTTCGGAGATCGGGTCGAGGGTGAACTCAAGACCCGCTTCGCCGGGGAGTTTCATCTCGGCAAACAGCGCGAGCCGCTTGTCGTGCTGGACATCGATCACGCGCCAGAAGTCCAGGGTCTCACCGTACTCGACGTTTTCGGGGTGCCGTCGCCCGCGACGCAGGCCGGGTCCGCCTACGAGTTGGTCCATCCACCCGCGGATCTTCCAGAGAATGTCGGCCGCGTAGTAGCCGTGGCCCCCACCAACCCGGCACACCGCCGTAAACACCTCAGTAGGGCCAGCCGTGATTTCGATCTCACGACGATCGACGAGTGTGGACCCTCCTGCCCAGTCGGGATCGCCAGGGATCACGCCAGCGGCGGACCAGCGGGTCTCGACGTCGGCCAGCGTGGTCTTGCGAACAGCCCGGCGGATCGCTTCCGCAGCACTCAGAGGCTCGTGCGGCATCAACTGATCCGTAAGGTCGTTAGTGACCACCACACGATTCCGCAGGCCCTCAGCGAGCGGACGCGCCAGCCGCGATGAGACTGGCGTCACCAGACCGATCCAGTGCGAACTAAGTCGAGGCGTCAGAACCGGAACGGGCAGGATGATGCGCCGCATCAGCCCGAGTTCCTTGGCCATGATCTGCATCAGATCGATGTAGGTATGGACCGTGGGCCCACCGATCTCCAGCGTCTGCCCGGTCGTCTCGGGCACGTCGAGGCAACGCACCAGGTAATGAAGAGTGTCGGCGATGCCGATCGGCTGCGATTCGGTACGCACCCAGCGAGGCGTAATCATCACAGGTAAACGATCAACGAGATAACGCAGGATTTCGAACGACGCCGAACCTGAGCCGATGATCATCGCCGCCCGGAAGCTCGTCAGCGGGACAGCACCTGCGGCGAGTATGTCCTCGACCTCTCGTCTCGAACGAAGGTGCTGGCTCAATCCCGTCCCAAGCTCGCCGAGCCCACCTAAGTAGATGATGCGCCTGAGCTCCGCCATGTCCGAAGCCCTGGTGAAACTCTCGGCAAGTTTCCTGTCGTGCTCAGCGTACTTCCCGCCCGTCGCGACCATCGAGTGCACGAGGTAATACGCCGCGTCGTGCCCGGCCATCTGCTCAGCGAGCCAGTCGGTGTGGACCACATTCCCTTCGATGATCCGCAGATTCGCGTGGTGTGACCAGGGCCTCTCGACAAGTTTGCGGGCATCACGAACCAGGCAGGTGACCTGATGGCCCGCATCGAGCAGACGCGGGGCCAGACGACCGCCGATGTAGCCCGTGGCTCCAGTCAGGAAGATGCGTTGGGGGCGATGATGATTCATGAGTTCCGGCCAAGTGTCAGATTCTCAGAGCTATGGCCGGAAGGAATCCGCAGTGGAGCTTCAGATTGAGCCCGAGTGGCGGGAGCCTACGCGAAGCACGTTTGGATCGCAGGAGGCTCAGCCCCGCTTTGAAAGAAAGGGGTAATCGAAGAACAACATCTTGGTCGGCCATGCGAATGGACACCGGTACGCTCTCGAGCGTGCCCTGCAGATGGCCGACCAGATTTAGTTTGGGCGGTTGATGCCATCTGATGTTGTAATTTTCACAGTCCCTGAGAGGATCCAATGTGCGTGCTGGGCGTTGTCTCCTGTCCCACTGGGGACTTTGATGTTCATGTCCTCAAAGGTGTAGCTGATAGTGGCTTGTCGCCCGGTCAGGCGGTCATAAAGGTCTATGGCCAAATCAGGCCAAGTAGTTGTCTGCTCGCTCATACGCTAATCTCCAGTTGATGTTTACTAGGTTGTGGGATTATGACTCCACCGTCAGAACCCAATCATCAGAGATGAAGCCTAGCATCGTACATGAAACGGCAGAACAACGAACACGCTTTTTTTCGTGATAATCCCCATGACCAGCCCACCGTGGTGGTCGTCGGTGCAGGCTTCGCCGGGCTCGCCGTCGCCAAGGCATTGAAACGGTCACGCTGCACGGTCATGGTCCTGGATCGTCGAAACTATCACCTGTTTCAGCCCCTGTTGTATCAAGTCGCCACTGCGGCTCTTTCCCCTTCGGATATTGCCCAACCGATCCGACACATCCTCAGAAATCAGCGGAACACTGAAGTCTATATGGCCGAGGTGGAAGGTATAGACCTTGACCGCAAGCGGGTGATCTTTGATGGTGGAGAAGGTCACTACGACTATCTCGTCGTGGCTTGTGGGGCTCGGACGACCTATTTCGGCAACGAGTCATGGCGGGAACACGCCCCGGGTCTCAAAGACGCTCAAGATGCCCTGGAGATACGGCAAAGGTTACTGCTGGCGTTCGAGGATGCAGAACGCGAGGCCGACCCTAAGCGGCGGCAGGACCGGTTGACGTTTGTTGTGGTAGGCGGCGGACCCACGGGCGTGGAACTGGCCGGGGCGATCATGGAGATCGCCGCCGTCACCATTCCTCAAGATTTCCGGAACGTCAACACGCGGGCGGCTCGAGTGATTCTGGTTGACGCTGGCGATCGTCTGCTGCGCGCTCTGCCCGAATCACTGTCGCATAGTGCTCAGGAGCAACTCGAACGCCTGGGTGTTGAGGTTCACCTCGGGCATCGCGTGCGCGAGATAAGCGGCGGAGAGATCACGATCGGCGACAACAAGGTCCCGACCAGCAACGTCATCTGGGCCGCAGGCGTCGAGGCCAATGAACTAACGGGCGCACTCGATATCGAACGGAACCGAGGGGGTCAGGTCAAGGTCCAGTCAGACCTGTCGATCAAGGATCATCCCGAGGTGTTCGTCATCGGTGATGCGGCCCAAGTCGTGGATGACGAAGGCGCCTCGGTACCCGGAGTCGCCCCAGCGGCCATTCAAATGGGCAAGTATGTCGGCCGGTTGATCGCTGACGAAGTCAGGTCAGGCACACGATTGTCGCCGGAGAACAGGAAGAAGTTCATCTACAAAGACCGTGGCATGATGGCCACCATCGGGAAGGCTAAAGCGGTTGCCGACCTCAAGCACGGGATACATCTCAAGGGATTGCTCGCCTGGTTGGCATGGTCACTGGTCCACGTGCTGGTACTTGTGGGTTTTCGGTCAAAGGTGTTCGTGGTCATAGGTTGGGTCTGGGCTTATCTCATGAACACGAAAGGGGCTAGAATCATCCACCGCAGTACATCGATTCACTCAGCTCGGCCCGAGACGCAGTTGCCGGATCAGGATCGGTCGGGCCAAACAGCCTAGCCCTTGGACGGATCAATCCACTGAGCGTGAAGCCAGAGTTAAGGTAAACCACTCTGAAGGATGTCATCGTCACAATCGCTACAAACGGAGTTCTCGCTGCATTCCAGGAGGATCATGGCACGCTCGTGGATTCGCTCTTGAGTCGTCGCCCCGTCAGCCCGAAACCGTTAAAGCATGAGCTATCCGTACTCAACGGCCTGATCGTGGAGCTCACTGCAGGAGGATCCCGTGGCTTCACACAAGGTCATTGTCGTTGATGACGAGCGGCACATCACCAAGATCCTGGCCTTCCGGCTCAAGCAGCTCGGGCTGGAGGTCTTGACCGCGTTCAACGGAAAAGAGGCCCTGGATCTGATCCGTGCCGAGCGACCCTCGCTGGTGGTCTCGGATTACCAGATGCCGCTGATGAGCGGGCTCGAGCTAGCTGTTGCTTTAGCGCAGGAAGAGGCCACCGCCGAGACCCCGGTCATCATGCTGACGGCCCGGAGCCACCGGCTCTCCCACAGCGAGATGGTCTCAACCAACATCCGCACGCTGCTGGATAAACCCCTCAGCGGCTCGGAACTCGATGCCGCAGTCCGCGAGACCCTGGGGCTGGAAGAAGGCTCGGCCGCCGCCGCGGCCTGATGATGGACCGCCGATGCACGAGATGATGCTCGACACCTTGATTGAACGATGCTCCACCCTGGGCCTCGCGCTCTGGTCCGCTCGTGATCAAGCCGCCCAGCGTCTCTGGCCTGAGCCAGATGACATCGTTCTCCCGGACTCACTGGATGTCTTTGTCCAAGAAGCCATCACCGGATGGCAGGCCGGTGACACACAGCGCACCATCGAACCCCGGCCCGGCTGCACGCTCTTCCTGATCGGACAAGACGCCGCGAAACCCCTGGTCGCCGTGGCCCTCGACCAGCGAATCCACAAGAGCCTGGCGATCGACCCGTCTGCGGAACGACTCCTCAGCACCCATCCCCCCGACAACGCAAGACTCTCCACGCTGCTTGGATGGCTCTACGAAGATCAGGCCGAATCCCTCAGCGACATCGAGGCGATGGACGAGTTCAGCAGCAAGCTCATCCAGTCTTACGAAGAAACCCGATTGATCTACCGCGTCTCCCGGATGCTCAACGCCACCGAGGAACCCCGCCAGAGTCTCGAAGCCATGGTACGGCAGATCCTGTCGATCCAGCCGTTTGACTGGGTGGCGCTAGCATTCAGCACCAAGTCGTCCGTGCCCCAGCTGGCGGGCTTTCAGATCATCGCGGGCGAGATGGGCTGTGACCATGAGCAGTTCCGCGAGCGACTCACGCAGACCGTGGACTCGATCAAAGCCGACTCATGGAGCCGGGTCCTCGACCCCGACACCCACCCTCTGGCCGAGCTGGCCAACACCGTCATCCTCGCCGAACCGATCCATCACGATGACGACGTGGTCGGGATCATCGCAGCGGGCAACCGGAAGGGTGATGAGGAAGACGTCTCCAGCGTCGAGGTGCAGTTCTTCGACGCCACCAGCGAGTTTCTCGGGACCTATCACGAGAACCTCGCACGCTTCGCCGAGCAGGAGGCGATGTTCATCGGCACCCTCAAGGCGCTCACCGCCTCGCTGGACGCCAAGGACCCCTACACCCGCGGTCACTCCGAACGTGTCGCACTGATCTCCCAGCAGATCGCCCGGAAGATCGGGCTCTCCGAGCACGAGGCCGAGCGCGTGCGCATCGCCGGTTTGGTGCACGATGTGGGCAAGATCGGCGTCCCCGAACGCGTGCTCCTCAAGAACGGCCGTCTCGACGACGAGGAGTTCGAGCAGATCAAGAAGCACCCCGAGATCGGCTACCGCATCCTCAAGGACGTCCCGCCACTGGATGATGTCCGCGACGGCGTGCTCACGCATCACGAACGCTACGACGGCCGCGGTTACCCCCAGGGCCTCACGGGTGACAGCATCCCGCTCTATGGCCGCATCCTCGCCCTCGCCGACACCTTCGACGCGATGAGCTCCACCCGCTCTTATCGCGCCGCCTTGGATCGGGAGAAGGTGATCGCGGAAATCGAACGCTGTGCGGGCAGCCAGTTCGACCCCGATATGGCCAAGGCTTTCCTCCGGATTGACCTGCGTCCTTATGACATGATGCTCGACGAGCACAAGAGCCTCAGCGACTTCGAGACCGTACCCCAGGCCGCTTAATCGATTTGCTGCGTGAAACTCCCGGGAACCATCACCGGCGGCCCCGTCATCGTCCTGAAGCCCGGCGGCGGGTCGTTCCGCCAGAGCGCCAACGCGTAGTGATACCAGTCACGATCTACCAGCAGATCCCCGCCCACGATGAATCGACCCTCCGTGTAGCAGTCGTTGTTCTCAATCGTCAGATTTCCTGACACATACACCAGCCCACGCAGCACCGACGGAAATGACCCCAGGGGGAGAATGTCACTGATGCCCCGATAAGGTGTGCCCGGAGGGTTGTAGTTCTTGGTCAGGCCCTCCGACAGAGTCGAGTCACTGCTGAACCTCAGTTCAAAGTTCCCTTTCACCATCAGCGCCGGATAGTTCGACACGGCAGGCTCCCAGGTCACGGTCTCGACCACCTCCGAACCATCCGCGCTGTTCAGCACCACCAGCGTCCCGACGATCCGGCTGTCCTCGATCGAGATCTTGTCGAGGTTCTCCAGATCGATCACATAGATGCCCAGGCTGTTGATGCTCCCGAACGGGTTCGACGCCGGGCTCAGCACCCGGTCCTTGATCGTCCGCGCCCCGCCTGAGATCGGCAGTGAGGTTCGCGGGATATCCGTCCCGTGCGCGATATAGAAATCAAAAACGCTCGATGGATCAGGCATCGTCAGCGCCGTCTGGTTGCTCGCGGCCCCGCCATAGAAAATATTCCCAAAGATATTGCCGCTCGCGGTTGCTTGCGGTCGAACGTCCTTGTTATTCGCCGTGAAGTTGCCGTTGGCGTGCATGGTGTATCCCGATCGCCAGACGTCATCCTCGACACGGATGTTCCCGCCCACCGTGACCGCCGCGTTCAACGCCGAGATCGGCTCATCACTCTCGCCGGGCGTCATCCGCACGCTCATCAGGTGCCGGTTCTCCCCGATCGTGCCGATCGCCTCGATCGTGAACGCCTCCGAAGGATCGTCCTCAAGATCACCATCCTCATCCACCAGCCGCCAGGTGAATGTCCCCTCACCCATCGTCCGGTCTGAGACCCAGGCACCCGAGGTGAAGCTGCTCCGCCAACTCGCCCCGCCCGAAGCCTCAATCGCCACGGTCTGATCGATGAACCACCTTGCCTGCTCCAGCCCCGACAACGCCAGCAGCCGCGCGCTCCCGGCTCGTGCCGTCGCGTCCGAACTCTTGAGCCCCAGCCGTGCGCTCCCAACCGCCGCCACCCCCAACGCCGCCACCAGCGCCGCCACCATCATCACCAGGATGTACACCGCCCCACGCCTCGCGCAGGGGTGCGGCAACGCAGACTTCCTCAGCAGGGGGGCAGGACCACTCATCGCAGCACCGCATCATCGAACAAGATGTCTTTGTCAAGCGTCGTCTCAACCCGCCAGACCGCGTACCGCAGACTCCCCGTGATACTCGGAACCGTAAAACTGCCCGTCACCCGTTTCCAGCCTGTCTTCTCGACCACACGCGTTTGTGATGTCTCCAGCCGGTAGTCCCCTTTGTCGTCGCCATAGAGCAGCACCATATAGACCCGTTGCGTGTCGTCCGTCGATGCCCAGACCTCCGTGTAGTACGTCACCCCGACCTGAAACACGTCGGTAATCACCTGGGCAGGCCCAGTATCGTTCCATGACCTGCTCTTGGTTTTCAGGTAGAAGGCCCCGCTATGCTCTTCACCATCGTCCTTGATCTCAAGATCGCACGCGGCATCAACCTCCCGATACAACCCGCCCGACACCGTGATCCCGTTGAGGTCGAAGTACGCCTGCAAAGTCTCCGGCGAATACCAGTTGCTCGCACCCGATTCCCATCCCGGGTTCTTCAGCAGGTTGGTGGTTGCAGTCGGCTCGTTCAGCAGCGGCAGCGCCGCAGCCAGCGTCAGCTTGTTCGCGTCGCCCGATCGGACCCGGACACGAGCCACCGCCGGCACCGTGCGCTCATACAACCCCCTCTCGCTGAGATTCGAGTTGAGGTTCATCAGTGCTTGCAGCTCAGTCACCGCCCCCGACGGCGACACCGCTTGCACCACGATCTTCCGCAACCCCGTGTCACTCCCGCTCAGTCCCAAGGTACTCCCATTGACCCGAGTCACCGAGACACGCCGGCTCCATCCCGCTGCACCCGGTACCGCCGTGCCGTCGGCATACGTCACCGGCGACTCCACTAGGCCGTGGTAGTCATCAATATCATCGAGCGTCGTCCGATCGCTCTGGCTCTCACCCGCACCCAGCCCGAAGCTCCCCGGAGCAAAGCTCAAGTCCGAATAATGGCAAGCGAGAACCTCAGACATCAGCAACTGAGCCAGGAAGTGACCCTGCGCCGAGTCCAGACCGATCCGCTCGGTCCGAGCCACCGCAGCCACCGACGACAGCGCAGCCACCACCGTCAGGCTCACGATCACCGCCGCCAGAATCGTCTCCACCAGCGTGAACCCTCGCCCCGCCCGAGGCCTACGGCGTGGCTCGCGTCGCTCATCCAAGCTGGCTGGCGTATTCATCCTCGACCCTAACGAACAGTAAAGAAATAGCCCCACGACAGCGGGTTGGCCGTGTCCGTCACCGCCTTGGCCGGGATCGTCCGCGTGTCGATCTCGATCTCAAACAGATTCACGTCCTCAGCGATCGTCGCTGTCGTCCCGTTGTTGGTGACCCGCGTCAGTGAGTCACCAGCCGTTCCCGACCAGAGGTAGAGCACCGACTCAGACAACCCGTCCGCAGGCACAGTCCGATCAGGCGTCATCAGGAATACTTGGCTGCCATACTCATCAAGCCGGATCGACTGCTGAAGATCAGCCAGCACCAGTTCCAGCGCCCTCGCCGCCTGATCCGGACCCGCCGAGTCGATCGTCGCCATCTCCGCAGCATCGATCGACAACGTCAGCGACGCCGTCATCCCCGCCACCAGCAGACCGGCGATCGACAACGACAGCATCAGCTCAATCAGCGTCAGTCCGCGACGATACCGACAACTCACTGGATTACCCCCTGGCCCGTCGTGGGGTCCACGTCGATGATCAACTCTCGGCTCCCCGCGATCAGCTTGATCTGACCACCCGAGTCCGGGTCCCCATAACCATTGAACACAATCGCCACGTCCCCGCCCAGATCAACCCCTGAGAAGCCCACCAGAAACGGATCATCTCCGAGCGACAGGCTGTAGCTCTCCCCTGGCTTGCCCGGTTGAGGCAAGCCTGTGCCCAGGACCCGGTCCGTGCTCGTATCAAAGGTCAGCTTCACGGTGGTGCTGGTCCTGCGTGCATGAGTCTTGGCGTACGCCAGATCACTCACGATCCGCCGCGCCGCGAGATCCAACCGATACCGCTCCAGCGACGCCGCGTACCGTGGAGCAGCCACACCCACCAGCGCCGCCATAATCACCAGCACGCAAACGGCCTCGATGAGCGTGAAGGCTCGGAGCGAACTCCGGGTCTCACGCTGCATCGAGGCCGTCAAACCATCCATGGTTACGCTCCCTGTCCGCCCCGTTAGGCGATCCGGAAGCCCGGATCACTTATCGAAGTGAGTACTGTCATTCGCCCAGATCGAGCCCGACGCCGCGTCGTACAACCAGCCGACATCATCGACCTCAGCCGCAGGCGGGATCGCCGCCGGGGCCGCGAAATCAACCTCGCCGGCCTTGGCTCCCGTCTTCAGAGGCGGGATCACCGCGATGTATGGGCCATAAGCACCCGACGTGTTGATCGTCCCGTCCTTGTCCGTCTTGCCCGTGAGCTGAGACTTGATGTCCGCCAGTACCGGGTACCCGGTGTGCTCAACACGGTAGAGCTCGATCGCTCCTCGCAGCACCGCGAGGTCAGCCTGCATCGCTGTGATGTCTGCGTTGTTCGCACCTCGACTCATCCTCGGGATCGCAATCGCCGCGATCACCGCGAGAATCACCAGCACCACAATCAGTTCAATCAGACTGAATCCCGCACGGTACCTGAACATCATCTAGCTCCTAGTCGAACGGTTCCCTACTTCACACCGGAAGGACTGCAACTCGCAGTTTCCTACCCCCGGCTAGCTCAGGATCGTCCGCTCAACCTGACCGCTTAAGGTCCACCTGTAACTTTTCTCTCGATCAGGTTCCCTCTACGAGTCGTCCTGCATAACTGGCCTGGCCATTAAGCACCCTTGAACTTGGGTCGATGATGCTCAGGACATGACCTGTAGGAGGTATGCCCTGTGGCACACAAGGGCCGACGAGAGAACCTGGGAGATTTATTCGGACGCTGGCTACTGCCCGGCGAGCCGCCCGCTGCGATCATCAGCACCATCGCCAGCTTGCTGGTCCTGATCGCCGCTCTCACCTGGGGCTGGTTCAGCACCAGCGCCTGGATGCCCGCCGCCCTGGGCGGGTTAGCACTCGCGGGCTTAGCCACGAGCCTTCTGCTCATACGCAGGCACCTCCTCGCCCCCGCACTCCTGAGAAAAGCCCTCGCCGACCTCGATGGCGATGACCTCGAAACCGAAACACTCCGACTCGGCGAATCCTTTGGACGCGAGGCGCAAAACTGGAACCGCCTCCTGGATGAGTACCAGGCACTCCGCAGCGGCAAACTCGTTCACGAGGCACAGCAGCAAACCGACCGCCGCCAAGCCGCTGGCGGGTCGCTCCGTGCCGCCTGCGAAGCCATCGAAAGCGGGATGGTCCTCATCAACGATGAGCTCCGCGTCACCTACGCCAACGGCGCTGCCGCCGCCTTCCTACAGAAAGACGCCGAAGGCTGCACCGGAACACCCCTGGCCGAGTTGATCACCTACGAGGGCGTACTCGATGCCGCCCGCAGGGCAACACTCAGTCGCGGCTACAGCCGGGGCATCATGGAAGTCGATCAGCGCGAAGAAGGCGGCACCGGCGTCCTCCGCTTTATCACCCGCCCGTCCCGACGATCCGACAACGAAGCCGCCATCGTCATCATCGAAGACATCACCCAGCAACGCGTCGCTCAGGAAGCCCACAGCGCCTTCCTCGCCCAAGCCGCCCACGAGCTACGCACCCCGCTGACTAACATCCGACTGCACATCGACACCGCGATCGAGCACGGCGACAAAGACCCCGCAACCCGCAGCGAGTGCCTCAACGTCATCAACACCGAGTCCGGCCGCCTCGAGCGGGTCGTCCAGGACATGCTCTCGGTTTCCGAGATCGAAGCCGGTGCCATGAGCCTGCGCCGCGATGATGTCCACCTCGAAAAGATCCTCCAACAGGTCGAGAAGGACCATCGACCTCAGGCCGAATCCAAGAAGCAAACCCTCCGCTTCGATCTCCCTCCAAGGCTTCCTAATCTCACCGGCGATCAGGACAAGCTCCTCATGGCCATCCACAACCTCGTCGGCAACGCCATCAAGTACACACCCGAGTCTGGCACCGTCACCGTCGAAGCCGATGTCGCCGACGGCAAACTCTCCGTCCGTGTCGTCGACACCGGCATCGGTATCAGCGAAGAGAACCTGCCGCGCATCTTCGATCGCTTCTTCCGCACCGACGATGCACGCACCAAGGGCATCACCGGCACCGGACTCGGCCTGGGCCTCGCCCGGGACATCGCACGCCTCCATGGCGGGGACATCACCGTCACCTCGATTACCGGCGAGGGCAGCACCTTCACCCTGAGCCTCCCCGCCGTGGTCGGCGCCGCGGTCGTGGGATAAAGGAGACCAGGTATGGAGATCGCTCAGACCAACGTCGGGGCCGTCGCCGTGCTGGCGCCGAACGGACCCCTCACCGGCGACGCAGGGGAGACGCTCCGCAAAGCCGCCGAGCCCCTCAATAAATCCAGTCTCGGTCGCGTGGTCGTCGACCTCACCGCCGTCCCCTTCCTCGACAGCAAAGCCCTCGAAACCCTCGTCGACCTCACCGAGTCAATGTCCGCCAGCGGGCGCGTCCTAAAGCTCGCCTCCGCCAACGCCCTGATCCGTGAAGTCCTCACCCTCACCGACCTCGACTCGATGTTCGAGCACTACGTCGATGTCAACGCAGCCGCCAGGAGCTTCCTGTGAGTGACACAGGACCACCCAAGCGCATCGGCGAAGTCCTGCTCGACGGAGGTCACCTCTCCGAACAGCAGCTCTCCGATGCGCTGCGCCGGCAGACGGGCGGAAAAAAACTCGGCGAAGTGCTTGTCGAACAAGGCGTCATCCAAGCCAACACCCTCATCAACGCGCTCGCCCGTGTTCAGGGAATGCCCGGCTGCCAACTCCGCCACGGCCTGATCGACCCCGAGCTCTTCGAGCTTCTTGGCGTCGAAGAGTGCGAACGACTCATCGCCATCCCGATGTTCAAAGTCCACGGCACCCTCACCGTCGCCATGGCCGACCCGCACTCTCTCCCAGCCATCGACAGGATCCGCCAGATCACCGGCTGCCAGGTCCGCCCGGTGCTCGCCCTCGAAGCCAACATTCGCGAGTTCATCGACAAGTACAGCTCCGGCGACGTCAATGTCGACCAGTTCCTCACCTCACTCGCCGAGTCCGACGTCACACTCGTTGAGCAGGAAGCCGTCGATGAAGGCCCCGTTACCGACCTCGACCGGATGGCCACCGGCAGCCCGATCATCAACCTTGTCAATCTCGCCCTCCTCACCGCCATCCGCGACGGTGCCAGCGACATCCACGTCGAGCCCGAGAAAAAAGGCACACGCATCCGCTACCGCATCGACGGCATGCTCCGCGAACTCATGAGCCCGCCATCCGGCATGCACGCCGCCATCTCCTCACGAATCAAGGTCATGGCGTCCATGGACATCGCCGAGAAACGACTCCCCCAGGAAGGACGAATCCGGATCGTCGCCGAACGCCGCGAGATCGATATCCGTGTGTCCAGCATGCCGACTCTCCTCGGCGAGAAGCTCGTAATGCGAATCCTCGACAAGGAAAATCTCCGCATCCGTCTCGAACAACTCGGATTTCAGGAAGAACAGCTCGACGCCTTCAAACGCATGCTCAAGCAGCCCCACGGCCTCGTCCTCGTGACCGGTCCCACCGGCAGCGGCAAGACCACGACCCTCTATTCCGCCCTCGAACTCCTCCGCAGCCCCGAGACCAACCTTGTTACCGTCGAAGACCCCGTCGAATACCAGCTCGACCTCATCAACCAGATCCAGGTCCACACCCAGATCGGCATGACCTTCGCACGCGCCCTACGCAGTATTCTCCGACAGGACCCCGACATCATCATGGTCGGTGAGATCCGCGACGACGAGACCTCCCGTGTCGCCGTTCAGGCCGCCCTCACCGGTCACCTTGTCCTCGCCACCCTCCACACCAACGACGCGCCCGGCGCCGTCTCCCGATTGCTCGACATGGGCATCGAGTCCTACCTCCTCTCCGGTGCGATCAATGGCGTCGTTGCCCAGCGCCTCGCACGACGCGTCTGTCCCGATTGCAAAACCCGCTACTACCCCGAGCCCCACGTCCTCCGCGACGCCGGGCTCGATCCCGACAAGAGCCGCGCTTTCCACATGGGCGCTGGCTGCGAGAGCTGCCACAACTCCGGCTTCAAAGGACGCCTCGGCGTCTACGAAGTCATGGAAATCGTCCCCGCCCTCCGACGCATGGTCCACCGCGCTGAACCCACCCACGTCCTCCGCGAAGCCTGGCGGGAAATCGGGGGAAAAACCCTCCGCGATGAAGCCGTCCGCCTCGCCGTCGAAGGCCAAACCAGCCTCGAAGAAGCCCTCCGCGTCACTCAGGACGACATGCTCGACGCCCAGTCTCCCGGCGAGCAGGAACGGAGGGCCGCATGAAACTCGCTTACCAGGCCCTCAACGCCTCCGGACATGTCGTCAGCGACATCATCGAAGCCGACGACGCCATGCAGGCCGCTGACCTCCTGCATCGCAAAGGCCTCTTCGCAACCGACCTCCAGCCGGTCAAGGCCGGCAAAAAGACCGCCAAGCGCAAGACCGGCTGGCAGTATGTCTCTACCAACAAACGGCTCCGACTCGTCGCCTCCTTCGCACGACACCTCCACGTGCTTCTCAAGTCCGGCGCTTCACTGGTTACCGCCATCAACGCCGTCGAACGACAGTCCACCGATCCCGCCTGGCGTGCCATGCTCGTCAAGATCAGAGAACGCCTCGAAGAAGGCATCCCGATGTCCGAAGCCATGGAGCAGCACCCCCGCTACTTCGACGCCATCGCCTGCAGCCTCGTCTCCGCTGGCGAAAGCTCAGGCAAACTCGATGACATGTTCGCCCGCCTCGGCTCACTCACCCACAACCAACTCCACCTCCGCCGCCAGGTCCAGGGCGCTCTGACCTATCCCATCATGGTCCTCTTCGTCGGCTTCGGCATGGTCGCCATGCTCATCAGCGTGGTCCTGCCCAGGTTTTCGACCCTCTTTGAAACCATGAACGTCCCGCTCCCGCCACTCACCAAAGCCATGATCGTCTCCAGCGAACTCTTCACCGCCTACTGGTGGGGAATCGTCCCCGCATTGCTGGTGATCGTGGCGGGGATCGTCCGCTACTTCGCCTCCGACATCGGCCGCAGCCACGTCCAGACCCTCTTGGTCCGAGCCCCTCTGGTCAAGACCGTCACACAAGGCTTCGTCAGCGCTCGGATCGCGAGACTCCTCGGCGTCCTGCTCGCCAGCCACGTCGATCTCCTCGACGCCCTAAGACTCACACGAACCACCGTCAGCAACCATCACTACCAGGCCCTCCTCGAACGCGCCGAAGAAGCCACCGCCCAGGGATCACCCCTGAGCACATCCTTTGGCCGCACCGAACTCATCCCCGTCTCGCTCTACGAAGCCCTCAAGAACGGCGAAGAGACCGGCACCACCGACACACTCCTGATCACCGTCGCCGAGTTTATGGACGAAGACAACGAGATCGTTCTCAAAGCCGTCCTTAACATGCTCGGCCCCGCCGTCCTCGTCTTCATCGGCCTGCTCGTCGGCGCCGTCGCCGTGAGTCTCTTCCTCCCGCTGTTCGACCTCACCGCCAGCGCAGGAGGTAACTGATGAACCTCCACCTCTCACGACGATCACCCATCGGCCTCGACCTCGGCACCCGTCAGGTGAAAGCCGTCCAACTCTCAGGCAGCGCGACCAACCCGCGCATCTCCGCCTCACTCTCAATCACACGGCCCGACCACACCGACGATGCCACCTGGTACCGCAAGCTCGATAGCCTGATGACACTCCGTGGCTTCCACGGTCGATCATGCGTCCTCGCCGCACCCATCGAACACCTGCACAGCTCGATCGTCGAACTCCCCTCAGCGTCAGACCCCGTCGCCGCCGAACAAGCCGCGCGGATGGCCCTGTCAAGGCTTCACCGCATCGAGCCCACCGGCTTCGAGTATGCCCTGCACCGCGCTGAACCAGCCGAAGGCGCCAAAGGCCGCAAGCAGATCATGTCCTACGTGCTCGAACACGCGCACGCAGACAAGCTGATCGAAAGCATGACCCAGGCCGGTTTCGACACCCAGCGCATCGAAGTCCCCGCCCTCGCGCTCGCCACGACCCTGGTCAACGACAACACCGAGCGCGGCCTGACCCTCTTGGTCGACCTCGGCTGGAGCGCCTGCCGCGTCATCGCCTGCCTCTCAGGCAGCGTGGTCTACGAACGCACCATCGAACCCGCCGGCCTAGAAACCCTCTTCGCCACCGTCGCCGAGACCGCCGGACAACCCTTCGCCACCGTCCACGAACTACTCAAGCAGACTCAATCCAGCGAAACCCCAACGCAAGATGATCCCACCCTGACCAAAGCCATCAGGCAGTACGCCGGACTCGTCACCGAAGAAACCGCCGTCTGCAAAAACTACGTCAGCCGTCTCGGCAGCCAGGATGATCGACCGAGAATCATTCTCACCGGCGGCGGAGCACGCTACCCGCAAGTCGCCGAGCACCTCGCACGCACCATCGAAGCCGACATTTCCCAGAACACCAACGACCCGCAACCCGGCACCGAGCTCGCCTTCGCCCTGGCTGCATCCGGATGGAGGGCCGCCGCATGAGCAACGGCAACCTCATCCCGAAATACCGAATCGAGCTACGCCGCTTCCGCCGCAGGCTCCAGCGATGGACCTCCATCACCATCATCGCGCTCGCCGGCACAGCCGCCACCGTAGGCGTCGTCTGGGCTTCCCAGCAACAACCCGAGCAGGGAGCCACCCTCGCCAACCTCCAGTCAAAACTCTCCAAGGTCAACGCCCAGATCATCACCGTCCGCGCCGAACACGCCCGCCTCCACGAGCAGACGGCCAGCGCGAGAATCATCCGGCACCACCCCAACTGGGGCCTCCTCCTCGACGCCCTAGCCGCCGTCCAGGGCGATCTCATCGTCCTCCGCTCCCTGCGCCTGGCAACACCATCCGAAGCCTCACCCACCGAACCGCTCCAACAAGCCCGCATCGACCTCGAAGGCAACGCCAGCGACACCGCCTCGGTCTCCGACTACGCCGTACGCCTCGAAGCAACCGGCCTCTTCCAACGCGTGATGATCGACGAATCACGACGCCTCGATCCCAATGACGAACGCGTCCGATTCCGAATCCTCGCGCTCATGGCAGAACGCGGAGGCGAGCAATGACCAAACACAACCCACCCCTCAAAATCTCGCAACTCGACGCCCTGGGCGCGGTCATCCTCCTGGCCATCCTCGTCACAGGCGGGTTTGTCATCTCGTCCATCCTCAGCAACACCGCCGCAGAGATCGCCCGCCAACAGCAACAGGAAACCGAAGCAGCCCTCGCCACATCGCAGACCGAACTCCGCAGCGTCGAAAAACAACGCGATGACCTGCTGCTGCTGACTCAGGAAGGCTCCAACCAACTCCTGACCGCCGACGCCCTCAACCGAAGACTCCGCGACCTCGCCAATCTCCTCAAACAACTCGACCACCGCGCCGAACGCATCGAACCCGCCGACCCAGCTCTGCAGGATGGTTTTGTCATCGTTCCCCTGCAGACCCAAACCAGCGCGACCTACACCAACGCCCGCAAGCTCTTCGACCGCCTCGGCTCCGACTTCCCCGACCTACGCATCACCGAGTTCAACCTCTCCACAGCCAGCGACACGCCCACCGCATCCGACAGCCCCATGACCCTCACCCTCGGCATGACCTGGTACGCCACCCCGCCAACCGACAGAATCGCCTCCGGCCTCATCACGGCCACCAACCCGGAGGCCACCCCATGACCCGACAACGCTCTATCCTCATCGCCGTCATGACACTCGCCGTCAGCGCCCTCGGGTTGGATCACTTCGTCCTCCGCGGAGCCAGCGACCCCCAACCCGCCGAAGCGATCTCGATCCTCAGCTCAGCCACCCCCACCTCACCCAACACGTCACCAGCGACGCCAACCCTCACCGAGTCGATCGGCTCCCTCGCCGAACTGCTCCGGGTCGCCGGTCGCATTCAGCAACCCGACACCGACCAGCCCCGCAACCCCTTCGCCGTCTCGGCCCTCACCGACCCAGCCGCCCAACAGACCCCAGGACCCCAGACCTACAACGCCACCCAGACACCCGAAGACCGCGCACGCCAGTTCCTCTCCACCCGAAAACTCCAGGCCCTCCTCCGCGACGCCCGAGGGGGGATCGTCCTCATCGACAACCAACGCCTCCGCCCCGGCGACCAGCTCGACGGCTTCACCCTCCTCCGCATCGACGCCTCCGGTGCCATCTTCCAGGGCCAGGGACTCAGAGTCCGCCTCCGCTACCCCTCGGGCACCTGACCTTCATACAGCTCGCCGCTCGATCCCCTTGGCCCCAGCCACTCTTTTTCAGAACGCCCTTGCGGACGACCCATTCCGGGGTACACTCACAATGTAAACGCTTACGCGAGCCCCGGCCCGCGATGATTCTCTGTCTCCACCCGGACCGACACCCATGAGCCTCGAGCAGGTCGGAAAACGCGCCGGCGTCTCCATCGCCACCGTCTCCCGTGTCCTCAACGGAACCGCCCCCGTCTCCGATGCCACCAAACAACGCGTCCTCAAAGCCATCGCCGACCTCAACTACGCCCCCAGCTACGCCGCCCGATCCCTCGCCAGCCACGCCACCAACACCCTGGGCGTCATCTTCCCCGACCTCGACAGCGGGTTCTTCGCCGAGGTCCTCAAAGGCATCTCCGCAGAAGCCTCCCGCGAAGGCTACGAAGCCGTCTTCGCCTTCGGCCACAGCCCGACCGACGGCGTCCGACTCGTCCGCCAATACGTCATGGAACGCCGCGTCGATGCCCTCGTCGTCATGAACCTCCAGCTCCCCGGCGAACTACTCGAAAACCTTGACACCTCCCGCGTCCCCGTCGTCCTCATGGACCGACCCGCAGACCACTGCGACAGCCTCGTCGTCGAGATCGACAACGCCACCGGCGCTTACCAGGCCATGCGCCACCTTCTCGTGCAACACCACTGCCAATCCGTCGCCGTCATCACCGGACCCTCCGACTCCTCCGACTCTCGCCAACGCATCCTCGGCTGCCGAAAAGCCGCCAAAGAAGCCGACATCCGACTCCCACCCGATGCCCTCTGGCACGGCTCCTTCCGCGAAGACAGCGGGTACCGCGCCGTCAGCGAGCGACTCGAAGCCGGAAAGCCCATGCCTGACGCCATCTTCGCCCTCAACGACCGCATGGCCATCGGTGCCCTCGACGCCCTCCGCCACGCCGGCGTCCGCGTCCCCGAAGACATCAAACTCATCGGCTTCGACGACGAACCCATGGCACGACACCTCGACCTCAGCACCGTCAACGTCCCCATGCGCGCCTTCGGCGAACTAGCCGTCCAGGCCGCCCTCATGCAACTCCGTAAACAGTCGCCCGATGACGACTGGACCCCCTCCGTCCCGACTCGCTTCGTCGCCCGAAAAACCTGCGGTTGCTCCTGAATCAACGCATCAACCAATCGCTCTGTCCATGTGTCTCTAGATGTAAGCGGTTTCTCCTTCTACAGATGAGGTTCACCTTGATCCGCAACGCCCTCTGCCTGCTCATGATCCTCACCCTCGCCGTCACCTCGGTGTCGGCCGTCGTTCAACCCACCATCGACCCCGCCGACGACGCCTTCCTCGAAGAACTCGGCCGCAGGAGCTTCGACTTCTTCTGGCGCACCGGCGACCCCGTCACCGGACTCGTCCCCGACCGCGCCATGGCCGACGGCTCCGCCGCCGGCGACGTCGCCAGCATCGCATCCGTCGGCTTCGGACTCACCGCCTACACCATCGCCGCCGAACGCGGTTGGGTCTCACACGACCAGGCCTACGACCGCACCCTCAACACGCTCCGCTATGTCCACGATGAACTCGAAAATGTCCACGGCTTCTACTACCACTTCATCAGCATGGAGACCGGCAAACGCGTCTGGGAGTGTGAGCTCTCCTCCATCGACACAGCCCTCCTCATCGCCGGCGTCCTCACCTCAAAGGCCTACTTTGCCGACACCGAAGCCGCCGAAATCGCCCAGAAAATCTACGACCGCGTCGAATGGCCCTGGATGCACGATGGCCAGGCCACCCTCAGCATGGGATGGAAACCCGAGTCCGGCTTCCTACCCCACCACTGGAAAGACTACAACGAACTAAAAATCCTCTACCTCCTGGGACTCGGCTCCAAAACACATCCCCTCGACGAACAAGCCTGGCACGCCTGGGAACGAAAATACGTCGTCACCTATGGCGGGCGAACCTTCCTCTCCTGCCCGCCCCTCTTCACCCACCAGTATTCACAAGCCTGGTACGACTTCCGCGACAAACGAGATGACTACGCCGACTACTGGCGCAACTCCATCCTCGCCACACTCGCCCAGCAACAAGCCGTCGTCGATCTCGCCGACCGCTTCCCCCTCTACAGCAAAACCATGTGGGGACTCACCGCCGCCGACGGACCCGACGGCTACCGCGTCGTCGGCGCCCCGCCCTACGACGGACCCATCGATGGCGTCATCGTCCCCTGCGCCCCCGCTGGCTCCATCCCCATGGCACCCGATGCCACCATCCCCGCCCTCCGCGAGATGAAAGATCGCTTCCCCAAATCCTGGACCACCTACGGCTTCGTCGATGCCTTCAACCCCCACACCGACTGGTACAACGAGCAGGTCATCGGCATCGACATCGGCATCACCCTCCTCATGGTCGAAAACCACCGCACCGGCTTCGTCTGGGAACTCTTCCAGCGCAACCCCGAAGTCCAACGCGGCATGGACCGAGCCGGCTTCCGACCACTCACCGAAGCCGAACGACAGCAGACCCAGAGCATCTCGATCTTCACCGACGAACCCATCCCCGCTGACATCCGCAAACCCTGATCCATGAAACCAGTCGCCGACATCCCGAACACCACCACGACCGAGCCAGTCCGCTCGCGGCGCACCCTGCGCTCCGAAGCCACCATGCCCCTACGCCGGATCGAGAACGCCGCCGGCCTGAGCATCACCTTCCAGCCCAACGGCGTCATCCACGCCATCGAACACGATGGCCTGCTCATCAATCAGATGCTCGCCGATCCGCTCCGCGGGGCCATCAGCCGACTCTACCTCCGCATCCACAAGCCCGATGGCATCCACGCCGTCCCACTCACCGGCCCCGCCTCCAACAGCTCCTTCGCCGTCGCCGAAGACCACGCCCGCTGGTCACTCCGCTCCCATGACCTCGACATCAACTGCACCCTCCACCTCCACCCCAACGACACCGCCTGGTGCTGGCGCATCGAAGCCAACACCAGCTCCACACCGCACACCTGCGACGTCATCCTCGTCCAGGACATCGCCCTCACCATGCGCGACGCCGTCCTCATCAACGAGGCCTACGCCAGCCAGTACCTCGACCACCAGATCCACAGCGACGCAAATCTCGGCCCCGTCCTCCTCACACGACAAAACCGGCCTCAGAAGGGTCGTCGCCACCCCTGGCTCGCACAAGCCTGCATCACCGGCGCCGTCGGATGCCTCACCGATACCCACCAGTTCTTTGGCCGCACCAGCCGTGCCACCGGACAACCCGAACGACTCAACGCCAACCTCATCGGCACCGCCGTCCGCCAGCACGAGTCCGCCTGCCTTGCCCAGCAAGCCGCTCCCGCCGAAGTCACCAACAACAACCCCGCCCAATGGCTCTTCGCCGCCAGCTTCTCTCCCGATCACCCTCAGATCTCATCCGAGGATGATCTCAATCTCCTGACCAACCTCAGTATTTGGGCTCAGCAAGCATCACCCAGGTCCCCCGTTTCAACCGCACGCATCGACCGCCATCGTCTCGACCAACTCTCGATCCTCCAGGCCCAGTCGATGACCGACAGTGAACTCGCCGACCACTTCCCCGGCCCCTGGCGACACGAAGAACACCACAACCAAACCCTCCTCTCCTTCTTCCATGACCACGATGCCCACGTCGTGACCCGTGCCAAGGAGATGCTCACCGAACGCCCCCACGGCCACATCCTCCGTGCCGCATCCAGCCTGATGCCCACACGCAAAGAGCTCTCCACCACCGTCTGGATGCACGGTGTCTTCGCCTCGCACCTCACAATCGGCAACACCGTCTTCCACAAACTCCTCCCCGTCGCACGCAGTCCACTCGACATCACCCGACGAGGCGGGCTACGCATCGCCATTCATACCGGCAACGAATGGCAACTCCTCGCCGTCCCCTCCGCCATGGAAATCCGTCGCCAGCAATCGCGCTGGATCTACAAGGCCCCGCAAACCATCCTCACCATCCGCACCTACGCCAACAACAACGGCCCCGACATCAACTGCGAGATCCAGGCCCAAGGCGAACCCGTCCGCCTGCTGCTCTTCGCAGACCCCATCCTCGGCAACATCGAAAACGAAAACACGATCCAACTCGATATCGATCCCGAAGCCGGCCAACTAGCACTCTCCCCCGCCACAACAACATCCGATCTCCGCCTCATCCTCCAGACTCAGGACCCATCGACCATCGACAACATAGGCGGAGACGAACTGCTCTTCGCCGATGGCCGCTCCAGAAATCTCCCCGTCGTCGCCATCACCACCAAACCTACGAACAACTTCGCCATCACCCTCAGCGCCGACCACAACGCAGCCGGTCACGACACCTCGAACAATCCCCAACACGATCTCTGGTCCACACTCGATGCCGACAGAACCCTCACCCACAGTGACCCCGCCATCACCCGACTCAACGATGCCCTCCCTTGGATGATCCACAACGCCGTCATCCACCTCGCCTCACCCCACGGACTCGAGCAGTACACAGGCGGAGCCTGGGGCGTCCGCGATGTCTGCCAGGGACCCGTCGAACTCCTCCTCGCACTCGGAAAAACCCACGAAGTCCGCGATATCCTCCTCCGCGTCTTCGCCCAGCAACAGCCCGATGGCGACTGGCCGCAGTGGTTCATGTTCGACGGCTACGAACACATCCGCACCGCCGACAGCCACGGCGACATCATCGTCTGGCCCCTCAAAGCACTCGCCGCATACCTCGAAGCCTCCGGCGACCATGCCATCCTCGACCAAACCCTCCCCTTCTACGGCGAAGACAACCAACCGCCTGCCACCATCCTCCAGCACATCAAACGAGCTCTCAGCAAGATCAACAATCAGACGGTCAATGGCACCGCTCTCGTCCGCTACGGTCACGGCGACTGGAACGACAGCCTCCAACCCGCACGACCCGAACTCCGCGATCACCTCGTCAGCACATGGACCTGCGAACTCCTCGCTCAGGCCGCCGCCGAACTCGCCGACACACTCCACCAGCTCCGCCCCGACCTCCCGCTCGCCGAAGAACTCGACACCCTCTCCAGCAACATCCGCCGCGACCTCGCCAAACACCTCAGGCCCTCAGGCGTCGTCGCCGGCCTCGGCTACGCTCACGAAAACCCCCTCCGCTTTGAGCCCATTCTTCACCCCGAAGACACCCGCACCGGACAACGCCTCAGCCTTATCGCCATGACCCGCGGGATTCTCAGCGGAGTCCTCAATCGCGAAGAAGCCCTCCACCACCTCGACCTCATCGAAGAACACCTCCTCGCGCCCGACGGCGCCCGCCTCATGGACTGCCCGCCCGATTACCACGGCGGCCTCGAACGATTCTTCCAACGCGCCGAGTCCGCCTCCGCTTTCAGCCGCGAAATCGGACTCATGTACGTCCACGCCCACCTCCGCTACGCCGAAGCCCTCGCTCGACTCGGTCGCGCTGACCAACTCCTCCACGCCCTCCTCCAGATCAACCCCATCGGCCTCAACCACACCGTCCCCAACGCCAACCCCAGGCAAGCCAACGCCTACTTCAGCAGCTCCGACGCCGATGTCGCCGACCGACACGAAGCCTCCAGACGCTACCCCGACATCATGGCCGGCAAAGTCCCCGTCCATGGCGGATGGCGAATCTACTCCAGCGGGCCCGGCATCTTCGTCAGCGTCGTCCTCCGCAGCCTCCTCGGCTGGAACCAAACCCACCAGGCCCTACTCCTCGACCCCGTCCTCCCAGACCGCCTCGACGGCCTCCAGCACACCTTCACAAGAAACAACCAACGCATCACCTGCACCTACCGCGTCGGCACCCAGGGCTACGGCCCACAAACCGTCCTCCTCAACGGCGAAAAAATCCCCAACCTCACCCGCCAGCCCCACCCCTACCGCCAAGGCGGCCTCCTCATCCCGTGGGATCGTCTCAAAACCTCCCCCGGCACCGCCCTCAAACTCGAGGTTCACCTCCCATGAGGGTTTTTCTTCCCACCGACTTACGCACGAAATGCTTGACACCCGCCAGCCATGAGGTACCATGTAAGCGTTTCCATAGTCTCAAGGAAGTGTCACCGACCAAAACAAACAAGGCGAGAATAGCCCGACTCTCCCCGTATTCCATGCCTCGTGTAAGCGCTTTCAAGGCCCGCCTCAACTCGTCTACAACCAACTGATTCTCTTCGAATCATGCATCAAAGAACACGTCACCCCAAGGAGCCCGGAGTTATGAGAATCGCCCACCCAACTCGCCTGCTGCTGCCCGCTGCCCTCATCGCCACCCTCGTGCCGATGACCGCACATGCAGCCATCAACGACATCAACAGCGTTGTCTTCCAGGAACGAATCTTCAACGACTACCAGGTCTCCACGCTCAACGTCACCGACAATGACCTCGCCGAGTTCGTCATCTTTGAAACCGACTTCATCCCAGACGATGTCGGCGGAAGCTTCACCAACCGACACGCCGCCTGGCTGTCAACCGATGATTCCACCCCCTACGCCTTCCAGACCGACGAAGCCTTCGACCTTTCCATCGACATCAAACTCGAAATCGGCTCTCTCAACCCGACCAAAGAAGTCGGCATCTATATGGAAACCTTCGTAGGCGGGCAAGGCCAGTTCATCATCAAGCCCAACGGCGAAATCGCCGCCTTCGGACAGTTCCCCTTCGTCAGCTCAACCGCCCTCGACGGGGACGGCCCAGAGTTCGGCGGACGAACCTACGTCACCGGCGAAACCATCAACCTCCGCATCATCTACACCCCAGGCGACGGCCCAGGCGGGTCAACACCCTCCACGATGGAGTATCTCGTCGATGGCGTCTCCAGCGGGCCCCGCGACTTCGGTAACCTCGAAAACGGAATCATCCCCAACTCGAACCTCGGTGCCTACGCCCAGTTCCCGCCAAACCTCGCAGCATTCCCCGCCGACTTCGGCCGCGGAACCTTCACCAACTGGCAGATCACCGGCGACGCCCCAGGCATCCCCGGCGACTTCAACGCCGACACCCTCGTCAACGCCGACGACATCGACCTCCTCACCGCGGCCATCCGCGCCGGTTCCACCGACACCCTCTACGACGTCGATGGCTCCACCACCGTGGACGCCGGCGACCTCGACGAACTCGTAGGCGTCCTCGTCGGAACTTTCTTCGGCGACGCCAACCTCGACTTCGAGGTCGATCTCATCGACCTCTCCGCACTCGCCTCCAACTTCGGCAACACCGCCGGATGGGCTGGCGGAAACTTCAACACCGACACCGTCGTCGATCTCATCGACCTCTCGCTGCTCGCCTCGAACTTCGGCTCGTCCGCCGCCATCCCCGAGCCCGCAGGACTCACACTCCTCGCCCTCGCAAGCGTCGCCGCTACCCGCCGCCGCGCCTGATCGTCGATAGAAATCATGCACAACAGCAACCCACCAGTCGCGTTCTCAACGGCCAACAAGCCGTATGTCCCAAACCGACGCGGCACACGCCACGCCGGATTCGCATCTCGTTTCACCAACCCCAGGAGGATCATCATGGAGAGAAAGATCATTCGTACCCTAGCAACCCTCGGAATCGCCCTCGCCTGCTCCGCACCCGCCTTCGCCGGTGCCGAACAGACCAACGGCATGAACATCCAGGAACGAGTCTTCAACGACTTCCCCGGAACGTCCCTCACCACCACCAATAACTTCCCATCCGTCGTCCAGTTCGCCGAATCCGGCTACACCGGCGCGGGCTTTGCCAACCGTCACGACGCCATGGCGTCAACCGACGGCGGAGCCACCGAAGCCCAGTTCGACCTCACCGATGGCTTCTCCATCAGCGCCAACGTCACCCTCGAAGTCGGCTCCGTCGCACCACGCAAAGAAGCCGGCATCCGTGTCAACTCCGGCATCTCAGGCGACGCCCTCTTCCTCATCAACTCCGACGCCGGCGAAATCGTCGCCTTCGGCGGAGGCGCACCCTTCTACATCTTCTCGGGCTCCTACACCCCCGGCGACACCATCTTCATGCAGATGAACTACACGCCCAGCGGGACCTTCGGCGTCCCCGGCAAGGTCGAGTACGTCATCGAACGCGGCGCCGGCCTCGAGTCCTCCGGTCTCCTCGACTGGGCCAACCTCGAAGGCGGACCCCTCCAGTACAACGTCGGCTTCTACGGCCAGTTCTCGCCCGATGGCCAGAACACCGCCGAGTTCGCCACCGCCACCTTCGCCGACATCCGCATCGTCCCCGAACCCGCCGCCGCCAGCCTCCTGGCCCTCGGTGCCCTCGCCCTGACCCGCCGCCGGGTCATCGCCTGATCCCTCTTGTCTACCACCCGGTGCACCCCTCAACGGGGGTGCACCGCCTTCCTCGATCCAGACACGGCAAACCCTCTCCCCGGCCCCGCGAGGCCGCGCCACGCCGCGTCACACACGGAGACCCGACATGGACGCCAACCCCTCAACGGCCCCAAACCCTCTGACCCCGATGCGGGGCGGGTTCACCCTCATCGAACTCCTCGTCGTCATCTCCATCATCGCCCTCCTCATCGGCATCCTCCTCCCCGCCCTCGGTGCCGCTCGACGCACCGCCGAAGACGTCAAGTGCCTCTCCGGACTCCGACAGATCGCCCTCGGTGCCCAGTTCTACGCCCATGACCACAAGGACTTCCTCCCAAGCGCAATCAAAATCACGCTCCCCAGCGGGTTCAGTCAGAACGTCAACATAGGGTTTGCATGGCAGGGCATCCAGATCCCCCTGATCATGCCCTATATCGGGACCTTCGAAGCCTTCAAATGCCCCTCGGCCGAACGATCCAGCACCGGTGGAGATCAGTTTGTCTCGCCCAATATCTTCTCAACCAACAACTATGGGTGGGGATGGTACGAGTCTAAAACTGACGAGAACGGTAAAATTGACCTAGTCAATGGTGAAGCACGTTTCACCGACTACAAGTACAACGACAACACCTATGTACCGACCGCTGGAGAGGGTGTACTGAACTTCAGAATCAGCGCACTGCCCCTTACTACCTGGACCGTCATCGCTATGGACCTCGATACGCCGTTACCTGCAGGGCCTGAAGCTGGCAAAGAAATCCTCCGCCACGGCAACGGCCAGGGACTCAACATGAGCTTCCTTGACGGCCACAGCGAATACAAAGCCGTCCGCGAATACAAGTCCTACCAAGGCAGCCCAACCCCCCTCGATCCCCTTGGTAACGGGCCTTGGTTCAACTGGGGTCACCCCTACGGCAACGTCAACTGACCTCTTTTCACGAACGAACCTCGCCTCCCCCCGACCCATCGTTCATGCTGTGAGAACCTGATGGCGTCATCAAGCCCCACCATCCCCATCGCACTTACCCTCCTCCTCGGAGTCGCTGCGCCCGCCGATGACCTCGCAATCGTCCCCTTCTGGGACGGCGAGACCGTTGAGCCCTTCATCAACCGCTTCGGCGGATCACCCCTCACCTTCAACACCTCCCTCGCACGATCCACCGCCGTCCGCACCTCCGGCCGCTACGGCTACCGCATCGCAACCTCCATCCCACAAAACGACATCGGCTTCGTCCAGCACCCCCTCGCCCCCTACGGACCCACCGGCGAGTTCGCCACCAGCCGCAGCCTCGCCGGTTACCAGTCCGTCGACTTCCAACTCCGCAACAGCACCGGCGACCCCTTCTCCCTCAACTTCGAAATCAAAGACTACCGCGACGGCGCCGGAGCCATCGCCTCCTACACCTCCGTCATCCCCGCCTCCGGCACCTGGCAGCAGGTCTCCATCCCCCTCGACCTCACCGCTCCCGGCTGGTCCCTCTCCGGCATCCAGCCCGGAACCGAAACCAACTACCTCGACCGCACCAAGTCCCTCGACCTCGTCATCCAGGCCAACCAGGGCACCGCCGTCAACGGCTCCGTCTACATCGACGACATGAGTCTCGTCGAACCCGGCGGGCCACTCGATGTCGCCACCACACCCACCCACACCCTCGCCGAACGACTCGCCAAACGACAGTGGGACGCCCTCTGGGGATCACGCAACCGCGTCAACGGCCTCATCCCCGTCCACTCCACCACCTCAGGACACGGCGCCATCAACGCCACCGCCGCCGTCGTCACCATGCTCCCCCGCGCCGTCGACAACGGCTGGGTCAACCCCGCCACCGCCGACCAGTACATCAACACCATCGTCAACTCCTTCAACACCATCATGGATTCCGCCGACCACGCCCCCGGCCGCTACTTCAACTGGACCACCCTCGCCAACGATCTCGTCCCCGAAGAAACCAACATCGACACCGCCTTCCTCTCCCTCGGCCTCCACCGCTTCGCCAACCGACCCGAAACCTCCACCACCCTCCGCGACGACATCAACACCCTCCAGAACCGATTCGACTGGGACGCCTTCTCCGACACCACCGGACCCACCCGTGGCTGGAGCCTCGCCTACAAAACTGACACCAACCAGATGACCCCGGGAACCTACGATTCCTACTCCGGCGAACCCTGGCTCATCTCACTCGCCGCCCACCTCTCCACCGACAACCACGTCCCCATCACCGAGCAATACCACTCCGCCATCTTCCGCACCAAAGACCACCTCGTTGATCCCGAAAACGAGCACCTCGTCTCCACCTTCTCGCAGTTCCGACCACCCTTCACCCAATGGCTCATGCCCCTCTTCGCCGACACCTCCGACCGCGGAAACGACACCTACCCCATCCCCTCCCTCGCCGGGAACCCGCAACGCAACGCCACCCTCTACCAGCAGGAAGTCGCCGCCTACTTCGCCTCCATCGGCAGACCCTTCTTCCTCCAGCCCGACGCCGGCGCCGACACCGATGGCTCCTCCTACGAACAGTACTCCCCCTACAACGACCAGGGCAGCCCCGAACTCTTCATGCCATGGTCCGCCGCATTCGCACTCTTAGGCGATGAAGCCGCCGCCGACGCCGCCATCCGACACCACCTCATCAATAACCTCGAAGGCCCCTTCGGACTCTCCGACGCTGCCCGCTGGACCACCGGTGCCAACACACCCTCCGAGGTCCGGGCCTTCCACGACCTCTGGAACACCGCGCTCTCCACCATGGCCCTCTTCGAATACCTCTACAACGACGCCGCCGCCTTCGCCGACCTCCCCGACATCGCCGCCGCCCTCGACAAAGTCTTCCTCCCCCTCGTCCCCGGCGACTTCAACCGCGATGGACTCGTCAACGCCGACGACATCGACCAACTCACCTCCCAACTCGGACTCCTCGTCGCCGACTCCGCCCTCATGTACGACCTCAACACCGACGGCGCCGTCACCGCTGCCGACTACGAAACCCTCGTCACCACCCTCGTCGACACCTCCCTCGGAAGCGCCACCGGAGCCCTCTTCGGCGATACCGACCTCTCCGGAACCGTCGACCTCATCGACCTCTCCATCCTCGCCACCAACTTCGACAGCACCGGCGGATGGGCCCAGGGCGACGTCAACACCGACGGCCTCATCGACCTCATCGACCTCTCATTCCTCGCCTCCAACTTCGGCCAGAGCATCACCATCCCCGAGCCCGCAGCCCTACCGCTGCTCGCCCTCCTGATGCTCCGCCGCCGCTCGCACTGACATCTCACGACATCAGCCACTCCGGAGACAACCCGTGCCAAGACCCCTCCCTCTCCGCCTCGCGCCTCTCCTCTCGCTCCTCCTCACCCTACCCACCCTCGCTACCACTCTCTTCGACGGTGCCGACCAACCCTGGTCCGCACACCCCGCCGACGGCGTCGAACAATCCCTCGCTTACGAAACCACCGCCACAGGCGACACCCGACTCCGAGTCGATGTCAACTTCGCCGCAGGCTCCGGCTACGCCGTCACCAGGATCCCCTTCGACCCGCCCCTCGAACTCCCCGGACACTTCACCCTCAGCTTCGACCTCGAAGGCGACATCCCACCCAACACCCTCGAAGTCAAACTCCTCGACACCTCCTACGAAAACGTCTGGTGGGTCAACCGTCGCAACATCAACTTCCCCACCACCTCCCAGACCATCCGACTCAAACGTCGCCACTTCTCCTTCGCATGGGGGCCCGCAGGCAGCGAGAAAATCCACGACCAACTCGGCGCAATAGAAATCGTCGTCACCGCCTCCACCGGCGGCAAAGGCACCATCTGGATCGACAACCTCAAACTCGAAGCCACACCACCACCCGCCACCGGACCCCTCAAACTCATCGCCTCCTCACGCACCGCTCTCACCCCCGAACGCCGCACACCCTCCGTCGTCGCCGACCCCACCCAACTCAACCTACTGACCACCCCAGGCGACCAGCACACCATCAACCTCGACCTCTCCGAACCCCGCGAGTTCTCCGCCATCCTCCTCAACTGGCACGACCAGCGATTCCCCACCCAGTACACCCTCGAAACCTCCCGCGACGCCAACACCTGGCAAACCCTCGCCACCACCGAACAAGGCAACGGCGAGACCGACGCCTTCCTCGCACCCGAGTCCGAAGCACGCCACCTCCGCATCACCACCAACGCCACCCACCGCGCCGCCGGTGTCAACCTCGCTGCCATCCAACTCCTCCCCGTCGAAGCCGCGCACCCCGCCAACACCCTGCTCAAAGCCTACGCCGCCAAACAGCCCCGCGGTCACTGGCCCATGACCCTCGAAAACCGCCAGGTCTTCTGGAACGTCGCCGGCAACCCCGCCAGCAACCACGAAGCCCTCATCAGCGAGCATGGCGTCATCGAACCCGACATCGGCTCCTTCACCCTCGAACCCTTCATCCACCGAAACAACAACCTCCTCACCTGGGCCGACGCCACCCACACCCAATCCCTCGCCCGCGATCACCTCCCCATCAGCACCGTCAAGCGCCACCACACCGACATGCAACTCGACATCACACCCCTCGCCGAAGTCATCGACGGCCAGGAACTCCTCCTCACCCGCTACCGCTGGCACAACCTCTCCAACCAGACCATCGACGCCACACTCGCCATCGCCATCCGACCCTTCCAGGTCCTCCCGCCCTGGCAGACCCTCAACCTCGATGGCGGACACAGCCCCATCCACACCATCGAAACCCGACCACAACAAAATACCCTCCTCATCAACCACACAACACCCGTCATCGCCATCAACGACCCCGACAAACTCGCCACCGCCAACCTCACCGCCGGCGACGCCTCCGAATGGATCGCCGCCGACACCTACCCTGCCAACACCGCCGCTCACGATGATCAAGGCTTCACCTCCGCCGCCATGACCTTCAAGAGATCACTCCTCCCCGATGCCCACACCGACATCATCATCGCCACACCCCTCGGCCCACCGACCCGCATGCCCGACGCCTCAGCCATCAAGCTCGCCCTCGCCGAACAACCCTTCGACAAACGACTCGAAGCCCACGCTGCCGCATGGCAAACCCTCCTCGGACCACCCATGTTCGAGGTGGCTCACCCCTCAGCCAAGCTCATTCTCGACAGCCTCAACGCCCAACTCGCCTACATCCTCATCAACATGGACGGCGTCCGAATCCAACCCGGCTCACGAACCTACCAACGCTCCTGGATCCGCGATGGCGCACTCACCGGCAAAGCCCTCATCAACATGGGCCAGGCCAACGCCGTCGCCGACTACTTCGCCTGGTACGCACCCTATCAGTACGACAACGGCAAAGTCCCCTGCGTCGTCGACCACCGCGGACCCGACCCCGTCGACGAACACGACTCCACCGGACAACTCATCTACCTCGCCAGACTCCTCCTCGAACACACCCACGATGAAGACTTCGCCCGCGAGCACTACCACCACATCCGCGCTGGCGTCGCCTACATGGAAAACCTCCGCAACCAGCGACTCACCCCCCAATACATCGGCACCGCATACGAAGGACTCGTCCCCGAATCCATCAGCCACGAAGGCTACTCCGAAAAACCCATGCACAGCTACTGGGACAACGTCTTCGTCGTCCGCGGATTCGACGACGCCGCAGCCATCGCCCGACAACTCGGCTTCCACGACGACGCCAATCACTTCCAGCAACTCGCCGATGACCACAAAGCCGCCCTCGTCCGCTCCATCGAGATGGCCGCCAAAGAGCAAGGCATCAACTTCATCCCCGGCTGCGTCGAACTCGGCGACTTCGACCCGCCCTCCACCGCCATCGCCATCTCCATCGGCGAACTCACCAAAGACCTCCCCCAACAACTCCTCGCCAACACCTTCGAGCGCTACTGGAACGACTTTGCCCTCCGCATCTCCGACGACCGCGATTGGTTCGACTACACCCCCTACGAACTCCGCGTCATCACCACCATGCTCCGCACCGGACACCGCCAACGCGCCCACGCCATGTTCGACTGGCTCGCACAGGACCAGCTCCCCGCCGGATGGCTCCACTGGGCCGAGATCGCCTACCGCGACGACCGCGCACCCCGCTTCATAGGCGACATGCCCCACACCTGGGTCGGCGCCGGCTTCGTCAACGCCGCCCGCGCCATCTTCGTCACCGAAGACGAACCCAACAACACCCTCCTCCTCGGACTCGGACTCAAACCCGAATGGCTCGACGCCCCAGGCGTCCGCGTCCACAACGCACCCACCCGCTACGGACACATCGCCTACAACCTCGTTCGCCAAGGCGACACCCTCCACTTCTCCGCCGCCGGCGACGCCACACCCCCCAACGGCTTCAAACTCATCCTCCCCGACCTCTCCGGCCACGGCGAACAAACCATCACCTTCCCGTCCCTCCCCCATCAAACCACCATCCCCATCGCTTCCCAACGCCGATAGATTACCGCAGCTACACCATCGCCGGGTGCCACATTGCACGCCATAGGCGTGCTATGTGCAACAACCCGATATCGCAGTGGCCACCAACAATCACCGTCGATAAAATCCTGCGCTTACGACGCGCGCCGCCGCCCCATCACCACCAACCCAACCAGCCACCCCGCCACCACCGGCTCCGGCACCGCCTGACCCACATACCCAAAGTTCGCCGCCAGCAACGACAAGTCCACCAGATTCACGATCCCATCACCCGAAAAATCCCCCTCCGCCCACGGACCAAACGTCTGGAAGTTCACCGCCAAGAGCGACAGATCAATCAAATCCACCCGCAAATCCAGATTCGCATCCCCACGACGCGTCCCCAATACATCTTCAATCAGCACATCCACATCCCCCTCGTCCGCCAACCCGCCATCTCCCTCCACATCAAACCGACCCTCCGCGCTCCCCAGCGATGCAAATAACTCATCAATATCCAGATCATCCACCACCCCATCCAGATTCACATCCCCCACGATCAGCCCCTCAAAAGGCGACCATGTCAGCGTCGTCACCGACCGCCGCGCCAGACTGTACGTAAACACCTGACCATCTCGCTCCACCACAAAACTCTTCGTCGACTGCGTCGGGTTCATCGCAATCAACACCTCCGACCCATCCGGATTCATAAACGCCACCGTCTCCAACTGACCCTCAAACGTCGTCGAATCAATCCGCACCGCACCCGGCTGCACAAACTTACTCGCGTGCGCCAACGAGTAATACTCAACCTCCCGCGTCACCTCACCCGTCTCCGAATCCACCGTCACCACACCCCGACAATCACTGCAACCCCCCAGATGCGGGCCATGATCCTCATCCAACGCCAGATTCCACATGATCACCGTCTTCGACCAGTTCCGCGTCGCCCCGATGATCAGATTGTCAAAGTTCCAGATCAGGTTGTTATTGAAGTTCGGCGCAAAATCACCCCCCGAGATCTCCGTGAAGTAAATCCCCTTGTCCGGCCGAAACCCCTGCAACAACGACTGATTCTCCACCACCCCCGCATAACCGTGAAACGCCGCACCGACAATAAACGGGTCCGCCTCCGGATCATTCATCACCACCAACGGGTAGTTCCACTCATCCCAGTTGTGGTCATAAGCCAATATCCCCGTCTCGATCCCACTCCCAGCCAGCATCGGACCCAAATGATCCCCGATAAAAGTGCTCTGCTGAAACGTACTCATCAACATCGTCGGATAACTACTGTTGCTATGCAGCGGCTCGTTCTGAACCGTCAGCGTATCGATCTCCAACCCATGCGCCCCATACGCCTCAATAAACTTCTTGAAGTACAACGCATAAGCGCCGAAATACTGCGACCGCAGCGAACCCCCATACAGCGACTGATTGTTCTTCATCCACGCCGGCGCCGACCAAGGCGACGCCATCAGTTGCAACCCCGGATTCAAAGCCTCCGCCTGCTGCAACAACGGAATCCGATCCACCTCATCCGCCGCAATCGAAAACGACCCCAGCGTCACATCACTCTGACCCACCGGCAGATCGTGATACGTGTAATGACTCGTCGAAAAATCCGATGCCCCCATCGGCAGCCTCAAATAACTCAGCCCAATCCCGTCCACCGGCGAAAACAAATCCGTCATCAACGCATCCCGCGCTGACGAACTCATCCGCTGATTCAAAATGATCGACGACGCATCCGTCATCGCCGCACCAAACCCCTCCATCGTCTGATACGTCACCCCAGGATCGACCACCACCGTCAACGGCGCCGACCCACTTGCACCAAAAAACACCGGCGTCTGCTCCGCCAGCAACAACGACTGGTCACCACGCGTTACCCAACTCCGCACCGGGCCGATCGCCAGCGCATCACCAGGCAACAAGATGGCCCCGAGCGCTAACGCCCGGAGCCACAAGGAGGAGGTAGGGTCAAACAAACCCATATGAACGTCTCACTTACTGAAGAATAATCTCAGACTCGACGCCGCAGCGCCAACGCTCCCACACCCAGCAGCACCGCCGCCGCTGGCTCCGGTACCGCCCGAGCCGAACCAAAATTCGTCGCCAGCAGCGACAGATCGACCAGGTTCACCAGCCCATCACCCGAAAAATCACCGCCCGCCCAGCCAGCAGCCCCATCAAAGCCGCTCGCCAGCGCCGACAGATCAATCAGGTCCACCATCCCATCGAGATTCGCATCCCCATAGAACGTGTCCAGCACGCCCAGCACCAACGCGTCCACATCCGAGCTGTCCGCACTCCCGCCATTCTCCGCCACATCAAACACCGTGGCCGCCGATCCGAGATTGGCAAACAGGAAATCGATGTCGTCCGCATCAATAGTCCCGTCCTCGTTCGTATCACCCAGCAGGAATCCCAGCGCCTCGGTCAGGCTCGTCTCGAAAACAAACGCCGCCGCCTGTGACTGGCCCGCATAACCAAAGTTCACGTTGTTGAAATACACCACAGGCCGCACAAACGCCGTGCCCGCCACCGCCGTGCCCGTCATATCAAAACTCAGCCCATCGCCCGTGATCGACGTATCGGCCTCAACAATCGTCTCACCCAGCTTGATGCCGTCATCCGCATCGTAGTACTCAAGACCGAAAAACAGGTCCGCGTCCCAGTTGTCCTCGATACGAACATCCGCCAACTCAAACCGATACTCCGTCCCCGCCTCACCCTCAATCTTCGACTGCCACGCAAACCCTTCATTACCAACAAAATCGCCGAACAAACTCAGGTGCGCATTCCCGCCAAAAAAGTCGTTGTAACCCGTGTTGCCAAACTGGCTCCACGCATGACCCACCGGCCCGCCATCACCACCGAACCCCGGGTTCCGCAGCAACTCACCCCCAGCCCCAGGCGTCTCCGACAGATAAGTATCAAACACAAACGTATTCGCCTGCGACTGACCCGCATAACCGAAGTTCACGTTGTCAAAACGAACAATCGGCCGCACAAACGATGTCCCCGGGACCGCCGTCCCCGACACGCTGAAAAAGTTACCGTCCACCGCAGCCAAAGACGACGTGTCAACAATCTCCACCGACTCACCCAGCTTCGTCGTGTCGTCCGCCCCGTAATACTCCAGACCCACGATCAGGTCCGCGTCCCAGCTACTCTCCACCCGCGTGTCCAGCAGCTCAAACGTGTACGACGCCCCCGCCATACCCGGGATGCCCAGCTGAAAAGCAGCACCCTCATTGCCCACGAAGTCCGCGTACAGACTGATGTGCACGTTCGCGCCAAAGAAGCTGTTGAAATCCGCCGCGCCAAACACACCCCACCCATCACCCGCTGGCGGGCCATCCAGCGTCGGGTTCACGAGCAAGTTCGTCCGCGCCAAAGCAGGCGAAGCAAGCCCGGCAGCAAGCAGAGCAACGGTAAGCAGGCGTCCAGTCATCTCGAAATCCTCCAGGCAAGCCGGTAAGCAGATCAAAAAACAGTCAAAAAACGATCGGGACGCGCTAACGCCCCGATCGCATCAGATCATCATCACGCCATCCGCGTCCGACGCAGCATCAGACCAGCCATCACCACCAACGCACTCAGAGCCGTAGGCGTAGGCACCACCGTCAGCGACGAATCAAACACAAACACATTCGCCTGCCCCTGACCGGCATACCCAGGATTGACGTTGTCAAACAACACGATCGGCCGCACGAACACCGTGCCCGGCACAGCCGTACCCGTCATCGAAAAACTCAGCCCATCACCCGTCGTTGACGTGTCAATCGACACGATCGTCTCGCCCAGCTTGCTGCTGTCCGCACCGTCGTAATACTCAAGGCCGAACCGAAGACTCGCGTCAAAGCTCGACTCGATCCGCACGTCCAGCAACTCAAACAGATACTCCGTGCCCTCGCTGCCGGCAATCCCCGTCTGGAACACGCCACCAAAGTTCCCGGCGTTGTCCGCAAACAGACTCGCGTGACCATTGGGACCGAAGAAACTATGAAATCCCGCCGCGCCAAACGAACCCCAACCATCGCCCACAGGCGGGCCGTCAAACGTCGGGTTCGTCAACAACTCCTGGCCCGACGCCGGCATCGCCAGCGCCGCACCCAACACCATCGCCGTTCCAACTGTCGTCTTCATCATGATCCGTTCCTCCCTTTCAAGAGTGACTCGTGCCGAATGGCATCCTTAAAACAAGACAGGGTTCTCCTCCTGGATGAACCATAGTCACCAGCCACGCGCCGGCGACCAAACAAGCTCCGGATTCTCAAAAATCAGCCGCGCCCCCGGTGCCCCCGCAACGCCCGTCACGCCGTCCACCACCACCAGCGCGCGCACAGTGTCGCGTCGTTGAGGCCCCGTTAACCACGTTTGATTGACGACCGCGGCCGCTTTCAGGTCCGAAACCGCGTAGTTCCGACTCGAAATCCGCAGCAATCGACCCTCCTCACCCACCGACTCCAGCCGCAACTCGACCGTCCCCTCACCCGTCAAACCCTCCAGCCCTCGCAACCCCATCCGTAAAGTCACCACACCCTCACCCAGACCCGACACATCCCGGAACATCCCCGCACCACCCCCATCAGGACGGTAAACTAAAGAATCAGAATCACTTAAAAACTCAAAACCCTCACCCCAAGACCCCCACGAACCCGATCCCAGGTCAACCCGTTCCCCAGCCGGCGCCCCCGACCCCAGCTCATCGCCAAACCGCGCCCGCAAGGCCGCCCGACCCGCCTCCGCGTTCGACGACACCGCCACCCCAATCCGCGCATCCGCCGCAAATCCTTCCCCATCAACCACTTGCCACGCACCCCACCCCGTCTCGGGATACCCCACCCGCCAGCTCACCCGCTCCCCATCCCGCCGAACCGCCAGACCCACCGGCATCCCCCCAAAACCAACCACTTGCTCCCGCGTCGGACCGCCATCACGATCCCGCTGCGCCAGCAACACCCTGCCATCACGGAAGATATGCACCAGCACATGCGCCGCGTCCACCCCCTCCGACCCCCGTAGCATCACCCCCGCCTTCCCGTAACGCCCCGGCGAATCAAACCCCTCCACCACCACCGACACCTCATCCAGCCCCGCCACAGGACGACTCAGATACGCAAACGCATCCGAACCGCCCCAGATGTCCTGACCCAAAGCGTGAACAGTAAAAGACTTACCCTCGCCATCGACGCCAAGACCTGCCTTCGCCCCATTCCCCACCGCCGTCATCGACCACCCCGCAGGCGCTGCGTCCGACGGCCAGGCCGCCTCCGCCACAGCCTCTCGATTCCCATCGTCATACGCCGCAACCAACGGCTCAGCAACAAGATACGGGTCCACCGCCAGCCGCTGACGCCCAAGTTGCTCAAACGCCTCGTCCAGTTCCACCGCCGTCGCGGTCGCAGGATCAGGCAGCCGGAAGGGCTCAGCGTTCGTCAGCAGACACCAGTCACTCGCCCCTAAACCACCCTCAGGATTGATCTTACGCAGCGACCACACCGTCGCGTGCCAGCCCAACTCGGCAAACACATCGAAATGACGCCGCAGCATCGCCGGACGATCCACCTCCGCAAACACTGGGTTGAACTCACCCACCAGCACCGGCACACGAACCCGTGCCACAGCCGCCGCCAACGCCGGCATCTCCTTCTCTAAAAACTGCTGATGCGTCGCCAGCGTCGGCTCGCCATTCCCAAAAAGCCCCGGATACGTGTGGATCGTGTAGCCCGTGTTCGTCCACCCCCGCTCCCGCGGGTCGCCATAAAACAGCACCCCGTTAAGCAGCCCCGGCGCATAGATCACCGTCTCCGGGTCCACCTCTCGCACCGCATCATGCAACCTGTTGACCAGCCTGACGATATCCTCACGCAGGTCCTGCTGAAAATCCCCCCACGGCTCATTCACCAGGTCATACCCCACCACCGAAGCCCGCCCCGCGTAACGCTCCGCCACCGCCCGCCAGAGCGCCACCATCTGCCGCTGCGCTACCTCATCCGTCCACAACGCGTTCTCACCCACCCGACCCGACGGCATGTCATGGCTCTGCCCGCCCGGTGCCCCGTGCAGGTCCAGAATCACATACAAACCCTGATCCTCACAGAGCTTAATCGCGTGGTCCAGCCACCGGAACGCATCCTCCCGCATCCCGTAGGGACGCTCGTAATCCAGCACCAAACTGTAATGGAACGGCAGCCTGACAACATTGAACCCAAACGCCTTGGCCTGAGCTAACTCCCTCTCCGTAATCCAGTTAGCACGATACGTATCCAGCAACGACTCCGCCGCCACCGCCCCGAACCGCGACTCAAGCGTCATCAGAATGTCGTGCTGATCCCGGTACGCCGACGAATCCAGCCCCAGCATCCAAGGCTCCAGCAAAAACCAGTTCCCCAGATTCACCCCCCGCAAAATCATCCCCCGCCCCCGCTCATCCACAAACCGCGCCGTCGCATCGTCATACCGCAGCGGCATAACCCCCGATCCCACCTGCGCGCACACCCCACCCGCCAACGACGACACCATCACCACCCCCGCAACAAGCGTCGCAGGCACCAGCGTGGTCAATATGGAGCTCGTCGTGCTCATGATCCGCATCAGTCTCCCTGGAGTGACCTCAGTTGCTCGGCGGGTACGGCCAACCATCCGTCAGGAACGGATTGACCTGTTCCGCGAATGCCTTGCCAAGATCACTCTGCTCCAAATACGCCTCGCTCGCGACGCCGCTGACGTGCCCATCGAGATAGCCCACATTGATGCCCGCCCCGCCTTGAGCGTGGGCATGATCCTCCGCTGGCCAATCCGGCCACACCACGTCGTACTGAATCACCGCCTCAGAGGCGGAAGTGGGTGTCGAAAGATTCGAACTGACAAGAACCTGATTGATCAGCGAAGGCCACCAATAGGCGCTGAAAGTGTTGTAGCGGTAGTGAGTATGCCGCTGCGGTTCGAGTTCACGAAGCCACTCACGGCTCGCCCCGCCGTCAATCGACGGGCAAACAAAAATCTCCGAAAAATCATCCTGAGCATCCGACCCGCCGACATAGGGCGTCAGCAGATTCTGCTGGTATACATCCACCGTCTCGGTCACACCCGAAATCGAGGTTTCCTTGCCGTTAATGCTTGCCGGATAGTTCTTGGCCAGAGGCAGTTGATCGTTATTGTCAGTCGCAAACGAAACAATCGCCAGAACCTGCTGACGGAGATTCGAGGCGCAAGACGCATTTCGCGCCGTGTTCCGCGCCGCACCCAGCGCTGGCAGCAGGATGCCGATCAGCAGCGCGATGATCGAGATGACGACCAGCAGTTCGATGAGCGTGAACGCCGTGGGGCGTGGGACTCTGGTTGTGGTGACGGGCAGCATGGGGTGCTCCGATCCTGATGATGAAAAGCGAGTCAAAGCGATTCAGACCGACTTTATGCATGGTTTTCGATGCGATGGCCGTTGGGGGACATCCGCAGCGCCCGCGCTGGCGGGGCCGCGGTGGATTTGTTGATCTCCAGCACAGCGTCCAGCTCAAGGTGCAGTCGGGCGTCGGATTCGGTCGAGCTGGTGGTCCCGGACAGCGCCCGGCACAGCCACCGCGCCGCCTGATAGCCGATCTCCGCGGCGTCCTGGCACACCGCGGTATAGACCGGGTGCGTCATCCGCCGCAGGTCCTCGTCGTCCACCCCAATGATCGAAAGGTCCTCGGGAACACTCAGCCCAAGCTCCACCGCTCGACGCAGCGCCCCGACGGTGGCGGGGGGGTCGGTGAAGAAAATCGCCGTAGGCGGGTCCGGCATCGCCAGGAACCGGCTCAGCGCCGCCCCACCCCCGTCAACATCAGCGCGGATGGCGATGCGCATCTGTTCTTCCGGCCCGAACCCCGCGTCGGTCATCGCGGCCTCGTATGCGTCGATGCGGTCGCGGTGATCGGTGTCCACCAGAACGTGATGGCACAGCGCGATCCGCCGGTGCCCGAGGTGAAGCAGATGCTCGATCGCCTGCCGCGTCGGCGCGTAAGAGTTGCAGCAGACGTAGTTGACCGACTTGTCCTCAAACCGATCCGCGATGACCACCGATGGCATCCCGGTCTCGGCGATCTCGCGCACAAACTCGCGCGAGTGCCAGTCGTTGCGCACCAAGAGCCCGTCGAGGTGCAGCCGCGTCGCCAGGCTGTCGAGGGACTCGTTCTCGCGCCGCTGGCGCGGGTCGAACACCGACACCGCGTACCCCGCCGCCGCCGCCGCCCGGGCCACGCCCGACCAGATGATCGCGTCGTACCCCGAGAACATCGGCCCCGACGTCTCATTCACAAACATCAGCCCCACGGTCCCCGTGCGCGTCCGCGTCCTCCGGCTGGCGACGTACCCGATCCGCTTGGCCTCATCGATCACCCGCCGCTTGAGCTTGTCACTGACCTCCGGCGCGTTATTCAGCGACCGCGACACCGTCGCCGGCGAAACGCCAAGGGAACTCGCGATGTCGCGGACAGTGGCCATGAGTGATCCAAACGGGAAACGGTACGAAACAAAATCAGAAACAAGCTGGAACCAGATGAAATAATGACATCACAATCGCTGATGTCAATGTAAAACAAGATAAACTTGGCCATGAAACAAACATTTTTGTTTCATGGCCAGCCCGGTTATTTGTCAGGATGGAGAGGTTGGAAGGCTCTGGGCGTTTAGCTGGCTGGTGTGGTGAGCGTCTGGATGCCGTGGGCGGGGACTGAGCCAGCAGCGAAGCGGCCATCGAGTTCCAAGCGGTAGCTCAGGGCGTATTCGCCGGTGTTGAGGATGACGACGGCCAGGGAGCCGTCGGGGTTCTCGACGGCAGTGGCGGGGAGGTCGGCGTGGCTGGGGTTGCAGCCGATGCGGGTCGCGCCGGGCTGGATGAAGCGGGCGAAGTGGCCCAGGTAGTGGTAGGAGCTCTGGAGCTTCATGACGCCGGTGGGGCGGTCGTAGAGGATGGGGGCGGAGCAAAGGTTGTTGACGTGATTCGGGCCGCCGGTCTCGTCGAGGAGGAGGTTCCAGTCGATCCAGCCCTCGGTCCAGCGGTTGAGGTCGTTGATGATGGAGCGGGCGTAGCGTTCGCCGGTGGCCCAGGAGCCGTCGTGGGGTCCGCCTTCCTGGCAGCCTTCGGTGAAGATCAGGTGCTTGTCGGGGTAGGCGTCGTGGGTGCGGGTGAGGTTCTCGAAGAAGTCTCCGCAGTACCAATGGAAGCCGGCGCCCCAGGTGTAGTGGCTGGCTTGCGGGTCGTCGTAGACAACCGAGGCGCGGTCGAAGAGTCGGTCGCGGTTGTGGTCCCAGATGATGATCTTGATGTCGCCAAGGCCGGCTTTTTCGAGGGTCGGTCCGAGGTGATCGCGGACGAAGTCGCGTTCGTCTTCGGCGGTGTAGATGCAGGATTCCCAGGTTTGCTCGGCGTCGGGCTCGTTCTGGACGGTGACGCCCCAGATGTCGATGCCTTCATCGCGCATGGCGTTGATGTAGCGGACGTAGTAGTCGGCCCAGGTCTGGCGGTGTTCGGGGAGGAGTTTTCCGCCTCGGACCATGCGGCCGGTGGTTTTCATCCACGGAGGCGGGCTCCAGGGTGAGGCGAGGAAGCTGATGGGGCGGTCGCTGGCGGCGATGGCGTCGTGGATGAAGGGAAGAAGGGTTTGCCGGTCGGCGTCGAGGGAGAAGGAGTTGAGGGAGGTGTCGCCATCATCGACGTAGGTGTAGTGGCCGCGGGAGAAGTCGCAGGCATGGATGTGGGTTCGGCAGAGGGTGTAGCCGTGGCCTTCGGTCGAGGAAAAATAATGCTTGAGAAAGGCTTCGCGGTTGTCGGGTGTCATCAACTGGTAGTTGATGGCGGAGGCTTCGGTGAGTGCCCCGCCAAAGCCGATGATCGGTTGGAACCGCTGGCTTGGGTCGATGGAGATATCGATCAAGGCCTCGGGGCGTTGGGTTTGAAAGGGGCGTTGGCTGGCGGGGGCAATCGGGTCTTTGGTATCTCGGGCGGTCTCAAAGACGCTGAGCGTATGGGTGGTGGTGGGTGTGGTGGTCATGCCGCGATGATAGTGGCTGGTGGCGAGGGAGTCTGTGGTTCCCCTGGGTGTTCGGCGATGGATCAGCGATGGCTCGGGATGATCAGAAAGCTCGATCAGATCAGCTTCTGGCCGATCGGGACTGGGCGATCTTGGCCTCCGTGGTGAGCCTTTCTTGCTCGGAGACCTTCTCTGGCTGATTCAGTTGTTCGTAGACCTTGGCAGCGTGCTGATGGGCGGCAACAAAACCGTGTGAGCGGAGCAGGCAGGCCTCGACGGCTTCGGCGGCGCGCTCCGGGTCGCCGACGGCGAACAGGGCTTTACTCAGTCGGAGGTGGGCGCGGGCGAGCCCGAAGGCGAGGCCAACGGCTTCGAGAGCCGCTTCGAGTGCTTCTGCAGGGCGATCCAGGCGAAGGAGTGTTTCGGCCAGACCGTCCCAGGCGGTGGCGTCCTCGGGCATCAGCTCAACGACCAGGCGATAGAGTGTCTCAGCACGGTCGAGTTGATCGAGCAGAAGGTGAAGGCCAGCGAGGCGATTCAGCAGGGCGGCATCGTCGGGTTGTGCTGACAAGGCGGCTTCGTAGTGCTTTAGGGCTAGTGGCTTGTCGGCTTCGCGCAGGGCGATCGCGCCAAGGAGTAGTTCACGTCTTGCGGTGGCGTCGGGGTCATTGGCCATCGCATCGAGTTCTGTTCTGCAGCCCTTGAGGTCACCTAACAAGAGTCGTGATTGGGCGATGGCGCTGCGGATCCCGGGGTCGTCGCGGAAAGACTGAGGAAGTCTTTCCATGACCGCGAGTGCCTCGGCGGTGTCGCCGGAGCTGAGCATGGAGCGTGCAAGTGTCAGATCATTGTGAGCCCGGGTGTCGCGGACGGTTGTTTCGGTGTCCTCGGAGGGTGCCTCTACATAGCCAAGGTCGATGAGTTGCTGGAGTGCTGCGCGGGCAGATTCTGAATCTTCTTCAATATCGGCTGGGTGCCGGCCATCGGGGGTGGTTGGGTTCTCCCAGGTGAGGATGCGTTCCGTCTTCGGGGCTTGGGTCATCGCTTCGGCCCAGGCGCGTCCGGGCATGTCCAGGCCGATCGGCAGGCCCAGCAGGCTGAGGATCGTTGGTGTCACGTCGAGGAGGGTCGGACCCATGAGCCGCCCCCCGGATTGGATGCCCGATCCCGTGATGGTGGCGATGCCCAAGGGCCGGTGCCAGTCAACAGGCCCTGCTTTCTCGGGGTCCGGCCGACGCTGGTCATCGAGGTAGCCATGGTCGCTGATGAGGATGACGGCGGTGTCCTCACCAGCGAGGGTCAGCAGGGTCTGGAGCATCATGTCGTGAAAGCGGTAGACGCCGGTCATGACGTGCTGGTAGGCATGGAAGTCGTCGTCGCTGACGTGGTCCATTCGGGGTGGGTGGAACTCCATGAACTCGTGGGCGAAGCGATCAATGCCTTCGTAGTAGACCGCCATCAGGTCCCAGTCATCCTGCTGAATGAGGTGGGTGGCGATGGTATGGATCGAGGCGGTCTGTGCCAGCAGCGTGCGGAGCTTGCCGATGCGGTTGCCCTCTCGCCGGGCGTCACGCGCGGCATCAGGCACGAAAGGCAGGATTGCTTCGGCGGTGATCTCAGCGGGGTGAACTCTGAGCTGCTTGAGTTCCTCGGCGCGTTCAGGGGGGTGGATCGAACCGGGCGGGGCTGGCCAGGCTTTGTCGGGCGGGCCGACGGGCAGCTCGAACTGGTTAGAGACCATCGTCCCGAGGATCGGTTCGGCGGGGTGAGAGGCGTACCAGCCGACGACGTGGGATCGCTTGCCGCGTTGCGTGAGCATGTTCCAGATGGCCTGGCACTGACGGGAGACGCTGGAGACCGGGCGGATGCCCGAGCCATCGGGTATGGGTTCGGTGAACCCGCAGATGCCGTGGTGGCGCGCGGTCTTGCCGGTGGCGATGGAGGTCCAGAGCATCGGCGAGAGCATGGGCTGGAGGGTGGCCATCTTGCCCCATGCCCCACGAGCGCGGAGGTTGGCGAGCGTGGGCATCTGCCCTTGCTCGATCAGCGGATCGGCGAAGCGCCAGTCGGCGGCGTCCCAGCCGATCAGCAGGACGCGGCGGGGTTTGTCGTGGGTCATGTCAGGGTCATCGGCAGGGTTGAGCGACAAACGACAACGGCCCCGGGGGAAGCCGGGGCCGTGTCAGAAAAGCAAGGGTTATCGAGCCTGATCAGGCCGTGCGGCGACCTCGGTAGCCAGCCAGACCCAAGGCACCGGCGGCGAGCAGGCCAAGGGCACCGGGCTCGGGGATGGCACCGGCGGCGATGCCAGCGCCCGGGGTGCTCTCGTAGGCCCAGTCGTTGATGACGAAGGTGCCTGCGGCATTGTCGATCGTTACGCGGATCCAGCCGAAGTGGCTTGTGGCGTTGATCGGGAACTCGAGGCCGATGTAAGCGCTGGTGGCGTTGTCGAACTCCGAGTTGGGGTTGTTGGCATAGGCCAGCGAGACGGCGAAGGGACCGCCTGCGGTGGCGGCTGCGTCGATCGGGTCGCCTGCCGAGAGGGCGCTGGCGTAAGCGAGACCGGAGAAGAAGCCGACGACCTTGCCGGGGAAGAAGTTGACGGTGGCTCCCTGGTAGTTCCCGCCGAAGACGTAGTTCTTGAGCAGGATGTCGTTGTAGGCGTCGCCGTCGAGGTTGAGGTCCTGCGAGCTGGACTGGCTGATGGCGATGTCCTGGACGCCGGAGTAGACGATCTGAGCGTCGGCGCTCTGACCGGCAAGGCCAAGAGCCGAGGCACCAGCGGCGAGGGAATAGGTCATCAGGCGGTTCTGCAGGGCGTGATCGCTGTCACGATGGGACATGGTCGGTTTCTCCTCTTCGAAGGGGTGGGCAGGCGGTGGCGCAGCACGATAGGTCGCTGCTGCGGGTAGCTAAGAATGACGCCCGTTCGTTTCCCGGTCAAGGGCCAGCAGAAGGGAATCTGAGCGGTTTTGGCTCGACTGCCCACGTTGCGGTTGAACCCGGGCAAGAGCGGTAAGTGAGAGAATGCCATCGAACCGCCCATTCTTCTATAAGATTCGGGCTGGGTCATCGTTATGAGGTCATGCGCTGGATTGGCATCAATCCGGGGGTATACTCGCAGTGCTACGAGCCGCTAAGTAGTAAGCGTTCTCGGCCTGCTATCCACTAGAAACCCGGAGCCGTGTGTGCGGGTGACCGGGTCTGGAGAACCCTCATCATGTTGATGCGTCCTTCTGTGTTTTTGGGCGTGGTTTTGGCTACTGCGCTCGGTGCTGGATCGACATTTGCCGAGATCGATCATGTGGTGCTTGAAGAGCCGATCGCGGTGATGCCCGGCTTCACCCAGCAGCTCGAGATGGATGGCTTCCCGCTCTTCGATCCTGAGTTGGGGGGTACGCCACCTTGGGATGTATTTGTCAATCACTGGTTTGCGCCCGATTTTTCGACCTATTACAGCGTCGCGATTCGGGGCTTTCCTGGAACCGTCGTGCTCAACGGTACGGTCGAGGAAGTTACGTATTTTGCTGGCACGAGCAGCGAGCAGACCGAGACCTACCCGATGGTGTCGAAGTTGGAGAATGGCGACGCGATCAGCCCGCTGACGGTCGGGACTATTGGTACGGACTTCCGTGGGACTCTGGCGCTGCGAGGTGAGCAGACCGGTGAGTTCTATGTTCCGGATGGTGAGTCACTGACGGCGAAGATCGGAGTGTCTTTCCAGGGCGAAAATGATGCGTTCGGCAATCGGATGCTTCGCTATGGCTGGATCGAGTTCCAGATCAACACTCCGCCGACCGGCAACGGTCTGGGCGAGTTCATCATTACGCAGTGGGCGTATGAGACTGAGCATGGCCGGCCGCTCCTCGCGGGTGAGACGGTGACAAGCCTCCAGCGGGGAGACTTTGACGCCAGCTCTTCGCTAGGGTTGAGTGATCTGCAGTACATGGTTTCGATCATTGGGAATGATCCGCTGGGCGAGGATGACTTCAACACGGATGGGGATATCACGGTGGAGGACGCGTTGCTGTGGGTGACCGATGCCTACGGGACGTTCGGCGGGGACGCGAACTTGGATTTCTCGGTTGATCTGATTGATCTCTCGACGCTGGCGTCGAACTTCGGCACAACTTCCGGCGCGTTCTGGGATCAGGGGGACTTTAATCTCGATGGCGCGGTTGATCTGATCGATCTCTCGACGCTGGCGAGCAACTTCGGCTCGACGGCCGCGGCTCCGGAACCAGCGGGGGTGACCTTGCTCGGGCTCGGTGTGCTGGCCGCGTTGCGTCGGCGGGCATGATGACTGTCTGTAATTACCCAGACGGCAAGGACTCTGTCATGGACCATCGATCTCATGTTGGCCGAGGCTTCACACTGATCGAACTGCTGGTGGTGATCTCGATCATCGCCCTGTTGATCGGGATTCTGCTGCCGGCGTTGGGCGCGGCGCGTGACAGTGCGCGGTCGATTCAGTGCCTGTCGAATCAGCGGCAGGTTGCGATCGCACGAAATGCTTATGCGGTGGACTACAACGATAAAATGTTTGTGGCGACGGTGCCGCCACTGGATACTCAGCCACGGACTTATAACGTGACCTTTGGGGGGTACACATTGAACGTCTATTCAGCAGACCGGGATCTTCCCGGGAGTACGCAGGTTGGGGGCGTCTTTCTCTGGAACGTGGGCGGTCCTTCGGGGCACGGAATTCTGTACGAGGAGCAGTACATCGGGGACCTTGAGTTTTTCTTCTGTCCTGAGCCTGCGGTCGCAGAGGTCAGCGCCTTTGGTGGCTCGGGTGAGGCCAGGCAGGTCACGGAGGCGGATGAGAACTTCGGCGCTCAGAACTGGGGGACGCTGGGGTTCAATCCCGGCAAGCGGGTGGGGCTTGGCACCTATGCGAACCGGTCTGAGATGGTATCGAAAGAGCAGAAGTCGGGATACGCGGCATCTCAGGGCGTCAACGAGAAGAATGTTTACTTCGGCTCACTGCGATTCAGCGACAACGCGGCTTTGGCGCTGTCCTGGTGTCAGCATCAGTTCAATGACAGTCTCGGAGCGCACAAGGGCAAGGGTGTGAATGTGGCGTACGGTGATGGAAGCGGGAGCTTTCTTTCGTTTAATCAGGTTTTCAGAGATGACCCGACGAATGTCCGCGGGATCGCGGATCTTTATAGCTGGCTAGATACCCGTGGTGAAACGCTCGAGCAGTACTTTATTGCGGGCAACTGATTCCGGGTCTTTGGAGCGGAGAGAGACATGCGTGCGTCGTCGATCCTTGCTCTGTGTTCCGTGTTGACCGTCACGCCGGCGTCGATGGCGGTGACCTACCGGCATGACCTACAACTGGCCGATGTCCGCGGGCTCGCGGCGGGGGTGGGTTATGAGTCGGCCGGGCAGCTAAGCATCACAAATCCTGCGCTGGGCAACGCGCTGGCCTCCGGCGTACTGATTCACCCTGAGTGGGTGCTGACGGCGGCCCACCCTCTGACGTCGCCGACGATCACGGCGATCGACCTGAGCTTCACCGATCGGGACAACGGCGCCCCGGTCGTCGCTTCGGCGAGCGCGTGGATTCCTTTTCCGGGGTTCAACCCGTTCGCGTCGGCGTTCAATCTCGACATCGGGCTGATCCATCTGGATGCGCCGTTGGTCGGGATCACGCCAGCGCCGCTGTTTATGAATGATGGCGCGGAGCTTGGGGAGCAGATCACGATCGTCGGGTACGGTCAGTTTGGGAATGGTTTTTCGGGTGGTCTGGTCAACAGCAACGGTGTGCCCTCAGCGGTCACCAACACCGTCGATGTGTTCGGCGGGGAGCCGGCGAGCCCGTTTAATCTCTCGGCGTACCAGGCCTCGGTGATGTTCATGGATTTCGATCCGGTGCCGGGTACCTCGGCGTCGAATCCGACGGGGCTGGGGACGCCCACGGCGTTTGAAGGCCTCAGCGCGATCGGCGACTCCGGCGGGCCGGGGTACATCGACATCGACGGTGTCCCCCACGTCGCGGGTGTGGTGTCGGTCGGCCTGTCGTTCGACGGCATCTTCAGCGGGTATGGCGACCTGAGCGGGCTGACGCGCGTCTCGGCGTTCCTCGACTGGATCGATGATTACGTCCCGTTGGGGCTGCCCGGCGACATCGATGGTGACGGCCTGCTCACCGCGGCGGACATCGACCTGATCGCGGCGGGGTTTGGCTCGGCGAACCCGTTGCTCGACCTCAATAGCAGCGGGCTGGTGACTTCGGCGGACGTGGACGCGTGGCTGGTGCTCGCCGGGAGCGCACGCGGCGACGCCAACCTCGACCTGGCGGTGGACCTGATCGACCTGAGCATCCTGGCGAGTGGGTTTGGTGGCTCGGCTGATGGCTGGGCTGATGCCGATTTCAACGCCGATGGCCTGGTGGATCTGATCGACCTGTCACAACTCGCCATGAGCTTCGGCGTCGGGTCGCCGACGAATCTTCCCGAGCCGGTCGGGGTGTACGCGATTGTGGGGCTTGGTTTCTGGCGAATACAGATGTCGCGGGGGTGAATCAGACGTGAATCGGGGTGACAGGATTTGAACCTGCGGCCTCTTCGTCCCGAACGAAGCGCTCTACCAAGCTGAGCTACACCCCGAGGTCATCCAGCCCGTGCTGGTCAGGAAGAGCAAGCATACCCGCGCTCGCCTCAGGTCACAATCATGATTTCGGACTTCATGCCGAACGGCCTTGAGGTCTGCTGAATATGAGAATCTGGGCGGTTGATGCCCCCAACGACTCAGGCGGGGGCTGTTGAGCCGGTCAGTCGTTCGTAGACGAGCCGGTACTGCTGGGCGGTCTGGTCGAGTACGTCGCTCGGCAGTCGTGGCCCGGGGTGGGTCTTGTTCCATTCACCCCGCGCGGCGATCGCTTCCAGTGCATTGCGAACAATCTGCTTGTCGAAGCTCGCCGGTTCACGACCCGGCTCGTGGCCCTGCGCCGGCCAGTAGCGCGAGCTGTCGGGCGTGGCGACCTCATCGATCAGGATGGGCGTCGCCGACTCGATCGGATGGTCCTGCTCATCCAGTGGCAGGCCGAACTCGAACTTGGTGTCCGCCAGCAGGAGGCCGCGGGCCTCCGCGTGTGCAGCGATAAAACGGTAGAGGTTCAGGGTGGTGTCGCGCAGCCAAGTTGCACGCTCGCCGCCCACGATTTCAACGGCCTGATCGAAACTGATGTTCTCATCGTGGCCGGTCTCCGCTTTGGTGGCGGGCGTGAAGATCGGTTCGGGCAGACGATCACCCAGGCGGAGGCCGTCGGGGAGTGTCACGCCACAGACGGTCCGGTCGTGCTGATAACTCTTCCAGCCCGAGCCGGCGAGATAGCCTCGGGCGACGCACTCGATCGGGATCGTCCGGCAGGGGCGACCGAGGGTCACGCGGCCACGGAGTTTCTCGGCGTCGTCTGTGCTAAGACCCTCGACATCGTTTGGATCGGTGGTGAGCAGGTGATGGTCGGGGGCGTCATCGAGTTCGCGTTCGATTTTGTTGAGCCAGAAGCGTGTGAGTTGCGTCAGGATGATCCCGCGTCCGGGGATCGGATCGGGAAGGACGACATCGAACGCCGAGAGGCGGTCGGTCGCGACCAGCATCACCGCTCGCCGTCCATCGGTCAGCTGAACCCGATAGAGATCGCGGACTTTGCCGCGATAACTCGCCTCGAAGGCGATCATCGGCTCGCGGGGCGGCAGGGGGGCGGTGGCGGCGGGTGGCTCACTCATCCGAGCAGCATACGAATCACGGGGCTTGAGCGAAGTGCAGCCGATACTTGTTGATACAGATATCGTTGATGCATATCATTTCATCGAGACCTGTTTCAACGAGAGGAAGAGCTATGGCGCGGCTGCAAGACGAGATCGGCAAGAAGCGTCCCTTCGATGACCCCGCGGAGGAGGCCTACCTCAACCTAGTCCGCACCCATCACACGCTCTCGGAGGCGTTTCGCAGGCTGTTCAAGTCCGTGGGGCTGTCCGAATCGACTTACAACGCGCTGCGCATCCTCCGTGGGCATCACCCCGATCCGGTTCCGTCTCAGGACATCGGCGAGCAACTGGTCGCCCGCGTGCCGGACGTCACGCGCCTGGTCGATCGCCTGGTCAATGATGGCTTTGCAGCGCGTCACCGCACCGAAGAGGACAGGCGGCTGGTGCTGGTGTCCATCACCCGCAAGGGCCTTGACCTGCTGAATAAACTTGAAGCGTCGAAAACCGAGATTCACCACAGGCAACTCGGGCAGCTCTCCGACAACGAACTCCAGCGGCTGAGTCGTCTCCTTGAAAAAGCGCGGGATGGTTGTCACGCGCTGCGCGAGAGAGACTGAAGGGCGCTGTCTCATCGAGGTGTCGTGATGAGTTAATCCCCGATGAGTTGGCGTACTTCGACTTCGTTCACGGGCGAGATAACGCCACGATCGGTCACGATCGCCGTGATCAACTCAGCGGGTGTGATGTCGAAAGCCGGGTTGAAGACAGCGACACCCGGTGGCGCGGTTCGTCGTCCCATCCCCTCGGTGACTTCTTCTCCGGCTCGCTGTTCGATCGGGATCTCGGCTCCGCTGGCGGTCTTGAGATCGAAGGTCGTCACTGGCGCTGCAACCAGGAAAGGGATACCGTGGTGTCGCGCCAGAGCGGCGAGTCCGCAGGTGCCGACCTTGTTGGCCGTGTCGCCGTTGGCGGCGATGCGATCAGCGCCCACGATTGCCGCATCGACCATCCCGCACCGCATGACCTCGCTGGCGGCTCCATCACAACCAACCCGAACGTCGATGCCCGCTTCGCCCAGCTCATACGCCGTCAGTCGTGCGCCTTGCAGCAGCGGGCGAGTCTCGTCAGCGAAGACCACCACGTTCCGGCCTGCCTGCTTGGCCAGATAGGCCCCGGCGACGGCGGTTCCGATCCCACCCGTGGCCAGCCGACCGGTGTTGCAATGGGTAATCAGCCGCAGGTCTCGATCCTGGTTCTGACCGGTCAGCTTCTGGAGGATATCGAGGGTGTGCTCGCCGATACGCTGGCACATCGCCTCGTCTTCCGCGTGAATCGCCCTGGCCTCGTTCAGCACCCGGTGGGCATCGGCGTCACCGAGTGATTCAATGCGGTCGAGGGCCCAAAAGAGATTGACCGCCGTCGGCCGCGAGGTGCGGAGGTAGGCAATCGACTCGGCGAGCTTACCCTCGCGTGCCCCGAGCACGCAGCCATACGCTGCAGAGATTCCGATCGCCGGTGCCCCACGCACCGAGAGTCGTTTGATCGCGTGCCAGACCGCATCAACATCAGCACAGTCGAGAAAAACCGTCTCACCAGGAAGTCTGGTCTGATCGAGGAGTCGCAGGAATCCTGAGTCAGCGTCGCCAATCCATTCGATGGTCTTGTTCATAGGCTCATCCTAAGAAGCTGGCGGCACTGAGGCCGCGTAGAAGATGAAGGCCATCGCGACATTGAATGCGTTGAAGACAACGTGTGCGACGATCGCAACCCACAGCCGCCCGGTGCGCGCGTAAAGCCAACCGAAAATAACACCAAGCACAACCAGTCCGGGCAATCCCTGCAACGGAACGAGTGAAGCGTGCACGAGCCCGAAGAACAGTGAGGTCAGGATCAGCGTCGGCCAGATGCTCCCGATTGCGCTGTGAATCGCCCGCTGGATAATTCCGCGAAACACCAGTTCCTCGAAGACCGGTGCCAATAGCAACGCCGAGGCCAGCCGGATGGTCAGCACCAGTGGGTCCGAAGCCGCAATGATCTCAACCAGCCCCTTGTGCGCGATCGTCGGGGCTTCAAATCCCAGTAACGATCCGATCCACGCGATCACCACCACCGTCCCCTGCCCAAGCGTGATCGTGGCGACGCACCCGCCTGCCGTAATCAACACCAGGTGATGGATCGTCGGCGCTGTGTGCTTAGCCCCCTGCATCATCACAACCAGCCCGTAGAGTCCCGCGATCCCCAGAAACGCGAACTGACCCGCAGGGATCAGCAACGCCTTGGTCAGGTCGCTGGATGATTCCGCGTTCAGGCCGAGTTGCTGGACGACCAGACCGAACGCCGTTGACCCCCCGATCACCAGCAGGATCGCGACCAGGCCATCCAGAGGCGAGATCGGTCCTGCGGAGGCCACCAGCCGAGCCCGCGGACCGATCACCCCGCGCCGCCAGAACCAGACGAGCGTCAGGGCCCAGCCCAACAGCCAGGGAAGTACAAGCAGGAAGTTCACCGGTTCAGCCACCGGCGAAGGATAGGTCAAAGTCGGCTGGATCGGGGAGCCGGATTGCCCCGCACACGCTGGCGAGATAACCTTGTTCCTCTTACTCAGAGACCGCTGTCCCGAACGATGGGGTGAATGCTTATGTCCTTGGTGACGTCGTGGTCACCCTTCTTTCAGAGTGATGAGCGGGTCCGTGGCCGTCAGCTTCAGCAGGCTGGTGCCGTGGATCGCTCAACACCCGAGACCGAGACCGAACTGGTCCGGTTCCTCGTCAACGATGACGGGGAGCACCTGGTTATCCTCCGCAAGGAGGACCGGGCGGCGATCGCTGAATGCGGGTGCGAGGTGTTTGATAACGGTTTGTTCTGCAGGCACATCTGGGCCAGCCTGGTGGACCTCCAGAGCCGGCCCTCGATCGCGGGGACCGCAGAGCTGGCCCGGCAGATCCGGGAGCTGAGCGTCCGGCCGCCACGAGCGCGTAAACGCCCCGAAGAATCACGCTCGCCGGTTCGCTCAGAACCCGAGTGGTCCGGGCGCCTGACCCTTCTCCGCCCCAGTTCGATGGAGAACACCGAGCCCGAAGTCGATGACCTGCTGGCTCCCAGACGTATCCAGTACGTTGTTCGCGTTGAGTTGTCTCACCGCCACCACCAACTGATCCTCGAACTCCGGCAGCAGACCCCTATTGCACGCGGCTGGAGTCGCCCCCGAGCTCTCCGCCTGGCACCCTCGACGCTGGCGACGCTCACTGAAGAAACCGATCGTGAGATCGCCACGCTTCTCGTTGGCGCCACGACCATGACGGACTCGGAGGACACCACCGTCTCGCGTGGTGATCGCTCCGGATCACTGTTCGCGGTCCCCCGCAGCGCGACCGAACGCGTGCTCCGCTTAGTCGCCTCAACCGGCAGGGCGGTGCTCATCACCGATCCTGAGCACCCCAACGAACAGCCGCTGTCGTGGGATGACGCGGGGCACTGGTCCCTCTGGGCGGTTGGCCAGTGGGACGACACCAACGAGAACCTGCGCCTCAGCGCCGAGCTTCGCCGGGGCAACGCCAACGTCCCCATCCATGAGCCCTCCCTGCTGCTCGCAGGGTCGGGTGGCGTCGCTGTGGTCCAGGGCCGAGCCTCTTGCTTTGAAGACGGCGGGTCCTCCCGCTGGGTCTGGCAGTTTCGTGAGAACGATCCCATCGACGATGGCGACCGCTCGCTGCTGATCCCCAAGGCCGATGTCGAACGCTTCCTCGACCGGCTTTACAGGCTCCCGCAGTTGCCCGAACTCGACCTGCCCGAGGGCGTCGGCCGTCCTGTCGTTCAAACGACACCGACCCCGCGACTTGAGATCCTCTCCGCCGCGGATGGCGTCGCAGAGAGCTCGAACAGCCGTCAGCAGCTCCTGGCCAAACTGTCGTTCGACTACGCCGGCACCCGGATCGAATGGGGCACCCCGGGCAGCTACATCGCGCCCCAGGAAGCCCCGCTTGAACCCGTTGAAGGCGAAGCCACCGAAGCCACCGAAGCCGTGGCGACCGCCACTGATCTGGTCCTCCGCGACCGCTCTTCCGAACGTGCCGCCGCAGAACGACTCGGCATCCTCGGGCTCCGCTCGGCAGGCACATCACCCAACGGCCGGCCGTTGCTCTCGATCCGCCGGCGCGACGTTCTCGGCGTCGTGGCCGACCTCATCAGCCGCCAGTGGATCGTCCTCGCTGAAGACGCTGCTGTGCGACGCCCCAGTGACCCGCGCCTGGCCATCCGCTCGGGTATCGACTGGTTCGAGCTCCGCGGCGAAGTGAGCTACACCACCGATGACGGCGCGACCGTCACCGTTGGGCTCCCGCAGATCGTCGAGGCCGTCCGCAGCGGGCAGAATCTGGTCCGGCTGGATGATGGCTCGACCGGCCTCCTTCCAGAAGAATGGCTCGCCGATCGCGGACTCCTGACCGCACTCGGCAAAGCTCAGGGTGATCACCTCCGCTTCCGCGCTTCGCAGGCTGCCCTCCTCGACACCATGCTCGCGGACAAGACCACACTCGAAACCGATGAGCATTTCGACAACTTCCGCGCGTCTCTGGCCCAGGGCGCTTCGGTCGAGCCGATCGACCCCGATGAGACCTTCCACGGCAAGCTCCGCACCTACCAGCGTGTCGGTCTTGGGTGGCTTCATTTTCTGCGCCAGCTCAGCCTGGGCGGGATCCTCGCCGACGACATGGGCCTTGGTAAAACGATCCAGGTGCTCGCGATGCTCCAGGCTCGTGTCCGGCATGGTTCCGATGAACCCTCGCTCAACCCTGACCAGCCGCAGGGCTCGCCGGTCACTAACCCGACCCTCATCGTCGCGCCGCGATCCGTCGTGTTCAACTGGATCGACGAGGCCGAGCGATTCACGCCAGAGCTTCGCGTGCTCGCCTACACCGGACCCGATCGCGCTGCGGACCTCAAGAAACTCGGCAGCTACGACCTCGTGGTGACCTCCTACGGCCTGATGCGCCGTGACGTCGAGCAGCTCCAGGAGATCACCTTCGACTACGCCATCCTCGACGAGGCGCAGGCGATCAAGAACCCGATGTCCCAAGTCGCCCGCGCCAGCCGACTCATCGAAGCTCGCCACCGACTCGCCCTCACCGGCACGCCGATCGAGAACCACCTCGGCGACCTCTGGTCCATCTTCGAGTATCTCAACCCCGGCATGCTCGGCGTCTCAAGCCGATTCAGCGAACTCGTCAAGGCCTCCAATGCTAGGGTCACCAATGGCACGGCACCCGCCAACGGTGGGGTCACTGCTGCCGAAGCCGTTAACGATGACGACGATGTTGAAGACGATGTGATGCCAGCGATCCAGCAGCTCGCCCGCGCCCTGCGCCCGATGATCCTCCGTCGGACCAAGGACCAGGTCCTCAAGGACCTCCCGCCCAAGACCGAGCAGACCATCCTCTGCGACATGGACCCCGACCAGCGCAAGGTCTACGACAAGCTGCGCGACCACTACCGCGGCCAGTTGCTCACCCAGCTCGACGCCGCTGGCGCCACCACCGGCAACGACCTGGTCATGCGTCACTCCTCGGTCATGGTCCTCGAAGCCCTCCTCCGTCTCCGGCAGGCCGCTTGCCATCCCGCGCTCATCTCGTCCGAATACGACCAGACCTCCTCGGCCAAGCTCGACGCCCTGATGGAGATGATGGAAGACCTGATCGAAGAAGGACACAAGGTCCTCATCTTCAGCCAGTTCACCTCCATGCTCGCCTTGGTCCGCAAGCGGTTCGAGGCCAAGAGCATCCCGTTGTGCTACCTCGACGGCCAGACCCGAAACCGCAAGGAAGAGGTCGAGCGATTCCAGAACAGCGCCTCGATCCCCGCTTTCCTCATCAGCCTCAAGGCTGGCGGGGTCGGCCTCAATCTCACCGCCGCCGGCTACGTCTTCATCCTCGACCCCTGGTGGAACCCCGCCGCCGAGGCCCAGGCCATCGACCGAACCCACCGCATCGGCCAGACCAAGCCCGTCTTTGCCTACCGCATGATCTGCGAGGGAACCGTCGAACAACGCATCCAGCAGCTCCAGAAGCGGAAAAAACAGCTTGCCGAAGCCGTCGTCGACCAGCAACAGACCGACGAAGGCCTCCAGCAACTCTCCCGCGAGGACCTGGAAATGCTCCTGAGCTGATCAAACCATCGTGACCCAGCCCTTGAACTCACCCGCTTTCCGGGCTAGTGTTCTAGGTCACACCGGGAAGCATCCTGCGTTGTTCAAAGCTGTCTGCGGGTTCCCGGCCGTTTATTAACTCACCATGAAGGACACAGGGGCGTGAATATCTACGTCGGCAATCTGCCCTACGACACCACCGATCAGGACCTCGTCGAGCACTTCAAGCCCTTTGGCGTGGTCGATCGAGCCACCCTCGTGTTTGACCGCGAAACCGGTCGTCCGCGAGGCTTCGCCTTCGTCGAGATGCCGAATCACGATGAGGGTGCCAAAGCCATCGAGGCGCTCGCCGGTCAGCCGTTTAATAACCGTCCGCTCACCATCAACGAGGCCCGTCCTCGCGGCGAAGCCCCGACCAATCGGCACAACGACCTCCGCGCTGAGCACCCTTCCGCCTCCTCGATGTCTGATTCCGATCAGCCCTCAGGCAGCCGGGGCTACTCCAATAGCGTGCTCTCGGCCCACGATGAGGACGAGCCTCAAGCACAGCCCAGAGACGAGGATGCCCCGAGCCGTGGCTACCGCGGGATCAGTAACGATGACGAGTGATCGGGAGATCGCCTCAGTCCTCTGAAGCGTCATCCAGCAGCCCCTCGAACCCCTCAATGCTCAGCCCAAACCCGCTCAGCGCCGTAGGCGTAAACGGGTGATCGGTCAGCAGCTTTAGACGCCGAATCCCCAGATTCCGAAGGATCTGCGACCCGATCCCGTAGTCCTGCTTGCGAGCGGGCGGGCGAACCCCCGGATGCTCCTGACTGCGCACCGGCTGGGGCCGCGGCTCATCCGAACGCTCCGATTCCTTTAGCGTCTGCAATCGCTTGAGCAACCCCGCACCCATCCCCTCGTGCCGGAGATAGACCACCGCGCCGCGCCCCTCAGCCTGGATCTTCCGCATCGCCGCCCGAAGCGATCGGCCCGACGGCTTGCTCACGTCACCAAAAACATCACCCAGCAGATTCTGGCTGTGCATCCGAACCAGCACCGGCTCATCGATATCCACTGGCAGCCCGTCCGCGTCGAGTCGCCCGATCTCCCCCTTCACCAACGCCACATGCGGCATCGGGTCCACGCGCGATTCAAAAGCAATCAGCCGAAATGGGCCCTCCGCCGTCTCGATCTCGGCCTCATCGACCCGCTCGACCAGCAACTCCCGAGACAAACGGTGCTCGATCACGTCCGCCACCGTGCACATCTTCAGGTTGTGCTCCGAGCACAATCGCTCAAGGTCCGGCCGCCGGGCCATGGTGCCGTCGCCCTTCATCACTTCGATGATCACCGCCGCCTCCTCAAGACCCGCGAGGCGACACAGATCAACCGATCCCTCCGTCTGCCCGGTACGCACCAGCACACCTCCCGCCCGAGCCCGCAGCGGGTGGATATGCCCCGGCCGCACAAAATCCATCGGACCCGACGCCGGATCAGCGAGCAGCCGAAGCGTCGTCACCCGATCTTGCGCACTCACACCTGTCGTCACCCCGTAACGATCATGGGCATCCACCGACACCGTGTACGCCGTGCTGCGAGACGACGTATTAACCACCGCTTGCGGATCAAGCCGCAGCCGATCACAGATCGCCGGGCTCAACGCAATACACATCATCCCCGCCGCCTGACGGAGCATGAAACTGATCACCTCAGGCGTGATGAACTGCGCCGCGATCACCAGATCACCCTCGTTCTCGCGGTGCTCGTCGTCCGCTAGAACGATCATCTTCCCCTGACGAAGCTCATCAAGAATCTCCGAGATCGGGTGCATCGATCAGCCTTTCCCCGAAGGTGACATCCGCACCCACGTTCGCGGCTCGATCGGAAAAGCCTCGATCAGACTCAGCACATCCTGTCGCGTCACCGCCATCAGCCGCTCAAGTTCTTCCCTGGGCGTGCTGTAGGTCCCCAGATTGAGCCACTGAGAACCGATGGCGTGCATCCGACCGCTCGGCCGTTCACCTTGAAGCGTCGCCGACGTGGCCAGTTTATTTTTTGCTCGTGTCAACTCATCTTCATCCAGGTCCGTGGCCACCGACTTGAGGGTCTCCATCAGGATCGTCTCAACCCGCTCCGCATCGCCAGGCGGGCAAGCCACGTACGCCATATACACCCCGCCATCGGTATGAGGGTCGTAAGAGAGGTCGGCCTCATCAGCCAGCCCCGGATCGATCAGCGCCCAAAACAGCCGCGAACCTTCGCCGTCACCGACCAGGTCCGCAAAAATCTTGGCGACATACCGCCGCTCATCCTGCATCCCGGGGGCCGGGCACACAAAAGCCGAGTAGTGTCGCGCCGCCTTGTCATCCTGAACCGTCACGGGCCCTGCCGCCGCCGCTGGCTCCGCCGGATGACGACCATTGAGGTCAGAAGCCTTCCAATGATCCGTCAAGGCACCAACCCGCTTCACCAGGTGAGCGTGATCCACATGCCCCGCCGCCGCAACAACGATCTGATTGCTCGCATAGCGATGATCGAAATACTTCCGCATCCCCTCCGCCGTCAGCTTCGAGACCGTGTCATGGGTGCCCAACACTCGAAAGCCCAGCGGGTGATGGCCGAAATACCGCTCAAGCAACTCGTGCTGCAGCCGCCAGTCCGGCCGGTCGTCGTACATCCCGATCTCTTCGAGGATGACGTTCTTCTCCATATCGAAGTCTTCTTCTCGCAGCGCGGGCCGCAGCATGTCCGCGAACAGGTCTGTGACTTCATCCAGCCGCTCGGGTAGCACATGCGCGTAATACACCGTCTGCTCGTGCGAGGTGTAAGCGTTGTAGTTCGCCCCCGCCTCATCAAAAGCCCGGTTGACCTCCTCCGCACTCCGCGACGCTGTGCCCTTGAACATCATGTGCTCAAGAAAGTGCGACACCCCCATCTGCTTCGGCGTCTCGTCACGCGCTCCCGCACGCACGAAAAACCCAATCGCCGAGGTGTACGCCGAAGGCCAGCTCTCGGTTACGATTTCTAGGCCGTTATCCAGCCGCGTCTGCTCGAATCGTGTCGACATCAGGACCTCCACTGTTGTCCCAGAGCTTATCGCCTATCGGTCAAAATAAGACGCCCGCGGGGCTCTATTGCAGAGCACGCCGCGGGCATCGGTGGGGGGGCTGGTTAAACCGGCGGTTTAGCCGGAGACCTTGTCGAGTTCCGCCGCGAAAGCCGGCTTTGGCTGGAGGCCGACAAACTTTTTCACGACCTCACCCTTCTGGAACAGCATTACCGTCGGGATCGACTGAATGCCGTACTTCACAGCGGTGTCGCGATTGTTGTCCGTATCCACTTTACCAACCTTGACCTTGCCTTGGTACTCAGTCGCCAGTTCGTCTATCGTCGGTCCGAGCATCCGGCACGGCTGGCACCACTCGGCCCAGAAATCGACCAGCACGGGCTGATCGCTGTTGATGACTTCCTGGTCAAAGTTCGAATCGGTGAGCTCCAGCACAGTTTCACTGGCCATAGTTCTATCCTTCAGGTTCAGCCCGCCGCAGCGAGCAAGGGGTTCTCGTTTCACGAATCCTAGGCCAAGGTCCGTCGTTCTGCCATGCCCGGCCTCTAGCCGGGTAAATCCGTCAACCACGGCCATGCCCCCACTATTCCACACACATCACAGAACACCCCCGACACGGGCTATCATCCTCGGCGTGACTGAGAACACTGATCAACCCCTCGCCCTGCACCCCCCAGCCACCGTGGCCGTGATGGCCCTGGGCTACGTCGGTCTCCCGCTGGCGCTCACACTCGCCGAAGCCGGGCTCAAGGTGATTGGCTTCGACCTCGACGCCTCCAAGGTCGCCAGGCTCGCTGAGGGCCGCAGCACCCTCCGGCATATCCCCGAAACCCGCGTCGCTGAGGCCATCCGCTCCGGCCGCTTCACACCCACCACCGACCCCGTCGCCATCGGGCTAGCCGACGCCGTGCTCATCGCCGTGCCCACCCCTCTTGGGCCACACCGCGAACCCGACCTGAGCCACGTCATCGAGGCAGCCACCACCGCCGCCCAACGACTCAGGCGAGGTGCCCTTGTCGTCCTCGAATCCACGACCTACCCCGGCACCACCCGGGACCTCGTCGCCCCCATCCTCACTGCCCACGGCTACACCCCAGGTTCCGATTGCTTTATCGCCTACTCACCCGAGCGCGAAGACCCCGGCCGCCAGGACCAGACGCTCCGCAGCGTCCCCAAACTCGTTGGCGGGCTCGACGATGAAGCCACACGTCGCGCGACCGCGCTCTACCAAACGGCCTTCGATCAGGTCGTGCCGGTCTCCTCTGCCGAAGTCGCCGAGGCCGCCAAGCTCCTCGAAAACATCTACCGCGCCGTCAACATCGCGCTCGTCAACGAGATGAAAGTTGTCCTCTCCGACATAGGCGTCGATATCTGGGAAGTCATCCAGGCCGCGTCCACCAAGCCCTTCGGCTTCCAACCGTTCTACCCCGGCCCCGGCCTCGGCGGGCACTGCATCCCGATCGACCCCTTCTACATGGCCTGGCGTGCCAAAGCGGCGGGTCAACCCACACGCTTCATTGAGCTCGCCGGTGAGGTCAACCACGCCATGCCGCGCTACGTCGTCGAACGCACCGCCCTCGCGCTCAACGACGCCGGCCTTTCCGTTCGCGATGCCAAAATCCTGATCCTTGGTCTCGCGTACAAACCTGATGTCGATGACGTCCGCGAGTCACCAAGCTACGAACTGATCCGCCGACTTCGCCAACTCGGTGCCCGCATCACCTACCACGACCCCTACCTGCCCGAAGCACCCGTTGCTAACGGTCTGAACCTCGGGCTCAAGAGCATCGACTGGTCAGAGCAGGCTCTCGCCGACGCCGATGCTATTGTTATTGCCTGCCACCACGGCTGGTACGACTGGTCCATGATCGCCCAGCACGCCCGCCTGATCGTGGACACTCGGGGGGTTATGAGAAACCAGGTAAACCCTTCCGCCCGTATCGTTCAGGCCTGATAGACCGACCCCAAGGCCTGCAAAACCCCTTTATCCAGACGCGCAACTCGATGAATCACCGAAAATTACGACCCAGCAGGGGTCCATCGTGCATAATGTAGGTATCCCGTGCGTTCCAACTCACGGGGAGAAACCCCCCGCCTTCGATCGGGAATGCATGCCCAAGCTCTATCCATCGCTTTGCACCAGTGCCCGCGGGCTCTTGGCAGCCGCTTGCACACTGCTTGCTGCGGCCGCTCCCGCTCTCGCACTGGACGAGGACAACGTCCTGGTCGTCTACAACTCGGCCCAGGCCGATAGCGTCGCCGTCTACAACCACTACCTCACCTCACGCCCCGGCGTCCTAGGCTTCGATCTCAACGACCCGACCGTCACCGGCAGCACCTTCTTCGATTATGCCGACTACACCGGCAAACTCCGCGACCCCATCCGCGACTATCTCACCACCAACAACCTCGAGCAGCAGGTCGCCGTCATCACCCTCACCAAGGGCATCCCCCATCGCATCGACGATCGCAACACACCCAGCGCCGGCAACAATCCGCCCACAGCCGTCAATCTGCTCAATGCCGACAACGCAACCTACGCCTCCGTCGATTCTGAACTCACACTCCTCTGGCAGGACACCGAGACTGGCGAGGCCAACGGACCTTTTGACTCCGCCTCCGATAACTTTGTGACCAACCCCTACTGGAGTAGCACGTCGAAGATCACAGACTTTGATCGCTCAACGATCACCAATCCCAACAGCTTCCAGATCATCGGCGGCGGAACAGCCTACCGCATGAGAGAGCCCGGAGGCACTGAGTCTGATGCTGGCGACATGCTGCTTACATCGCGTCTCGATGGCTACTCCGTCAAAGATGTTCTGGCGATGATTGATCGCGCTAAAAACCCCATCTACAACACTAGTCACTACACCATCGTCGTCGATGAAAACTCAAGCAGTGAGTTCGACTGGTCAATCTTCAACGGCCTCAATGAGGGCGGCGATGACTTCGATGATTTCGTCAACTCAACTCCCTTCTACTACAATGCCGTTGAGTTCGACGATAACGGCTCAGAGTTTCTTCTTGGTGAAGAGACCGCCGCCTTTCTCGGAACCGCCAGCGCTCGCGTCGTCGAAGGGCCCGTCGCAGGCCTCATTACCTACGGCGGAAACCACAATGGCGGTAACACAGATAATCGTGGTTTCATCAACACATGGTCAGACCAGCTTGTCGATGGTGCTATCTATAACAGCACCGAAAGTTTTTCTGCCCGCAACTTCAACGGCATCGTCAATGGCTATAACGATCAGGCGCAACTCGCTGACTGGATAGCAGCAGGCGGAACCTTCGGGATCGGCGCTGTCTACGAGCCGTTTACCTTTGGCATGGCCGACAACGAACATCTCCTCCCCAACTTCCTGACCGACCTCGGAGCCTTCCAACGATTGTCATGGGTCGAAGCTGCCTGGTCAGGCATCCCTTACCTCTCCTGGCAAAACATGGTCCTCGGCGATCCCCTTGCACGAGCCACCATCGTTAATGTCAATCTCGGCGATGTCCCAGGCGACATTGACCTCAACGCTATGGTCAACCTCCGAGACCTCGAACTCCTGGCAACCCTCTTAGGCGACCCAGCCTTCGATCTCGATGGTGACCTCGACACCGACGCCGATGACATCGCCTTCTGGGTCCGCGACATCTTCGGATCAGAACTAGGCGATACCAACCTCGACTTCAAAGTCGATCTCGTCGATCTCTCAACACTCGCCACCCACTTTGGCGCAACCGACGCCCGCTGGTCTCTGGGTGATTTCAACGGCGACGCCGTCGTCGATCTCATCGACCTCTCACTCCTCGCCTCAGCCTTCGGTTTCGACGCCACACCCGCAGCCGCTCCTCTTGCGCTTCCCGAACCTGCCTCGGCCCTACTCCTCGGCCTCCCGGCTCTTTTGCTCAGCAGGCGCTGAACTTTTTTCTCATTTCTCTCTCAACACGCTGGCATCCGCTGCGCCGGTTGAGTATGGTGCTCGCTTCCCCACTTCGGGAGGCACGCTCATGCTCATGATTATCCACGCCACCCGCCGCTGACCCGCAGCCTCGCGCTACGCCTCAGCGACCACCGCACATCCTCACCCTACTCTACGGCTGCGCCCGGCTTACGCCGAAGCGCAGCACCCCCACTGACCACGGGAATACCCTGTGTCTCGATCTAAATCCACGCTCTCGATCACCTCGCTCATCCTCAGCAGGATCAGCGACTATCTCCCGGCGTTTCTCGCCGTGATCGCATCCGCTGGCCTCGCCGTCATCGGCACACCGGTCATCGTGCGCTACACGATCGACTTCGTCCTCCGCAACGATGCCACGCAGGGGCCCGCATGGCTCCTCGAACTCTGGTCATCCATCAGCCAGAACTACACCACCGCCACGATCCTCGCCGCCGCAGGAACACTCGTCCTCATCATCGTTTCGGCTAGTGCGGTGTTCGAGTACCTAGGCGGACGCTACACCGCCTACGCCTCCGAACGCATCGCGCGCAGCGTCCGTGACCGGATGTATGACCACCTCCAACGACTCCCCGTTCAGTACTTCGCTCATGCCGAGACCGGTGACCTCGTCCAACGCTGTACCTCCGACATCGACACCGTCCGACTCTTCGTCGGTAGTCAGATCGTCGAACTCTTCCGCGTCGTCCTACTCGCCGCCCTCATCGTCCCCATCCTATTCTGGATCGACTGGCGCATGGGACTCATCTCCACCATCCTCATGCCCGTCCTCCTGTTCGTCTCCACCTACTTCTTCTTCTCCATCCGCAACAGCTTCAAGACGATGGATGAGGCCGAAGGCGCTCTGACCGCCACCATCCAGGAGAATATCTCCGGTATCCGCGTCGTCCGAGCTTTCGCACGACAAGACTACGAACGCACCAAACTCGCCGAGCGGAACGCCGCCTTCCGCGATGGCGAAATACGACTCTTTGTGCTCTTCGCTCGCTTCTGGTCACTCACCGACTTGCTCATCTTCAGCCAGCTCGGACTCGCTCTGTTCTACGGTGCCCACCTCGCCATCCTCGGGCCCGACCAAGGCGGGATCACCATCGGACAGCTCTACCAATACTGGTATTACATCGGCATGGTCGGCTGGCCGCTGCGCCAACTCGGTCGCATCCTCGGCGAATGGGGCAAGGCCATCGTTGCCGCTGGCCGCATCAATGAGGTCCTCGCCACACCCGAAGAAACCATCAACGACCCTCAGCCCACAAACAACCTCCCCGACCGCCTCCAAGGCGACCTTGTCTTCACCAACGTCACCGCTCGTTACGACGACGCCGAACCCGTCCTCCACGATATCTCCTTCACCGCCAAACCCGGCCAGACCGTTGCACTCCTCGGGCCCTCCGGCTCCGGCAAGAGCACCCTCATCAGCCTGCTGCTCCGCTTCATCACGCCCGCAGAAGGCACCGTCACCTTCGCAGGTCACGACATCACCCAACTGCCCCGACAAACCCTCCGCGGACAGATATCGTCCGTCCTGCAGGAACCCTTCCTCTACTCACGATCCGTCCGCGAGAACCTCCTCCTCGCCGCCAGATCCGCTGGCGACGACCAGCTCGCCGGTGCCGCCGAAACCGCTTCGATCCACAGCTCCATCCTCGATTTCGAACGCGGATACGACACCCTTGTCGGCGAACGTGGCGTCACCCTCTCAGGCGGACAACGCCAACGCCTCGCCATCGCCCGCGCCCTCCTCCGCGACGCCCCAATCCTCCTCCTCGATGATGCCCTCTCCGCCGTCGATACCCAGACCGAGCAGCGCATCCTCCAGGGACTCCGCAAACGACACGCCGAGCAGATCACCCTCCTTGTCGCCCATCGACTCACCACAGTGATCCACGCCGACCTCATCCTCATTCTCGATCACGGCCGCATCATCCAACGCGGGACCCACCAGCAACTCATCACCCAACCCGGCCCCTACCAGCGCCTCTGGGCCATCCAATCAGGCACCATCGACGACCAGCCCAACTAGGAGCCCACCCATGTCTGATGGATACTTCGAAGACGATGCACCACTCCAGAAGTTTCGCGCCGCCAGTTTCCTCCGCGTTATCGCTTTCGCACGCCCCTACACCTGGCCCTTTGCCGGCATTATCGCCATAGCTCTCGTCGTCGCTTCCTTCGAGATCGGCTTCCCGACTGTCATGGCCAAGGTCATCGACGCCGCCGACCGAGCCGACCGCGAGACCATCCAGTTCATGATCCCAATCTTCATCGCCCTGGTGATGACCATGGCCGCTGCAATCGTCGCCTTCATCAATCTGGTTGGCTCTGTCACCGCCAACATCGCCCACGACATCCGCCGTGACGGCTTCGACAAACTCCAGGACCTCGAGTTCGCCTACTTCGACACAAGACCCACCGGCTGGCTGATGTCCAGACTCACCTCCGACTGCAACAAGATCGCCCGCATCATGGGCTGGGCCACCCTCGACCTCGCTTGGGGCTCCGCCACCATCACCGCCATCGCCGTCTATATGCTCTGGATCAACCTTGAACTCGGACTCGTCATCCTCTGCATCATCCCCATGCTCTTCTGGGTCGGACGCTTCTTCCAGGTCCGACTCCTCGATACCGCCCGCCACGTCCGCAGAACCGCATCACGCATCACCGCGACCTACAACGAGTCCATCCTCGGCGTCCGAACCACCAAAACCCTCGTGCAGGAACACAACAACGCCCGCGACTTCGCCGAGGTCTCCCAACGCCAGTACACCGAGTCCATGGCCCACGCCAAGTACGCCGCCGCCTTCATGCCCGTCGTCTCTGTCATCTGCTCCATCGGGATCGCCGCCGCCCTGTGGCGGGGCGGAATCCTCGTCGAGCGCGAGATCATTACCATCGGAACCCTCGTCCTCTTCATGAGCTTCGCCAACTTCCTCCAGGAACCCATCAAGGAAATGGCCCGCCAGCTCACCATGATCCAGAGCGCCCAGGCCTCCGCCGAACGCATCACCGACCTCCTCGAAACCGTCCCCGCCATCCGCGACAGCGCCGAAATCACGCAACGCATCGCCACCACCCAACCCAAACCCGGACAAGCCATCGACGGTTTGCCCGACCGCATCGAGCGCGTCCGCTTCGAGAACATCGCATTCGGCTACAACCCTGACCGCCCCGTCCTCAAGGACATCAACCTCGACATAGAGCCCGGCCAAACCATCGCCCTCGTCGGACCCACCGGGGGCGGAAAGTCCACACTCGTCTCCCTCCTCTGCCGTTTTTACGAACCCACGCAGGGCCGCATCCTCCTTGACGGCGTCGAATACCGCGATCGCTCCCTCGCCTGGTACCAGTCACGACTCGGCATCGTCCTCCAACAACCCCACCTATTCACTGGCACCGTCGCCGAGAACATCCGCTACGGCCGACTCGACGCCTCCGATGAACAAGTTGCCGAAGCCGCCGCCATCGTCCGCGCCGACCGCTTCATCCGCGAACTCGAACACGGCTACCAAACCCCCGTCGGCTCGGGCGGAATCCTCCTCTCCACAGGCCAAAAACAACTCATCGCGCTCGCCCGCGCCGTCATCGCCGACCCCGCCATCTTCGTCATGGATGAAGCCACCTCCTCTGTCGATACCGAGACCGAACGTCTCATCCAACAAGCCATCGAACGCGTACTCCACAACCGCATCGCCTTCGTCATCGCCCACCGCCTCTCGACAATCCGCTCCGCAGACAGGATCCTTGTCATCCAGACCGGCCACATCACCGAAAGCGGGGATCACCATGAACTGCTCCAAGAAAACGGCCACTACGCCCAGCTCTACCGCAACGACCTCGTCTCATGGAACGAAGCGAGCTGATTACCAACCGGTGACACACGCCTGGGTGCCAAGCACCCTTCAGATTCGTGTGGTCTGCCTCCTTCTCTTTGTCCTGCTCAACCCTCGCCTCACGAGTCAGGCCAGCGGCACCATCTGGTGGGAAGCCGAACACCCCGTCCGCCACACCTTCCCGCCATCCAACAGCTTCTCCCCCAACACCCGCGAAGAACGCGACGCCCTCTCCGCTGGCGACTGGCTCCAGACCGATCGCGCTGCCGGCGCCCGCATCTCCTACCGCATCGAGATCAACCAGCCCGGCACCTACCAGTTCTGGTCCCGCAAGTTCTGGAAACACGGCCCCTTTCGCTGGCGCTTCGACGACCAGCCCTGGCAGACCTGCTCCCGTGACATCACCCTCGCCGACCGCACCGTCCTCCGCACCCACCTCGAAGCCAACTGGGTCCACCTGGGCGAAGTCACCCTCGACCAGGGCCACACCGTCCTCTGGATCGAGATGCTCCCCGATGCCGGCCCCGCCGCCTTCGACTGCTTCCTCCTTACCGATCAACCCTTCATCCCCAACGGCAAACTCAAGCCCGGCCAAGCCCTTGGCCGCTCCGACCCCGGCTACCTCCCCTTCGAGCCACCGCCCGACCCCTTCGACCCCTCGCCCATCGACCTCCGATCCCTCAACCACCCCCGCGCTGGCGACCACGGCTTCGTCATCCCCCAAGGCACCGACTTCATCTATCAGCACACCGGCGACCCCGCCCGCTTCTGGGGCGTCAACCTCGGCATCCTCCCCACCGACGACGCCTCACGCGCCTACCTCGCCCGAAAACTCGCCAAGCTAGGCGTCAACCTCGCTCGCTTCCACCACAGGGTCTCGACCGACCGCCCCGACCAGATCGACACCCAGCGCATCGACAACACCATCCTCATGATCGAAGCCCTCGCCGATGAGGGCATCTACTCAACCCTCTCCTTCTACTTCCCCCTCTGGATCCGCCTGAACAACGACCCCCGCTTCCCCGGCTACACCGACCAGCAACCTCCCTTTGCCCTCCTCTTCTTCGACCGCACCTTCCAGGCTCAGCACCGTGCCTGGATGAAAGCCCTCCTCCACACACCCTCACCACGCACAGGCGTGACCCTCGCCGACAACACCGCCGTCGCCTGGATCGAGATCCAAAACGAAGACTCCCTCCTCTTCTGGACCTTCAGCCCATACGAAACCATCTCCCAGCAAGCGACTCAGACCCTCGAGCGCGTCTTCGCCAACTGGCTCCGCCGCCGCCACAACGACCTCGCCTCCGCCTTCACGTCATGGGGCGTGCGCCCAGGAAGCGTCAAAGGCGACGATCTCGACCAGGGCCGCGTCGGCCTCTATCCCGCTGGCTTCCTCACCAACCAGGACTGGGCAAAGAACGCCCGCAACCCTCGCCGCGCCTCCGACCAACTCGCTTTCTTCACCGACCTCCAGACCGCCTTCTACGCAGCCACGACGCGCTACCTCCGCGAAGACCTCAACGTCCGCTGCGCCATCGTCGCTTCCAACTGGATCACCGCCGACGACCCCACCCTCCTGCCTCTCGAAAAACTCTCCAACACCGTGACCGGAAGCCTCGACCGTCATGCCTACATAGGCGGACGCCACGAGGGCGATGCCGCCTCATACGACCTGCGCCCCGGCCAGACCTACCAATCCCGCTCGACCATCGCCCGCGAAATCCCCGCCACCTCACGACCCGAATACGCCGACACCCCCCACGTCATTTCCGAGTACGGCTACCCGATGCCCAACGCCCACCGCGCCGAGGCCACCTTCCTCGCCGCCACCACCGGCCGCGCCTCCGGACTCGACGCCATCATTTTCTTCTCCGTCGGGACCCTCGACTGGGAACGCCAACTCACCAAGTTCTCCACCCTCTCCCCCGCCGTCGCCGGCCAGTTCCCCGCCGCCGCTCGCATCTTCCGCCAAGGACTCGTCAGCGAAGCACCCATCGTGATCCGCGAACAACTCACCCGCACCGACCTCCTCGCCTTCAAAGGCTCCCAACTCGCAAGACCCGCCGACCTCGACGACCTCCGCGCTGTCGGACCTCAGGCCGTCAACGAACTCAGCCGCAACACCCTCACCTCCATCGCCCCGCTCCTGGGCCGCACCCGCATCGAACCCGATGCCAACGAATCCCGACTCATCGTCGCCGACGACCTCAAAGCCCACCGCTCACCCGATGGAACCATCACCTCCGTCAACGGCGAACTCACCACCGACCTCAACCGCCGCCTGCTCATCCTCAACACACCGGCCGCCCAAGGCGTCATCGGCGAACTCGCCAACGCTGGCGAAGTCATCACACGAGACACCATCATCCTCGCCACCAACGACCACGCCTCCATCCTCATCGTCGCCCTCGACGACCGACCTCTCGTGGTCAGCGAACGCATCCTCATCCAAGCCGTCACCGAGGAAACCAACTACGGCTGGAAAACGACCCCCACCGACAACAACCTCCTCCGCATCGATTCCATCGGCTCCGCCCCCATCCAGACCCGGCCCATCCGCGCCACCATCGACCTCAAGGTCGGCACCAACACCCTCCGCATCACCACCCTCGACCACAACGGCTACCCCACCACCACTCAAACCCTCAACACCCCCCGCATCACCCTCAACCCCAACACCTTCTATACCCTCGTCGAACCCCTCCGCTGATCACCCGCGAGTCAGGGTTCTGGAAAGTGCCATACCCGAGTCCTGCCTCATCCACGATGCAATAACCATCCGAATCCCGCGTTAACCCATCGACCGGACACCTGCCGCTAGTCACCCAATGCGGGATATCTCATGCAAACACGAGCAAGATCACGCTTCGTCGTCCCCCTGATCGCTGGCCTACTCTTGATAACCGGCAACGCCACATCTGACGGACAAACGAATCCACCCGCCAGTCCATCATCCAGCCAGACACCCAACATCATCCTCATGCTCGCCGATGACCAGTCATGGAATGGCACATCGGTCCAGATGCATCCGGACCTCCCTGATTCCCGTAGCTCAGTCATCGAAACACCCAATCTGGAACGCCTTGCCCGCGAGGGCATGCGCTTCTCCGCAGCCTACGCGCCCGCGCCGGTCTGTTCCCCCACGCGCGCAAGCATCATGACTGGCCAAACCCCCGCCAGACTCAACTGGACCACAGCAGCACCTTCCCGAGCACGGACCGACAACACAAAACTCCTGACACCCGACAGCAGACGCGACCTGCAGAACAATGAAATCACCCTGGCCGAACGTCTTCAGCAAGCCGGCTACGCGACCGCCCACTTCGGCAAATGGCATCTCCTAGGCGGCGGGCCCGAGCAGCACGGTTTCAAAACCAGCGACGGTAACCTCGGCAACGAAGCCGCCGCTCAGTTCAAAGACCCGAACCCAGTCGACCTCTTCGGCATGGCTGACCGTGCCGCAACGTTCATGCACCAGAGCCAGGCCAGCGATCAGCCCTTCTTCATTCAACTCTCCTGGCATGCGCTCCACGAACCCGAGAATGCTCTCGAAGCCACGAAGGCCAAGTACGCCAGTGAAACCGGCCTCCGAGGTCGGCAGGCCAATCGAGCCGCACTCTCCGAAGACCTCGACACCGCCGTAGGCCGTGTCCTCAACACTCTGGATCAACTCGGATTGGCCAAAAACACTTACGTCATCTACACCTCAGACAACGGTGGCGGAGCCAGCCCGCGAGGCCCCCTCTCTGGCGGGAAAGGGACTCTCAGCGAAGGCGGGATCCGAATCCCCTTCATCATCCGTGGCCCCGGTATCCCACCTGATTCCTGGTCACACACCCCCATCGTCGGCTACGACCTCTTCCCCACCTTCCTGCAGTGGGCACGCAGCAACAACCTCCCCCCATCACTCGATGGCGTAAGCATCACACCCCTGCTCGCAGGTCAGGGCGATCGCTTCGTTCGCCCGTCGAAACACCTCTTGTTCCACTTCCCTCACTACCAGAGCCAAGGCGGACCACAATCCGCTATCTACCTCGACGGCTACAAACTCATCACCTACTACGAATCAGGTGACACCCTTCTCTTTGACATCAGCAAGGACATTGCCGAGCAGCACGATCTCAGCCAGGCCGACCCGCGCCGAACCGCCTCACTCCAACGCATACTCGCCAACGCACTCGCACAAGCAGATGCAGGAATGCCCCAGATCAACCAAGACTACGACCCCTCGCGACCTCACAGCGCCCGAAGCGAGCAACGACGTGGCCAACGCAGAGAAACATCAGATCAGAGCCCACGACGTGCACGCCAAATACCCTGAGGTTCCTTGTCCAAGCCATCCCAAAAGGACCAGCACCATGAAACCCACCCTCTGCTGCACCACGCTCTTCACCTTAGCACTCCTGCTCACAACAAGCCTTCAAGCCCACCCTTCCCACACCCATGATGATGAACCTCAACAACTCGCACAGGCCGACCGACCCTTCAACAACCAGCGCTCCACAAACCGACCGCCCAGACACATGGAGCCCGTCGAACTCCCCGAACCCATTATCTCCATCACCATCGAAGGCGACACACGCGTGATCCGCGCCAACGGACTGCCCAACCACCAGACCGGCGACTTCCCCAACAACGGGAACCCTAACGCCATCCGACCCCAGAATCATGAGTTTAGACTCCCCCTCAACCCCACCATCAGCGACGAACCCACCAGTGCCCGACCGCAGTTCGGCGTTGCCCTCAACGGTGTCATCTTCGACGCCGGCACCGCCGAGTTCTGGACCCCCACACGCGATCGAGCCTTCGGTGGACGCTCACCCTGGAACTACGAAGCCCTCACAGGCGGCATCAACCTCGGACTCGACCAGAACAACGCGCACGTCCAGCCCACCGGGAAATACCACTACCACGGCATCCCAACAGGACTCATCCAAACCATCGCCGGCGAGCAGGACACCCACCGCGTCATGCATCTCGGCTGGGCACTCGACGGCTTCCCTATCTACGGACCATGGGGCTACGACGATCCCATGGTCCCCAACTCGGAACTACGCCAACTCAAATCCAGCTACCAACTCAAACAAGGCCATCGACCCGCGAGCCCCCAAGGCCCAGGCGGACCCTACGACGGCACCTTCGGACTCGACTTCGAATACGTACCCAACCTCGGTGACCTCGACGAATGCAACGGCCGCTTCGGCGTTACCCCCGAGTTCCCCAACGGAACCTACTATTACGTCATCACCCAAGACTTCCCCTCCATCCCCAGAATGTGGCGCGGACAACCACCACGCCGATCGCCCCGGGGCTTCGGACCCCCGCGCTAACACACCGCTGATCTAAAAACCCACCGCCACCTACGCCCCAACCGGCCTATCCCGCTTACGATCCACGATGCAGTAAAAGCCAAACGCCTTACCCGCCGAACGGTTCCGCACCTGATGAATCGCCAGAGGCGGAACATAAGCCAGATCATGCGGCCCCAGCGCATGAACCTCCCCCCCAATCTCCACCTCACCCTCACCCTCCGCCGCGATGATCGCGTGCACGTGACGATGCTTCTCGCAACTCGTGTAGCCGCCCGGCTCCAACTCGAAGTACCTCACATCAAACCCCATCGGCTCGCCCGCCTTGCCCATCAGCTCATAACGCTTCACCCCCGCAAACGGCAGCGCCTCATCCCCCTTGTAAGCAACCGCCGACCGTCCCTCCCAACCCTCAGCCGCCCGCCGCAACACAGCTCTCGCCTCTTGCCCAACCACCGCCGTACCCGGCATCTCGCACGCACTCGCCAGCCGCGCATCCACAGGCGTCTCCTGCTCATCACCGAACTTCGCGACGAGCGCCGCCCGCAACGCCGCCGCCCCACGCTCAACGCCCCCAGAATGCTTGAGCATCGCCCCGCCCACCAGCCAGCAGGTATCCGCTCCATAAGCCTTCGCCTGTTCATCCAGCCGCTCCACCGACATCCCGCCCGCAGGCGTCGGCCACGACGCCGGGCCCACCCCACGATCACCCGCTGGCTCGCGCAACCGATCAGCCAACCGCAGACACGTCGCCTGATCAAAATCAAAACGACCCCCCGCATTCGCATACACCGACGCATCACAACCCACCAGCCGCACCAGCGTCCCCAGCAGCAACGCATGATCCACGCCGTGATCCGGCCCGAGCATCGTCCCACCCGCAAACGTCGGGTGACTCATCAGCAGCAGGTCCGTCGTCTTCCGCAGATGCCAAACGGCATCGAACCCAATCAACATCGGCGACACCAGTACCCCACGAATCCCCTCCCGCTCGATCGCCTCCAGATACGGACCCCACTCCGCAGGCCCCACTGACAGATAAGGCAGATACCAGCAAGGCCGACCCGACCGCTCCGCCTCCCGCATCACCGCCGCTTGAAAAACCTTAATCCGCGCCGCAAACGCTTCCGCCGTCTCATCCACCAGGTTGTGATCATCCTTGATCAGATCACACCCACCCCGCGCCATCGCCGCCGCCACATCACCCAACGCCTCATTCGACAACCCCCTCGGCTTGATCGCCGAACACAGCAGCGGGCGCTTCGGCACACCCAGCATCGCCCGCAACCCCGCCACCCCATATCGCGGACCCTCGAACCGATCCGTAAAGTCACTCGGCAGCCGAACGTCCACCAGCCGCGAACCCCGGTACATCGAGCAGTTACCCGTCAACAGGTTGATCAACTGCGACGGCCGACCACTCGCCTGCCACGTCGCATACCGCACCGTCGCCCGCCACCGGCCCTCCACCTCATCAACCGACACCACCTCGCCGATCGTCCCCTCCGGCAGACCCGCCGCCTCCGCCACCTCCAGCGGGACCTCCACCGACTGCTCCACCGCCACCCGCAGCGCCAGGTCCGCAGCCCCCCCACGATCACGCCCAGCAACCTCGTACACCGCCTCAATCAAGACTCAGCTCCATCCATCGGAACGATCGGATTCCGATCCTCAGGCCAACAACCATCAAGCAACGCCGCCCGCCACCCGTTCGGCTCCGCGACATCGCGCACCAGTCGATCCCTCACAGGCAGCACTAGCGTCGCCAGATCACGCTTGCTGATTACCACCGCAGGATCAATCGACATCGCCGCACAACGCTCCTCCATCCGCTCCCACACCGCCTCCACCCGCTTCTTATGCTTATCCGGATTGATCTTCGGCCGCCCCGGCCGTGCCGGAATCGGACTTTCCTGACCCCGCTCGATCGCCGCCAGCAGCCGATCCCCATACACCGTCGCGATCGGCCGCGGCAGACCCTTGATCTTTGCGACCGCATCCACCGTCTCCGGCTGACCACCCGCCACCCGCACCAGCACGTCATCACCCATCACACTCCGTGGCGGCAAATCCTCCTCCTGCGCAATCGCAAAACGCTCGACCAGCAACGCATCCAGAATCACCCGCTCACGCCGATTCAACTTCCCCGCCCCCGCGCCGCGGAGCCTCCCGCCCAGCGGATCGAGCCGATACCGATCCGGCTCCTCGAGCGCAGCCATCTCCTCAGCGACCTTCTCGGTATGACCCAAATCGTCAATCCGTGCGCACAACGCGTCGTAGACAAGCGGCAGATAACGCACGTCGTTGGCAGCGTAATGAAGCTGTGCGCTCGTTAAAGGACGCCGATCCCACTGACTGAACTTCACGCTGTGGCCTAAATCAGCCCCCGTGGCCGCCATCACCAACTTCCCCAGCGACAGCGGATACCCAAAACCAGCAAACCCCGCCGCCACCTGCACGTCATAAACTGACCGCGCCGGACGCCCCAGCAGCCTCAGAACCGGCTCCAGGTCCTGCCGACCCGCGTGCACCAGCTTCATCACCCCAGGGTCCGCCAGCAGCTCCCAGAACCCCGTCAGGTCCAGACCCGCCAACGCATCAATCAGATAAAGACCGTCCGCCGTGCCGAGCTGGATCAGGCAGATTCGCGGGAAAAACGTCGTCTCACCAATAAACTCGGTGTCATAACCAAAACGCCCCACACCCTTTAGCACCTTCAAGACACGATCAAGCCCCCCCGCATCCATGATCAGTTCCGGCTCACCCTGAGGGACCAGACCATGGTCGAGAATCGGCGCGGGCTCGTGCTCCTGTTCATGGGCCGCCGCATCGTGGTTATGCCGGTGACGGCTCCGGTAGACACGCATGATGACAGGATAGCGGTCATAACGACTTATGTTTTTATCACCCCGGACCTCAATCGCCCGGACCCGGCGACCGCTGTAACGCTCAGGCGGAGCGTCTCTTATCCACCGGGTACACCAGCGTTGCTAGGTTGTTGCACAGCCGATCGCCCAGATGCCGGTACATCGCGTACTCGCTCTCGGCCTCGGAATGGACCCGATCGACATCAAACCCAGACGCCCGAACCCAGTCCGCAAACTCAGCCAGGAACGCGTCCATCTGCGCCCGGTCCCACTCAAAGTGGAACTGGAACCCATACGTCGTCATCCCCACCCTGAACGCCTGAGCCTTGCACGCTGGCGTCGAGATAAGCGGGATCGGCGTCCCGCCAGGCGGGCAGCGCGTGATCTGATCCCCGTGCGCATGAAACTGCACGCTCTTCCAAGGCATCCCGGTCAGAACCGGGTCCACAGTCCCGAAGAACGATAACTCAGTCCGACCCCAGCCGATCTCGGCCTTCTCCATAGGTGCGACCTCGCCCCCCAGCGCCGCGGCGATGAGCTGGGCCCCCAGACAGATACCCGTGACCGGCAGCCCAGCCTCGTGGGCCTGCTTTAGAAACGCCATCTCCGGCTCGATCCACGCGTGCTCGCTCTTCTCAGCCAGACCCATGGGCCCGCCCATCGAGATGACGCCATCGATGTCGTCCAGGTCTTCGGGCAGGGCGGCGTTGGCGTGCAGGGGGATGACCCGGAGCCGGTGCCCGTGGTCCCTGAGAATCTGCCCCAGACGCCCCGCAGTCTCCAGCGGGTGATGTTCCAGCACGACAACTGCCATCAAAAGCCTCCAATACCGGCCATCATGGCCAGATTTGGCATCCTAACGCCCTCCGCCGAGGCGGGCACGCGGGATTTATGCCGCTCGGACACGGGAGCCGTCCGATAAACCCGATATGAACCGACCTCACGCGGTCATCCTGTCCGGCGGCGGGCTCGCCTCCCTCGTCGCAGGGGCGCTGGCCCAGAAGAACGCCTCCCCGTCTTCGCTCCGGCTGACGCTGCTGCACATCGACGATGGCCGCGAGAACGCCGGGCTGAGGCTGCGCTACGCCAAGGCTCAGGCCCAGTCGCTCATCGATGCCCGGGTGCATCGTGTTGAAGCTCAGCACCTCGTGGCCAAGGCGGTGGGTCTGGATGGCTCTCGCTATCCCGATGCGCCGCTTCGCTGGTCCCAGTTGCTCCTCGCGGCGGCGGGCCATGCCCTCGGGCACGACGCCGATCGCGTGATCTGGCCGGTGGCTCACGCCGCGGATGTCGAGCGATCGGTGCGTGTGACTTCCACGACGCTGCTGATTGATGGCCTCAGCCGGCTGGAGGCTCCCAAGCCGCCGGCGATCGAGACCCCTCTGAGTGAGTTGACGCCGGTGCAGGTGATCCGGCTCGGCGAGCACCTGAAAGTGGACTGGACGCTGGCGTGGTCGTGCCTCCGCCGCGGGCGCACACCCTGCTCGGCCTGCGAAGGGTGCCGGAAACGCAGCGAGTCGTTCCAGGCGGCAGGGCTGCCCGACCCGTTGAAGTCAGCGGATGCCGTCCTCAGCGGGTTCGCAGAGGCACGCTGAATCAGAACTCGACGCGGTCACGTTCCAGCAGCTCATCAACCCGGGCATCAATCACCGTCGATTGATCCGCAGAGCGATCCTGAATCTCATTTCGCAACGTCTCGACCTCAGCGGTCAGCCGTTCGAGTTCGGCTTCGAGCTGCTCCAGCTCCTTCTCGCGGATCTGCTGTCTGACCTCGAAGTGGTCGATGACCAGATCGCGCAGGTCGGCCTCGGCTTGCTCGATTTCGAGAGGCTGGGCATCCTCGTGTTCGAGCTGGCGGATCTTCCAGGCGAGTTTCCGGCTCTGCGACGTGTAGCGGAAATCGCGGATCCGCAGGTCGAACATCTCGGGGTTGAGCTTGCGTAGGTCCAGCATGGCGCGGAGTCGGGGGAAGCGATCATTGAGCATCATGAGCATGCGTTCGGGATTCTGCTCGATCATGCGTTCGAGCCGGGCGGCGATCTCGGGCTCCATCTCGCGCATGATCTCCAGGGCGGCCTCGGCGTCTTCGCGGACCTGCTCGGGATCGCGTCCCCAGGGGCCAGGACGCTCCATGCCGAACGGGCCCATGTGTTGCGGCCCATCGCCGCCCTCCGGACGGTTGTGGCGTTGGCGATCGTCGCGCTCGCGCGGTGGTGGCGGACTCTCTCGGCGATCCTGAGCGAAGGTTTCGGTCGCTGGCATCATGAACAGCAGCGCAGCCAGCAGCCAGGCACCGGTGCGGAGGGTTGTGCGGACGGGCGGGGTCATGATGTTGTTCCTCAAGGCTGGAGCCATGATCTACTTTTAGAACCAGCGGCTGGTGTCGTCCACCAGCACCTGCCACTCGGCCTGCAGGACGGCGGATTCGGCGTTGCCGCCTGCGGCCACGTCATCCCGCCAGGCGCGGGCGAGTTCGATCTGCGTCCGCAGGGTATTGATCCGGTTGTCGAGTGCCTGATCGACAAACCCGCTCTCGAAGCTGACCTGAGCGAACGCGTCATCGGTGATGACATCCTCAGTCGGGGCTGTCGCGACTTGAGTCTGCTTGCTTGTTGACACGCTCTGGTTCTGCGTGGTGAAGACGGCCCAGCCGACGCCAGCGACCAGCGTGATCAGTGCGGCGAAGCGGGCGACACGCCACCACGCGAGACCGGGGCGGATGCGTCCAACGACTTCGGGTTCCTCAAGCAGGGGTGTGGTCTGAGCGAGGATCCGTTCGGTCAGGCCATCGGGCAGGTCGATGGGCTTGAGCGACTCATCGAGCAATGCTTCGAGTTTGGGATCGTTAGGGGTTTGCAGCGGGTTCATGCCGCGTCCATTTCGTTGGGGCTGTCGGTCATCATCTTGCGGAGTTTGCCGAGCGCACGGTGCGCCCGAGCGAGTACGGTGCCAAGAGGCTTTTCGAGAGTCTCGGCGATCTGGGCGAAGCTCAGGCCAGCGGTGTGGCGGAGGTAGAGGACCTCGCGGTCGGCCTCGCTGAGGCGGTCAAGGCATTGTTTCATCGATTCGAGCTGTTCATCGTGGGTCATCCTGTCGAGAGGGTCATCGCTCTGTTGGTCGGGCAGGGCGGTCATGGGGTCTTCACGGTCGAGGTGCTCAGCGGTTTGCCCGCGGCCGACCGCCTGACGTTTTCTCCGACGCATCTCGTCGCGCAGGCTGTTGGTGGCAATGCGGAACAGCCAGGGCTCGAAACGGCCTTGCTCGCGATAGCCATCGAGTTTGTTCAGGGCGGTCACCACTTTGACAAAAGTCTCCTGAGTGAGCTCTTCGGCGAGTTCGGCATTGCCACATTTTTGGAAGAGCAAGCCGTAGACGCGGCGGGAGTAGGCTTCGACCAGACCCCGCCAGGCCGCCGCATCGCCCGCCGACGCGCTTTTGAGCATCTGATCCAGTGGCTGGGCGTCGGGGGTAGGTCTCATGCAGCAACCCTGGCTGAATAACGTCTAAGTCCCCGGGTTATTGCAGCCTGAAAAAGAGAGGTCGCGGGTTTGCCCGCACTGGCTGCTTCCCCCATCCTAACCGGATGCCCACCCCCGCAGAGGTTTTGGACCATCATCTTGGCGGCTTTGACACCCGTGACCCGGACGCGGTGATCGAAGCCTGTGAGCAGGCCAGAGACCGGTTGCTGGCGAATCCCTCTCGTCATGGCAGTCTGGTGCAGTTGCCCGACCGTGGCCGCCTGATCGTTACAGGCGATCTTCACGACAACACCCTCAATCTCGCCCGGGTCCTGCACTTCGCCGATCTGGACCAGCACGAGGATAGGCACCTGGTGCTGCACGAGGTGATCCATGGGCCGAATCTGGTTAATGGGCGGGACCTGTCGATCCGGATGCTGGCGCAGTGCGCTCGGCTGGTGACACGTTATCCCGACCGGGTTCACGTGCTTCAGTCCAACCACGAGCTGGCTCAGATGCTTGGTGATGCGGTGACCAAGTCCGGGACCGACATGAATCAGGCGTTTATCGACGGCGCGCACATGGTGTATCCCTCTGCGGGAGACGCGGTGCTCGAGGCGGCGAACGGCTACATCCGAGCGATGCTGCTGGCGGTTCGAGCGCCCAACGGGTTGCTGGCGGCGCACAGCCTGCCGTGGCCCAAGCGGCTCGGGGAGTTTGACCCTGGCGTGCTGCATCGCGCGGTGACGGATGATGACCTGCGATCGGGCGGGTCGGCTCATCAACTGGTCTGGGGTCGGCGGCACGACGACACGCTGGCGGATCATTTGGGGGCCGCGTGGGAGGTGACGAGCTTTTTGCTCGGGCATCAGAAGGCGGAGATGGGGTGGTTCCGTGAGGGGAAGAAGATTCTGGTGATCGCATCGGATCACAACCATGGCGTGTGTCTGCCGGTGGACTTGTCGGAACCTGCGGACGTGGGGCAATACGCCGACCAACTCCACCCACTTAACTCGGTTCTGCTTGGTTAAGTGAGGGTTTGACTGGGTTTACGGCGTTGACGGGCGGATGACCCCGTATTGCCAGTTTGCCCGGCTTACAATGTTGTGTGACTGACTGAAACCGCAAGATGAAGGAGTTTCCGATGGACCGACGAGAGATGCTAGGAACGATGGCACTGGCGGCAGGGGCTGCCGTGGCAACGACGGCTGGTGTGGCGCGTGGTGCCCACCACGATGAGGCTCACGAGCACGCGCTACCTGGGTACGACCCGAGGTCGGGTGAGTATGTCCTGCCAGCGCTGCCTTATGCCTATGACGGGTTGGACGCGGCGATCGACGAGCAGACGATGCGGCTGCATCACGATCTGCATCACGCGGGCTACGTAAGAGGGTTAAACACAGCGCTCAAGAAGCTCGCCGAGGCCCGGGATGCGGGCGATTACAGCATGGTTCAGCACTGGTCGCGCAAGGTCTCGTTCAACGGCGGTGGTCATACGCTGCACACGATTTTCTGGTCGAACATGGCCCCGCCGAGTGCGGGTGGAGGCGGAGAGCCTGAGGGTGCCCTGCGGAACAAGATTGATGAGGATTTTGGGTCGTATGCCAAGTTCACCGCGCACTTTGCGGCCGCAGCGGGTGGTGTGGAGGGATCGGGCTGGGGAATCCTTGCCCACGATGCGATGTCCAAGAAGTTGGTGATTGTGCAGGGCGAGAATCAGCAGAAGCTGACGACGTGGGGGATCACGCCGGTGCTGGTTGTTGATGTCTGGGAGCACGCCTATTACCTGCGGTATCAGAACCGTCGGGCGGACTACATCAAGAACTGGTGGAAGGTCGTGAACTGGAACGATGTCGCGCGTCGTTTGGACTGGCACGGCTGAGTCGATTTGGTTTGTTTAGAGGTGCAGAAAAGGCCGTCACCTTGGGGTGACGGCCTTTGTCATGGCGGCTGAGTTGTTGTGATCGGTTAGTTGTAGAGCAGATAGTCTTCGCGGCTATCGCGGAACGCTTCGCTCTGATCTCGCCAGCTTTCGAAGAGTTCAGCGAGGGGTTTTCCTTCTTCGAGCCAGAGTCGGACATCATCGGTGCCGTTGGCTTTATCGAAACTGCTGTGGCGTTTGGTGCCTTCTTCGAGTTGGGTTTTGGCATCGACTGCGTCGAGAACGAGGAAGTTGATCTCGTACAGCGACTCCGCCTCTTTGGGGTCGATGTAGATCTGGACCCCGCCAAGAGTGTCACCCTGATGGGTGGCGTAGAAGGGTCGGTAGCGCGCGGGTCGGTAGGAGACTCCATCGATGGCAAGCGGGGAGTTGTTGAGTCGTTCGGCGAGGGCATCGGCATCAACGCCGGTGTCGCCTACGACTTCAAATGGCAGGGTGTAGCCGACGCCATTGGACATGACCAGGAGTTCGCCGATCACGCCCGTGGCGGCGTAGGCGTAGGTGCTGCTGGCGAAGGGGATGTGGGGTGAGGTGGGCACCCAGCGGAGGCCGGTGTCTTCCCAGACCATGTCGCGTTGCCACCCGCGCATGCGGATGACTTTGAGCTTGTCGTAGTCCGGTGCGATTCGGTTACGTTCGAGTAGAGCGAGTTCGCCCATGGTCATACCGTGGAGGTAAGGGATATCGAGGTGGCTGATGAAGGAGCGGAACTCGGGTTCGAGCATGGGGCCTTCGATGCGTTGACCGCCTAGGGGATTAGGTCGATCGAGCACGATGAAGGTTTTGTCTTGTTCAGCGCAGGCCAGGAGGCACTCGCTCATGGTCGAGATGTAGGTATAGGAACGCGAGCCGATGTCCTGCATGTCGAAGATCAGGGCGTCGATGCCGGCGAGCATCTCGGGAGTCGGCTTGCGTGTGGAGCCGTAGAGCGAGTAGACGGGCAAACCGGTTTTGGGATCGGTCTGGTCTTCGATCTTGTCGCCAGCGTAGACATCGCCCCAGACGCCGTGCTCGGGTCCGTAGAGGGCGACGAGTTGGTAGTCACCTTCGATCTGTCCGGCGATGAGCACGTCGATGGTGCTCTTGAGGTCGCCGTTGACTGAGGCTGGGTTGACGACGACGCCGACGCGCATCCCGCTGAGGGCTGAGAAGCCATCGGCGGCGAGGGCGTCGATGCCGAGCATGACGGGGGCTGCGTGTTTGGCGCGTTGTTTCGAGCTTGGGCTGTTGGCGCAGCCGGTCAGGATGACCGTTAGCAGGATCATCATGGAGAGAAGGGCGTAGCCCCTTGTCAGGATCATCATGGTTATGAACCGCCTTGTTTGAGTGGGAGTGTTGTGTACGTGGTTGAGGTCAGAACTGCCGGAGGAATCGTAGGTCGTTCTCGAAGAGTAGTCGGATGTCAGGGATGTTGTGTTTTCGCATGGCGAGTCGCTCGATGCCGAGGCCGAAGGCGAAGCCGGTCCATTGCTCGGGGTCGTAGCCGACGTGCTCGAAGACGGCGGGATCGACCATGCCGCAGCCGCCGACCTCCATCCAGATGGGCCCCTTGCCGAGATCGACCTTGACATACAGTTCTGCGGAAGGCTCGGTGAAGGGGAAGTAGGAAGGCACGAGCTTGATCTCGGCGTCTTTGCCCCAGAAGGCGTGTGCGAACTGCACGAGGGTGGTCTTGAGATCGACCATCGTGACGCCACGATCGACGTAGAGACCTTCGATCTGATGGAACATTGAGTAGTGGGTGGCGTCGTGTTCGTCCGGGCGGTAGACGCGGCCGGGGGAGATGATGCGAATAGGCGGCTGGGTTTTTTCCATCACCCGGATCTGCACGGTCGAGGTTTGCGAGCGGAGCAAGGAGGGGTCTGCCTGGGTGTTGGTGTTGTCGCTGGGGACAGTGAGGTAGAAGTTGTCCGTCGGTTCCCGGGCGGGGTGCTCAGCGGGGATGTTGAGGGCGACGAAGTTGTGGTAATCATCCTCGACCTCGGGTCCGGTGGCGGAATCGAAGCCCATGCGACCGAAGATCTCGACCAGCTCGGAGACCGTGCGGGTGATGATGTGCTGGCGGCCCCGGCGGGGCGGTGAGGCGGGTTCGGTGATGTCGAGAAGGGGGCCGGAGGTTCGTTGCGATGAGCCAGCGGCGATTTTCTGGTCGAAGGCGTCCTGTAGCGTCTGCTTGAGAGCGTTGGCACCCTGACCAAAATCACGTTTCTGATGCTTGGGCACGTCTTTCATCAGGCCCATGAGGGCTTTTAGCTCACCCTTGGCGCCGAGATAGCGGATGCGGAAGGCTTCCAGGGCCTGGGCGTCGCTGGCTGCCTGAAGGTCCTCGATGGCTTTTTCCTGGAGTTGACGGATGCGTTCGATCATCGCGGGAGCATAACCCATCCCAGAGGGCTCTTGGAGCGGGGGCGGGTGGCAGAAGTGTGAACTCTCAGGCTTTGAGAATGATCTGCATGATCAGCTAACAATCGGGATTTACATTACTGGGGCGGTTTGAGTGAGCCCTTCCGGCAACCGCCAGGGCGAGCGCATCGCCGGACCGACCGCGGCGGAGGGTCGGTCTGGTGAGCGCCGCCCTTGGGTTGACTCAGAAGTGGCGATATTTTTCTGGGCTGGGTCGAGCTGCAGTTTGGTGGTTAAGTTTTTGATTCAAATGAACTTGGAAGCGGTGGGGGTGGGATTCGAACCCACGGTACGGCGAACCGTACGCCGGTTTTCAAAACCGGTCCATTCGACCACTCTGGCACCCCACCGGGGGTTTGGCAGGGGTTGTTGGCCCTGCGTTGGGGTCGTCGTAAGCGGGGAGTTTAACGCGTCTTGCGTCGCTTGGCCTGCCGATTATCGGTCGGGTCTCAGTGAGTCCACCGGCTATCCACCAGGGCGATGATGGCGGGATTGTGGGCGGCTGGCCGACTTGACAGTCACGTGGACTACGCTAATCTACTCGGCTCCCCCAAGCGTGACGCGGCTTGCCGCCAGCGTGTGTGGGAGGGCCCGTTTTGGCGGGTTTTGAGTTCTTTGACAAGTGGATCTGCTGCGTATTGCATTGATTTGTGATACCGAGAAAAGTAAGCGATGCGTTTTGAAGCAGGCTTAGCCCCGGCGTAACGGTATGTTTGAGCCGGTCGGGGTCCACTGTGTGTCAATCGTGCACGGTGGGTCATCATCCGAAGGCGGGCATTAGCTCGACCGGAGGTCGGAATGATTAAGCTACTAAGAGCGTGTGGTGGATGTCTTGGCGTTGAGAGGCGATGAAAGACGTGGGAGCCTGCGATAAGCCCAGGGAAGGTGGCTACCAACCTGTGATCCTGGGATTTCTGAATGGGGAAACCCGGCCGAAAGGTCATCCGTAACTGAATGAATAGGTTGCGGAAGCGAACCTGGTGAACTGAAACATCTAAGTAACCAGAGGAAAAGAAAGAAACCTCGATTCCGTAAGTAGCGGCGAGCGAAAGCGGACAAACCCATAGCACTGCGAGCGGTCTGGAAAGGCCGACCAAAGAGGGTGACAGTCCCGTAGCAGCGTAGTGGGGTAGCCCTAGAGTAGCGTGGAGCTCGTGAAACTCCGCGTGAACATGGGGGGTCCACCCCCCAAGGCTAAATACTACTCAACGACCGATAGTGGACCAGTAGGGTGATTGAATGATGAAAAGTTCCCCGTAAGGGGAGTGAAAAGTACCTGAAACCACACGCTTACAAGCGGTCGGAGCTCCTTCGGGAGTGACGGCGTGCCTTTTGCATAATGAGCCCACGAGTTAGCCTCTACGGCAAGGTTAAGGTGTACACCACCGGAGCCGAAGCGAAAGCGAGTCTTAACCGGCGTCGAGTCGTAGGGGTTAGACGCGAAACCTTGTGATCTACCCATGGCCAGGTTGAAGGGAGGGTAACACCTCCTGGAGGACCGAACCCGTTAACGTTGAAAAGTTATGGGATGAGCTGTGGGGAGGAGTCAAAGTCTAATCAAACTGGGAGATATCTCGTTCTCCTCGAAATAGTTTTTGGGCTAGCCTCGCGTTACAGCAGTTGGGGGTAGAGCTACTGACAGGGGATGGGGGGCTACCCGCCTACCCACCCCTTCCAAACTCCGAATACCAACTGCTTTTGTCGCGGGAGTCAGACTGCGGGTGATAATATCCGTGGTCAAAAGGGAAACAACCCAGACCGCCAGCTAAGGTCCCAAATCATATCTTAGTTCTTAAGGAAGTCAGGGTGCCATGACAGCCAGGATGTTGGCTTAGAAGCAGCCACCATTTAAAGAGTGCGTAATAGCTCACTGGTCGAGGACTCTGGCGCCGATAATGATCGGGAATAAGATATGAACCGAAGCTGCGGGCTACTTATGTAGCGGTAGAGGAGCGTTCCAGGCAGCGTTGAAGCGAGACGGGCAACGTCTCGTGGAGCGCCCGGAAGTGAATATGTGGGCTTGAGTAACGATAATGCGGGTGAAAATCCTGCACGCCGAAAGACTAAGGTTTCCTGGGGAAGGTAAATCCGCCCAGGGTTAGTCGGCACCTAAGGCGAGGCCGAAAGGCGTAGTCGATGGACAGCAGGTTAATATTCCTGCACCGCGTTGTAGGTTGAAGCACCGTGACGGATTCTGAAGGTCATGCGACCCGTTAGATGGTCGTTGCCGCAAGGCTAAGGGCTTGATCCCGATGATGGCTGGATGTGTCCCAAGAAAAGCCGGTGTGGACGAAAACGTGGCCGTACTAAAACTGACACAGGTAGTCGTGGCGAATAGCCTCAGGCGCTCGAGAGAACGGTTGTTAAGGAATTAGGCAAATTCACCCCGTAAGTTCGCGATAAGGGGGCCCTAACCTTCGGGAAGGGCGCAGAGAAAAGGCTCTGAGAACTGTTTATCAAAAACACAGGACTGTGCTAACTCGCAAGAGGATGTATACAGTCTGACGCCTGCTCGATGCCGGAATGTCACGGAAGTAGGTTAGCTTCGGCGAAGCTTACGACCTAAGCACCGGTCAATGGCGGCCGTAACTATGACGGTCCTAAGGTAGCGAAATTCCTTGTCGGGTAAGTTCCGACGCGCATGAATGGCGTAATCATTGGAGCACTGTCTCAACAACCGACTCGGTGAAATAGAAGAAGCGGTGAAGATACCGCGTACCCGCAGCAAGACGGAAAGACCCCGTGAACCTTTACTGTACGTTGATACTGGCCAAGAACTTGTTCTGCGTAGGATAGGTGGGAGGCTTTGAAGCCTGGATTCCGGTCCAGGTGGAGCCATCCTTGAAATACCACCCTGATCATGTTTTTGACCTAACCCCGACCCGTGAATCCGGGCGGGGGACCGTGTCAGCCGGGCAGTTTGACTGGGGCGGTCTCCTCCTAAAAAGTAACGGAGGAGCGCAAAGGTCGGCTCAGCACGGTTGGAAACCGTGTGTCGAGTGTAAGAGCATAAGCCGGCTTTACTGCAAGACATACTCGTCGAGCAGTCACGAAAGTGGGCTCTAGTGATCCGGTAGTCCCGTGTGGAAGGGCTATCGCTCAACGGATAAAAGGTACTCCGGGGATAACAGGCTGATCGCTCCCGAGCGTCCATAGCGGCGGAGCGGTTTGGCACCTCGATGTCGGCTCGTCACATCCTGGGGCTGAAGGCGGTCCCAAGGGTTGGGCTGTTCGCCCATTAAAGTGGCACGCGAGCTGGGTTCAGACCGGCGTGAGCCAGGTCGGTCCCTATCTGCTGTGGGCGGAGCAATCTTGAGAGAATTCGACTTTAGTACGAGAGGATTAGGTCGGACGCACCCCTGGTGCGCCGGTTGGCCCGCTAGGGCCATAGCCGGGTAGCTAAGTGCGGCAGGGATAACCGCTGAAGGCATCTAAGTGGGAAGCCCCCCTCAAGATAAGGATTGCATTGAGACCCCCGGTAGACCACCGGGTTGATAGGCTGCAGCTGTAAGAGTAGAGATACTTTCAGGTGAGCAGTACTAACGGTCGATTGCTTAGTCATTCCGATCACCGGCCGAGTTCACTCAACAGGAGTGACTCGTCTGTGATGGCATGGCCTGTTTCAAGAACATCGCTTCGCCGGACCCCAACCCCCGGCGTTGTATCACAACACGCCTTGTGCATCGTCAGCAGATCCGCTTATCCCGTGGGTCTGAGGGAAACCTCAGACCCACGCTTGTCGGTGACCATAGTGACAGGGTCACACCCGATCCCATCCCGAACTCGGAAGTTAAGCCTGTCACGCCGATGATACTGCCACTGCGGGAAAGTAGGTCATCGCCGACTTAAGGGCCCTTTCAGCCTAAAGCTGACAGGGCCTTTTTTATGCGCCGATCCAAACAACATCGTTGCATCGGTATCGATTTCAGCGGGGCTATGGATGCAGGCCAGCGTCTCTGGATCACCGTTGCTTGGTGGTCAGGCGCCAGCCGATGCCTGACGGTTGAATCAGTCCGCTCGGCCTGTGAGGAACTGGCTTGTGATCCATCGCCCGCGGATACTTTTCCTGCCCTGGTAGATTTCCTTAAATCCAATCATGACGCCATTGTTGCAGTTGATGCCCCGCTGTCGTTGCCGCTGCCTGTCATGACGTCTGGATGGAATCAGACTGTCCTAGCCTCTCCATCGCGCTTCCCTGCCCCCGAGTCGCTTCGACAAGAACTCGGAGAAACCAAGCGGCAGACGGATCGCGAGACACGAACGCCTATGGCACCGGGCAACCTCCGGCTGTACCGCCAGACTTACGCTGCGATCGTTCATGTGCTTCATCCGCTTCTGACGGCACGAGCCGCCAGGGTGTTTCCCATGATGTCCATTCGCCCGGATCAGCCAACGCTCATCGAAGCGTGTCCCGCATCAGCGATAAAGCATGCAGCCTCATGTGATCAACTGACGCTTGCCCCGTACAAGGGCAGGACGAGTGGGCATATTGAGCAGCGAAGGCGAATCTTCAACTGGCTGCATACTCAGATCAATCTTGACTTGTCGCCGAAAGAGCAACGAATCATCCTTGAAGACCAGGGAGGGGACGCTTTAGATAGCCTGATCTGTACGGCTTTGGCTGCGGGAGCGTTGAGTGAGTTTGGCCAACCTCAGTCAGAGATTCACTCACGAGAAGGCCGTGTCTTTTATCGATTGCCGGATGAGACGCCTGTCGTTGCAGCCTCAGTCGGTTCCACCTGAGTCACCTGCGTTCGGTCCAGCTCCGCCCACATTCGTCCGCTCCGCTGGTCGAAGGTCAGGCGGAATCGCTTGAGGAATGCGTTGCCGATCCGCCCCACGGGCACCGGAGCTTGCTTGAATGAATCAGGTGGCGGGGCAAAATTAGCTTGCACGTCGTTGAAATGGTAGCCAAACACCTCCAAGCGACTCACCCAGCCCTTCCGCCCCGCGATGACGCCGCCCACGCCGCGGTTCATCGATCGGCCGTGAATCTCGGTTGCCAGAACTTCGGGCCAGAAGCTAGGGACATCTGCGGGCAGGGAGAGCATCTCATCGGCGCCGGTGTCGAGGACCAGCCAGATGCGTCTACCCTCTCCGATGGTGGCCTCGACGGTCGGGAGGTTCCTGAATCGGATCAGTCTGAATGATCCGACGGAATCGGGTGCGTTGAAGTGATCGGGGTCATAGAACGTCAGTTCTCGGGCAGGTCCATCGAGAGCGAAGGGGACCTCGGCGAGCGCCGGAAACCCAACCAGACCATCGAGTCGTGAGCGGCGACGCCGATGGAGCTTGAGCATGTTGAGCCCCGCCACACGTTCCTGGTTGAGCAGCAACGGTCCCACCGCTAGCGAATCGACATCGTGGTAACTAAACGGTTCTCGCCCGGCGATCCCTATTGCAGTCCCGCCGCCTCGCCTTGGGAGTTCGAGCCGACGGACCACGCCGAGGTCCGCAGCGATCAGCGCCGCCCCAGTGTCGAGAAGAAAGGTTCCAGCGTCCTGTTCATTGATCGTCACCGGCACACGGTAGTACATGCGATCCTGCAAGAGCGGGACGCTGACTTCGGCGGGCATGTCTCCCACGGTTAGAAATCGCGAGTCCTCGATCACTCTGGTCGTCCGGCAACCCAGGGAGAGTGTGCTGAGGCCAAGGGCCAGGAACAGGATGGCGAGGCGTTTGATCGTCATGTGTTCAGATCATCGTACGCCGTGAAGCATCACCGAGTTCCAATCGGCGACACACTTCTTAGAAGTAATCCTCCCAGCAGCCTCAGACGCGATCAGAGCCTACCGATCGGGCCCGTGCCGGAGTCTGCGAAAAATCAGGCGAATCCTTTCGTACGATATTGCATGCTCATCTGAGTCGCGCGAGCACGTTACTCCCACTCGATCGTCGCGGGCGGTTTGCTTGAGATGTCGTAGACGACCCGGTTGACGCCTCGGACCTCGTTGATGATCCGGTTTGAGATGGTTGCGAGGACGTCGTAGGGGATTCTCGCCCAGTCGGCGGTCATGAAGTCCTGGCTCTCGACGGCCCGCACGGCGATCACCTGCTCGTGGGTTCTGCCGTCGCCCATGACGCCCACGGCGCGCACGGGCAGCAGCACCGCAAAGACCTGCGCGGTCTGCCGGTAGAGGTTGTTCGCGACGATTTCTTCGAGGAGGATCTCATCGGCTTCCTGGAGGATGCTGAGCTGTTCGGACGTGACCTCGCCGAGGCAACGCACCGCCAGGCCGGGACCGGGGAAGGGGTGTCGCCAGACCATGGTTTCAGGCAGACCGAGGAGCGCCCCGAGTTGCCGGACCTCGTCTTTGAAGAGTTGGCGGAACGGTTCAACCAGCTCGAAGCCAAGCTGCTCGGGTAGCCCGCCGACGTTGTGGTGAAGTTTGATGTTTGCCGCCTGTCCCGAGTGACCGTGCCCCGACTCGATCACATCGGGGTAGAGCGTTCCTTGTGCGAGATAGGAAACACCCTCGATCTGATCAGCGGACGCCTTGAAGACCTCGATAAACCGATGGCCAATCCTGCGTCGCTTCTCCTGCGGATCGGTGACGCCAGCAAGATCGCTGAGAAACTCCTCTCCCGCATGAACGACGCGAAGATCAATGTCGAAGTGACCGCGGAACGTCGTCTCAACAAAATCTCGCTCGCCTTTGCGCAGCAGGCCGTTGTCAACGAACACGCAGGTCAGTTGCTTCCCGATCGCCTTGGCCAGCAGTGCCGCAGCGACCGAGGAATCGACCCCGCCCGAGAGCCCGCAGATCACCCGGCCGTCTCCGACCTGCTCACGGATTCGCTCGATCGCGATCTCGACAAAGTTACTCATCCGCCAGGTGCCCGCGCACCCGCAGACACCGAAGAGAAAGTTGCTCAGGATCTCGGCACCATGCGGCGTGTGGGTGACCTCAGGGTGGAACTGAAGTCCATAGAAGTCTCGTTCGCGGTGCCGAACCGCGGCGTAAGGGCAAGTCGGAGTCGTGGCCAGCGAGATAAATGATTCTGACAGTGATGAGACCTGGTCGCCATGGCTCATCCACACGCTTGTGTCCTGCGGGATTCCCTTGAACAATCCATCGGTTTCTTCGACATGCAGTTTGGCCCGGCCATACTCTCGTGCCTCTGCGGCCGTGACGCTGGCACCGAGCAGTTCGGCTCCGATCTGCATGCCGTAGCAGATCCCCAGCACCGGCACGCCCAGATCAAACAACGCCGGATCGCAGCGCGGAGCGCCCTCGTCATAAACACTCGATGGGCCTCCCGAGAGGATGACACCCTTGGGCCGCACCCTTCGAAGCTCCTCGACCGGCGTCTCAGGGCTCACCAGCACGGAGTAAACCCCAGCCTCGCGGACCCTTCTGGCGATGAGCTGGACGTACTGCGATCCGAAGTCCACGATCGGGACGACCTCGCCATACAGCGACTCGGGAACTTCCAGGAGAGCCTGGGATACGGGCTGGGGCGTCGTCATACTCATCTCGCGTCACGCTGGAGGGAATCCAGCATGGTAGTAAGTCCGTGCGCCATAAAACACCCTCCTGCCGCAACGACCTCTCTGAGCTCGCTATCCTGCTCTCATGGCGACCGTTAACCTCCAACTCCCTCCCGTCCAGCACGGCTACTCGATCCGGATCGAGCCCGGCTTGCTAGATCGCCTCGGCGACCTGGTCCGCGAGGTGGCCCCTCACCGGCAGGCGGCCTTGATTGTCGATGAAGCCGTCGAGATTGATATCGGTAAGCCCGTCGCGCGGTCTCTTCAGGACGCGGGGTTCGAGACCACGGTCGCGGTGATGACGCCCACGGAGAAAAAAAAGACCCTCGGCACCGTCCGCTCACTCTACGAGGTCCTGCTCGGGAACCGGCTTGAGCGCAGCTCGCCGGTCATCGCTCTCGGCGGGGGGATCACAGGCGATACGGCGGGGTTCGTCGCCGCAACTTACCTCCGGGGCGTTCCCTTCATTCAGTGCCCGACCACACTCCTCGCCATGGTCGATGCATCGACCGGCGGAAAGACAGGCGTCAACACCACTCACGGCAAGAATCTCATCGGTTCGTTCCACCAGCCCCGACTGGTCGTCTGCGACACCAACACGCTCTCGTCTCTACCCGAACGCGAACTCCGCTCCGGTCTGGCCGAGTGCATCAAGCACGGGGTCATCCGCGATCCTCAGCTGTTCACCTGGATCTCGGAGAACGTCGAGAAGATCCACAAGCTCGACCCGGAAACCCTTGTCGAACTGGTTGCCCGCAACGTCCGGATCAAAGCGGCCGTCGTGGAGGAAGATGAGCGTGAGACAGGCGTCCGCGCCCACCTCAACTTCGGCCATACCTTCGCCCACGCCATCGAAGCCGGCTCGGCCTACGGCAAGATCAAGCATGGCGAAGCCGTCGCCCTGGGCATGATTGCCGCCACGCGCATGGCGATCGCGATGAACCTCTGCCATCCCTCACTCGAACATCAGCTTGTTGACCTCATCGCCGCCGTCGGGCTCCCCACTTGGCACGATGACCTGCCGATCACCGCGATCCTGATGAAGGTCATGGCGATGGACAAGAAGGTCGCCGACAGACGCCTTCGTTTTGTCCTGCCCACGCGCCTGGGTGAGGTGATTATCACCCATCAGCCCACGCCCGAGCAGGTCGCTGCTGCATGGGAAACCCTTAGAAGCAACCCGCGAGCATGAATCCAGCCCGGGGGGCTACGATGGTGTGATGCGTTTGCCGTCCGCCATCGATCTCTCACCCCGCGTCGAGCTTGTCCCGCTCATCGATGTGGTGTTTCTGCTGTTGACGTTCTTTATTTACTCGATGACCGTCATGGTCCGAGCCGAGTTGCTGCCGGTTGAACTCACGAGCCTCGAGCAGGGGACCGCCGCAGAGATTCCGCCTTCTCTCGCCATCACGCTGGACAACGCTGGCGAGTTGTACGTCGACCGTGAGCCCAGCACCCTCGCTGAACTGGCCAAGACGATCACCTCTCGCCAGGCCGCCGAGCCGGGGCTGCGGGTTTACATCGCGATGGAGGACACCCGTGAGGAGCAGGGCGGGTTGGTCATGCAGGCACCAGTTGATCGGGGGCCCCTGCTGATCAAGGTCATCGAACAACTCCGCGCGGCTGGCGTCGAGGATGTCGCGGTTGTTGGCAACCCGAGCGAGTGACCCGCATGGTTCGTCATACACTCCCATCATCCGAAGCACTCGCCCCACTCTTCGCGCTGGGGTTGTCTCTGGTTGTGCACATCGCCATCTTCATTGGAGGAACCGCCACCACCTCGACCGCAGCGCCCGAACGCTTTCTCCCGCCACCAGTGCCGGATGATCTCATCGAACCCGGCGACACGGAGCCATCACCAGCGCGTGTCGCGTGGATTTCATACGACACCTACCAGGATCTCAAAGCTCGCCGATCGGTGACTCAGCAACCAGCGGTTCAGGCGACGGCCAACCCGCAGGATCAGGCTCCAGCCGAGTTGACCCCCACCGCCCCAAGCCCTGGGCAACCATCACCCCGAGCTACGGCCCAGCAACCTCTAGCTGAGGCACAGAGCGCACCCAGCCCTGAGCCCCGCGAAGCGCCCGAAGCCGGAGAATCCCCGCCAGAGCAGGGCCAGACCGAGCGCTTCCTCGCGGGTGGACCGCTCATTCCTCAGTTACTGTCTCCGCAGACGCCGCCCCAGCCGGAGAGCACGCCACAGCCCGCTGGCGGCGCGATCACCGGGCCCGACCGGCCAACCTCAATCCCTCTGGACACTCGTGAAGTCCCGCCCACATCGATCAAAGGTCAACTGGAAGTGCAGCCAGGCAAGGTGCTGGCGCGAGAGGGTCTTATCATTGACACCGTCGTCCCTCGCTACACCATCGCCGCACGCACCACGCTCCCGCAGCGCAACCCGATCGTTCGCATCACCTTTGGTCTTGACGGCAAGCCCACCGAGGTTCACTGGGTCCGCACCTCCGGACTCCCGATTCACGATGGTCCGATCGAGCGTGCCCTCTACCTCTGGCGGGCGAAGGGTCCCATGATCGACGACGCGATCAAGCCGCTGACGGTTGAAATCAAAATCCTGCTCCTTCGCGAAGCAGACTGAGACGAATCCACGCCATCGTGATGGATGCTTTGAGTGCTACTCACATTTGGATTTGTTGGATTCGGCGACCGCTTACGCCGCCTGCCGCGTCGTGTTCATGCCCCGCATGGCTGACAGCGCCGCCCGGTATCCCGGGTTCGCCACCAACGCCTTGCTCAGGGCGTCGACTGCTCCTGCCTTGTCGCCTAGGGCGAGGTCCGTCTGCGCCAGGTGGTACCACACGTCGGCGTGAGTCGGGCGCTTGGCCGCCTCGGACAGCAGAGCCCTTGAGCTATGCACCAGCAACCGATCCACAGCGGAAGACGCTCCGCAGGTCAGCCGAGGCCCTTCCGTCTCGCGCCAACGACGGACCCGCATCGTCGGATAGCTCTTCTCTCCATCCGCCCCGTGCTCTGTGATGACCGAAGGCACCACGCGTGCCAGGCACGCTCCAACCCGATTCGATCCACCTTGCGGGTCGATCGAACGCAAGCGTTCGACGGCGGCCCGAGCGATCCCGCTCCGCGCCGTCACCCAGCCGACGGCGGCCAGTACCGCCCAGGCTCCCGCGTGATCCGTGTCCACTCGCGTGACCTGCCAGGCCATGAGGCCCGCTTCCGCCCAGCCGCCCCGAGCCATCACCACCTCGGCGAGTCTTACGCGCAGGTCGAGGCTGACGCCGTCGTCCTCTCGGGTTGTGATGGCTGTCCTGAGTGTTGCCTCGGCCGAGGAGAGGTCGCCCAGTCGTTCGGCACACACTGCCGCCTCGTCCACCAGAGACTCAGGAGCCTCAACATCGAGGCTGATGGCCTGATACATCTCATGGGCCTCACGCAGCCGCTCAGCCCGCACCAGGAGCCTTGCGAGCAGGCTCTGGTGCCCAAGGGTTGGGTGCTGCACTGCCTGAGCCCGGAGCCGCTCGATGGCTCGCTCGAGCCCGGCACGATCCTGTTGACTTCGGGAGCTGATCACGCTGCCAGTTCCTCCGCTAAGCGCCTCGCCAGGGGCGAGCGCGGTTCACGTTCAAGCCATCGTCCCAGCATCCGCCGAGCCGAGGCCTGCTTGCCATCATCGGCCCGCCGCCGGATCAGAGCCGCCCTCACGTCCCTATAAGCCGGCCAAGCCCGGGCGGCCCGCGTCAGCACCACCCTGGCAGGGGGGCCGTGTCGCTGGTCGTCCGCGCACCGTCCGACAATCAACGCAAGTCGGGCTGACGCCGGATCAATCCTCAGCCCCTCGTGGGCCCATCGCGTCGCTTCCTTCTCGTCCTGAGCCAGCATCGACAGCCGAGCCATCGCTTCACAAACAACCAGCCGATCCTCCGACACCACCACGGAGCCCCACAGCCGCCGACCGACAGCGAGCATCAGCGCAACCAAGCCCTCGTCGGCACGTAGTTCCAGCGCACGCACCATCGTTGGCAGCAGGTCCATCCGCTGCCCAAGCGCACCAGCGACCGCATCGACGTCCGCATTCGAGACCCGGCCTGGCTCATCAATAACCGGCGCTTTGACTGCGGGCCGCCCGTCAAGAGCCGCCCGCAGCACGCCCGCTTCCTCCGGCGCTCCGCCCCGTATCAGCCAGTCCGATAACCCCAGCATCGCGCCGTAGCGGTCGCCCGTGACCGCCTGCTGCGCGAGCCGCTTTAACTCCCGTTCCGCCCAGTCGCTGCTTGTGCTCGGTGATCCAGCCATGCGTTGACGATCCTCAAGAGGGTCTTGAGGGTCGTATCGGTTGGATCAATCGGGCGATCAACTTCCCCAGACGACAAACTGCAACCTGCCGGTAAAACCCAATCCGCCTGCCGATCTACATCACCACCAGATTGTCCCGGTGGATGACCTCAGCGAACCCGGGCTGTTTGAGGATCTCGGCAAACTCGGACGAGTCATGCCCCATGATCGCCCGCGTCTCCGTTGCGCTGTAGTTGATCAGCCCCCGCCCGATCTCCCTGCCGTGGGGGTCGCGGACCACCACCAGCCCGCCACGCTCAAAACGTCCCGTCACGTCGGTGATCCCCTTCGCCAGCAGGCTCTTCCCAGCGTCGGTCACCGCTCGACTCGCCCCCGCGTCCACCGTCAGTGTCCCGTCGGGGCGCTTGGTCAAGCCGATCCATCGACTTCGGCTATCCATCCGCTGCTCGGCGGGCTGGAAAAATGTCCCGACCTGTTCCCCCGCCATGATTCTGAGTAGCACGCCGTCCTGATCCGTTGAACTCTTGGGCTTACCAGGTGCAATCACAGCGACCTCGCCAGCCTCCGTAACCAACCGGGCCGCTTCGAGCTTGGTCCCCATCCCGCCGCTGCCCCAACCCCCTCGGCTGGCCCGAACCAGACCGATCCGATCCGTGACGTCGTCAACCAGATCAACGACCTGCCCCGTCTCATCCAGCAGCCCGTCCACGGTTGTCAGAATGATCAAGGCTTCCGCCGCCAGCGCGTTGGTCGTCAGCGCCGCGAGCAGGTCATTGTCACCAAACCGGATCTCCTCGACCGCCACCGAGTCGTTCTCGTTAAGAACCGCCAGGCATCCCATCGTGTGCAGCTTGGTGACGCAGTTCCTGATGTTAAGGAATCGCTCCCGATTATCGAAATCCTGCCGGGTGAGCAGCAACTGACCGACGTGCAGACCGTGAGGCTCCAGCGCATCATGCAGGTGCGTCATCAACCTTCTCTGACCCACCGCAGCCACCGCCTGCAACTCCGCGACATCGTCGGGACGCTTGTCCAGACCCAGCTCAGCACACCCCGCGCCGACCGCTCCGCTCGACACCAGCGTGATCCAGTACCCCCTCTTCGTCAGCGCCCCGATCTGCTGCGCCAGCTCACGAATAAAATCCAAGTCCAGACCGGGTCCCTGACCCGCAGGCCTGGTCAGCAGCGCCGTGCCGACCTTCACCACCAGCCGTCGCGCCGGCACCAAACGCTCCTGACGTAATCCTCTCGACGGCATGACTCACTACTTCTTCCGCTATAGGCTCACGATCAGCGCCACGTAACGATCGGTAGCGCCCTGCCGCGACAGAATAACCCCACGCCCCGCTTCCGCCATCGCACGAGCTCTTGTCGGATCCCCGAGCAACTTAGCCACAGCAGCGCCAGCCCCCTCCACCGAACCGATCTCCCGGATGCCGTCACCCTCCCGCAACACGGTTACCGACTCTAAAAAGTTCTGATGATCCGGCCCGATGATCGTCGGTTTACCCAGCGCCACCGGCTCGATCGGGTCCGATCCACCCCAGCCATTGAAGCTCCGCCCAACCACCACCACATCCGCCAGCGCATACGCCCTGCGGAGTTCCCCAAGCGTGTCCAGCAGATAGACCCCACCATCGCCAAGGGTCTCTCCCTTACTCCTACGCCTGACATCCCCAAGCTCCTTCGCCACTTCATCAAACCGCTCGGGCTTGCGCGGGACGACCATGATCTGCACGCCTCCCGCAACCCCTCGAATCGCCTCGACCAGCGGCCTCTCTTCACCCACGCCAGTCGATCCGAGTACGACGACGGGCTGTGAGTGATCAAGGCCGATCTCCTGCGCCAGTTCATCCGCCCCCTCGACCTGTTCCGCCACCTCCGCCGTGTCCCACTTCATCGTGTCGAGAACCGACACTCTTTCCGCTGGCACCCCCATCTCAACAAACCGGTCCGCATAGGTCTGCGTCTGCGCTCCAACCGCCGCCAGCTGCGCAAAGGTCTTTCGCAGCAGCCACCGTAGCCTTCGATACCCCCTGATGCTCTTGTCGCTGAGCCGTCCGTTTACCACGGCCACCGGGACCCCTCGCCTGCGACACCGCTCAACGAGGTTGGGCCACACCTCCAGCTCCACCGCGACCACCACCTCCGGTCGCACCCGGTCCAGCAGTCGATCCACCGCCCAGGTGAAATCAAACGGATAGCGCAACACCCGCTCAGCGCCAAAAAGCTTCACCGCACGATCAAAACCCGTGTTCGTCGTCGCCGCGACCACCACGTCCAGCCCCGACTCGTGCCCCTCGAGCTTCTTCACCAGCAGTCGGATCAGATTCACCTCCCCGAGACTTACCGCATGAATCAGGACTCGCCGTTGGCCTTCTACCCTCGGAATCACCGCCCCTTTCCCGAATCTCCCGGCCCAGTCCACCGGACCCTTGCCCCCCCGGCCCCACACCAGCCAGGGCGACGCCACCGCCAGCCCCAATCCATACACTAGGTCCAACAAACGTCCCATCCCACGATCCTCCCCGACCCGTCACCCGCGGGCAACATCACCACCCATCGACACCACGCCATGACCACCCCGACCTTCTACGTCACCACGCCCATCTACTACGTCAACGCCAGCCCGCACATCGGCCACGTCTACACCACGACCCTCGCCGATGTCCTGGCCCGCTATCACCGACTCCTCGGCGATCGCGTCCACTTCCTCACCGGCACCGATGAGCACGGCAAGAAAGTCGCCGACGCCGCCAGAGAGAAGGACATCACGCCTCAGCAGTTCGTCGATTCTGTCTCCGATGAGTTCCAAGCGGCCTTTGCTCGGATGCAGTTCACCCACACCGACTTCATCCGCACGACGCAGCTGCGCCACGAGAAGCTCGTCGCCCAGTACATCCAGCAACTCAAGGACTCTGGCGATGTCTACCTCGGCGAGTACGAGGGCTGGTACGACGAAGGCCAGGAAGAATACGTCACCGAGACCAACGCCCGCACCCAGGACTACAAGTCCGCCATCTCAGGCCGCCCGCTCACCAAGGTCAAAGAGAAAAACTACTTCTTCCGCCTGAGCAAATACCAGGACCGCATCCTCGAACACATCAACGCTAACCCGCACTTCATCCAGCCTGACGCTAGACGCAACGAGGTCCTCGGCCGCATCCGCGACGGCCTCAACGACATTGCTGTCAGCCGCTCAACCGAGCCCTGGGGCGTCCCGATGCCCGGCGACGCCGAGCACTCCATCTATGTCTGGATCGACGCGCTTCTGAACTACCTCACCGCCGTCGAATCTGAAAACCGAGACGAGTTCTGGCCAGCCAACCTCCACCTCATCGGCAAGGAGATCCTGTGGTTCCACGCCGTGATCTGGCCCGCCATGCTCATGGCCCTCGAGAAACCCCTGTACCACCAGCTCTACGCCCACTCCTTCTGGATCGCCGAAGGACGCAAGATGTCCAAGACGCTGGGCAACTTCATCGACTACCCCAAGCTCGATGCCTACGCCAACGACTTCGGCCTCGACGCCCTACGCTGGTTCCTCACGAGCAAGGGCCCGATGAGCGCCACCGACGCCGACTTCTCCCACGACGCCTTCATCGACACCTACAACCAGGACCTCGCCAACACGATCGGCAACTCCACGTCCCGCGTGACCAACATGATCAATCGTTACCTCGGCGGCCAGGTCCCGGCCGAGCAGGGCGCGCCCGATGACACCCTCCAGCAGGCCGCCGCCCGCTGCGTTGCCGCCTACACCGAGGGCATGAACACCCTCCGCCTCCCCGACGCCCTGGCCAACGGGCCGATCGCTTTGGTTCAGGAAGTCGACGGCTACATCGAACGCACCGCCCCCTTCAAGCTGGCGAAAGACCCCTCAAAGCTCCCGGAAGTGGGCGGGATTCTCGCCCGCTGCGCCGAAGCCCTGCGCATCGCCTCGGTCATGCTCTACCCCGTCGTGCCCAACCAGATGCCCGAACTCTGGCGTCGTTTCAACCAGCTTTCCTACGCCAAGCAGATCGAGCAAGGCCAGGGCGACTTCGCCACCTGGACCCAGTGGGGCGGGCTGAAGCCGGGCGATACGCTGGCACAGGGGGAGGCGTTGTACCCGCGGTATAGTCCAGATAAGTAGTTCACTGTTGGGGGAACCATGTCTGATTACAACAACAGCACTGACGACACCGATTCGCAGGATATATATGACCCGGTCTTTGTACGTAGGCTGTTCGACGAAATGTCGAGGACCTACGGCGTCGTTAACCTCATTTCTTCATTCGGCTTCTGCTCGCGATGGCGACGTCAATGCATCGATGCCATATCGATCCATCAGGGAAGCGTTGTTCTTGATCTGATGACGGGTATGGGCGAGTTGCTGCCAGGCCTATCTAGGCGAATAGGGCCATCTGGCGCACTGATCGCAGTCGATATCTCACCCGAGATGTGTCGTCAGGCGCAGGAGACATCAGCCAAGCTGAATGTCATCGATGGCACGACGATCCTCCGCGAGGATGCTCTGGAGTTACCTTCGATCGAAGACTCATCGGTTGACTACATTGTCTCCTCGTTCGGGCTTAAGACTTTTAGTGTCCGGCAACTGGAAGCTCTGGCAGGACAGGTCTGCAGGGTCCTCAAACCTGGCGGCCAGTTCTCATTCCTTGAGATATCCGTGCCGGAGAGTTGCCTCATGCGCTGGCCCTACATGCTGTACCTCAACCACCTCATTCCGCTGATCGGCCAGACGCTCATGGGCAATCCTGATAACTATCGCTTGCTAGGCGTTTACACCGCCGCCTTTACTAGCTGCCGTACGGCAGCTCCCGCATTCATGGCTACAGGTCTTGAAGTCTCGTACCAAGAATACTTTGTTGGGTGTGCTTCTGGATTGACAGGTTACAAACCGTGAACGAGTTGCTAACGCCTCCGCCCCTCCACCGGCATCACCACCGGCGACGGCTCCAGAATGTCCACCTCATCCCGATCCAATGACCACTTCACACGCTTGGCCGACAAACCCGCCGCCTCGACCGTCCCGGCCTCGCGGACCAGCCTGCCCGGGTCGGCCCACAACTCGACGACCCGGTCGATCGCATCAAACCGCAGGCCGTCTGAGGTGATCACACGCTCCTCGCGCACCACCTGCACATCCTCATACGCCTCCACGCCCAGCAGCCGAGCCGTCTGGCCCTGCTCATCAAAGAAACTCAACCCCTCAAAGGCCGCCTCCATCCGCGTGGCATCGACATACACCGCTGGCGAACTTCCCGCCTCATAAACCAGCTCGACACCATCCTCCGCCACCGCTCGCTGATCGTTCATGTCCAGCGTCATTCGGTCCCTCCACCGCAGCAACCCCCGTTGCGCCCCCTCGCCCTGCAGCATCAGCGGGAACACACCCGACCCGCCGCCCCCGCCAAGACCGGAAGCTGCACCGTCGCGCTGCCCTGCAGCTGGCGGGCCAAAGGTTTCATACAGCAGCCACCCATCCCCCAGGACCTCCGACGAGGCTGTCTCGCGGTCGTAAGCCACCGCAGGCCCGGACAACGTCGTCCGCGTCGCATCAACGCCGGAGTCGGTTCTCGTGAGCCAGGTCAGCTCAGCACCACGCTGCTGACCACCGGTTGCTCGCACCGCGCGCACGTCGGGCGAACCCAGATCGAAGCCCTCGTCCAGCAGCGTGTCCTGATGGTTGATCGCCTCAGCCTGTCCCACCTCGATCCGAAGTTCATCGGCAGCAAGCCGCCCCTCATCCAGACCACGCCGGTACACCCCATCCACCTCACCTCGCGCGACCGCGAGCCCCAGTGACCGTTGGAATGTCATTCCCTCAACCCACCCAAGCTCCAGGCTCGTCGACGGCACCACCGCAGGGTTCGCCGCAACCCGCACCGGTTGCAGCCCTGGCACCAAGCCATCATCGACAGCCTCTGGTTGCTGCGCGGTCACCACCTCACCACCCTCATCGATGACATGTCTGACCTCACCCGGCCCATCAACTGCGAGCGCATCACTCGCCTGTGTCCCGGTGATCACCCCGCCTCGGAGTTCGCTGGTACCCTGACGCACCATGGCCCAAGACGCCACCTCATCCCCGCCTACCAACCGGACCTCCCCACGCTCGGCAAGCAAGGTCGCGCGCTGACCCGTTGCTTCCAGATCCCGTGCCCGATCCGTCGCCCGTATTTTACCCGTTGCTGTGATGCGATCCACGCGATTCGCCACACCCGGCCCGGTCGCAAAATGCGCCGCCATCGACTCCGCCTCCAGCGACCGCACGTCCTGAGAAACCTTCGCCCCGCCCCCGGCACCCGCCCGCTCGACCACCGTCCGTGACCCTTCCAGTCCCTCTTGCACGATGACCTCCGCCGACTCGCTCACTAGCAGCACCGGCTCTTCTCGGCCGTCCCCGAGATACCGCGTGGTCACGCCCCCCTCTGCCAGCACCGCACCCACGCCGTCCTCCAGCGTCACCAGCGCTAGCCGCTCCGCATCCACATAACCCTGATCATGCGATCCACTCACGGACCCTAACACCTCGGCCTCCGCCACCCGCCCGAACACCGCGCCTGCCCTCACGTCCGGGCTCTCCGGCATGACCGTGAAAGCCAGCCGCTCACCCCACACCAGGTCCCGCGCCCCACCCAACAAGGCTCCCTCGACCGGTGCCTCCCAAGACCCCGGTCCTTCAAACACCCCACGCCGCTCGGCCAGCCGGTAGCTCAGGCGATCTCCCTGCACAAAACCAGACCCCGCCGTCGCCAGCCGGGCGGGCGACGCCTTATCTTCAGCCTGAGCCCACACTGTGCGACCGTCACTGTCAAAGCCGATCCCACGACCCGTCGCCGTCCCCTCGGCCGTCGTCAGCAGCGCTGGCGTCCCCAAAACACGCCCCGACAACTCACCCACCGCTGGCACCGCCAACCCCTCGATACCCTGACTCGGCCGCAACACCACCGCACCCGACCACGTCACCAGCGTGTCATCCCCGCTGACTGGACACAACGAACCATCCGCCCCGACATCAGGCTCGCCAACTTCGGTCCCCGCCGTTGCCGCCTCCTGCGTTCCCTCCGTCGATCCCCGAAGCCCGCGCTCCGGATCGCCGAGCGAAAAGCCCTCCTCACCGTCTCCCACACGCAGCAGCGCCTCCAATCGTTCACCCCGAACCACGGCCTCGCCTCCGCGCACCTCCGCCAACACCGGACCATCTACGTCCAAACCGTACAACACCGATCCGTTCTCATCGGTATCGCCCGCCACGTCATCGACCCCCGAGGAACCATCCACAGCACGACGCCCATCCCCTGCCCCCGGCGCCCCATCCTCATCACCCAATAATGCACTGTTGAGGCGCAGCACGTCACTGCGTGCGACCCGCAGCTCCTCCACGCGACGCCGCAACTGGTTGTACCGCAACTCGAACCCCACGCCCCGGTAATCAAACAACGGCCCCGTCAGGTGCAACGGGCCCTCGGTCTCGAGTAAACCCAACTCCAGATCGAACCGCACCCGATCCAGATAAGCCCGCGCCGTGACATCGCTCGCCTCGCCATAGCGTGGTGCCCTCCCCTCAGGCGTCTGATAGAGATTCACCACCACCGACCCACGAAACTCACCATTTCGCGGATCACGACCCGGCGCATAAAACGTCCCTTCGTCCGCCACGATCTCCAGCACCCCACTCCCCTCCAGCGCGACTCGAACCCGAGGTCGATCGATCTCAAACATGCCGTCCGGCTCGGGCGTCAACGACGACCACCGCACCCACGTCCGCTGCTCGGCCAGAAACACCGATCCCTCCTCGGTCGGCAGTGCCGGTAGCGACCCCATGTCAGAGACGGCTCCGCCCACGAACGCATCGGGCAGATTCACCGGACCGCCGTCAACCAGCTCCTCCTCCGGCGTCGTCACCGGCCCTGTCATCAGGGACAAGCCCAGAATCACCGCCGCCACCACGCAAGCCACACCAATCGTCAACCATCGCTGCATCCAACAAGTCTAACCCCACCCCCCATCCCTCGTCCCCCTGCGCCCCGCCCCCAGCGCGATATGATCCCGTATCACAACATCCCTAACACCAAACCCCGTTCACTCAACCGAGAGATGCGATGTTCCCCAAGATCTTCAAGGCCTACGACGTCCGAGCCACCACCCCCGACCCCCTCAACGAGGACGCCGCGTACGCCGTAGGCGTCGGGGCTGGCCTGTTCCTCAAAAACGCCAACAACGGCCCCGGAACCATCCTCGTCAGCCGCGACATGCGACCCCATTCCCCCAAGCTCGCCGAGGCCCTGATCCACGGCATCCGCTCGACCGGCATGGACGTCATCGACCTCGGCATGGCCGACACCTCCTTCCTCTACTTCGCCATCCCCCGACTCAAAGCCGCAGGCGGGGTCCAGACCACCGCTTCCCACAACCCCATCAACTACAACGGCTTCAAGATCTCCGCCGCAGGTGCCAAACCCATCGGGGCCGAAACCGGACTCAAAGAGATCGAGCAACTCGCCACCCAAGCCTACGGCCAGCCCAAAGCCGAGCCCACCGGCAAGCTCACCCAGCAAGACCTCTGGGACGAATACCGCGCCCACATCCACCAGTTCCTCCCCAAACTCAACCGACCGATCAAACTCTTCGTCGATGCCTCCAACGGCATGGCTGGCAAGCTCATGCCCAAGGTCTTCGACGGCGTCCCCAACCTCGAAGTCATCAAACTCAACTTCGAGATCACCGGCTCTTTCGTCCACGACCCCAATCCACTCGTCGCCGAGAACATGATCCCCACCCAGCAAGGCGTGCGATCAAACAAAGCCGACCTCGGAGCCTGCTTCGATGGCGACGCCGACCGCTGCATGCTTGTCGATGAACAAGGCAACACGATTGGCTGCGATCACCTCACCGCCTGGCTCGCTAACCACTTTCTCAAGACCGATCCCGGCGCCACCATCATCTATGACCTCCGCTCCTCCAAGGTCGTCGAAGAATCCATCCGCAACCTTGGCGGAAAGCCCGCAAAATCCCGCGTCGGACACGTCTTTATGAAAGCCCTCCTCCGCGAGACCAACGGCGTCTTCGGCGGAGAACTCTCAGGGCACTTCTACTTCCGCGACAACAGCTTCGCCGACTCCGGCGCGATCCTTCTCGCCGTCGCCCTCGGTGTCCTCGCCAACTCCGACACACCCCTGAGCCAGCAGATCGAACCCCTCAAGAAGTACCCGCAGTCCGGCGAGATCAACTTCCGCACCGAAGACAAAGCCGCCGTCCTCGCCGCTCTCAAAACTGACTACGCCCAAGGCAGCACCATCGACGAACTCGACGGCGTCTCCATCGACGCTTTCGAGTCCAAAGGCTGGTGGTTCAACGTCCGTGCTTCCAACACCGAACCGCTGCTCCGACTTAACGCCGAAGCCCGTGACCAGAAAACCCTCGACAACCTCCTGGCCGAACTTAAGCCCCGCCTCGGCGAAGTCGCCGAAGGCCACTGATCCCACACACGGAGCCCTCCATGACGCCCAAGCAGGTCATCGCCCTGATCCGCAAAGAGCAGATCGAATACGTCGACTGTCGCTTCATGGACTTCCCCGGGCTCTGGCAGCACGTCACCTACGACTCGGCCCAGCTCACCGAAGAAGCCTTCGAAAAAGGCTTCGGATTCGACGGCTCCTCCATCCGCGGGTGGCAGGCCATCAATGAGTCCGACATGCTCCTGATGCCCATCGCGGAGACCGCGCACCGCGACCCCTTCCTCGACCGCCCCACCCTCGCGATCATCTGCGACATCAAGGACCCCGTCACCAAAAAACTTTACTCCCGCGACCCCCGCTCCATCGCCAAAAAAGCCGAGGCCTACCTCAAGAAGACCAAGATCGCCGACAAAGCCGTCTTCGGGCCCGAGCTCGAATTCTTCGTCTTCGACAATGTCCACTACGACCAGACCGTCAACGCCGCCTCTTACCAGGTCGATTCGGTTGAAGGCATCTGGAACCGCGGCAACCCACACCCCACCAATCTCGGCTACCAGGTCCGCCAGCGCGAGGGATACTTCCCCATCCCGCCGATGGACTCGATGACCGACCTCCGCTCCGAGATGGCCTCGGTGATGAAGTCCATGGGCCTCCCCATCGAAGCCCATCACCACGAGGTCGCCACAGGCGGGCAAGCCGAGATCGACCTGCTCTACGCACCTCTCCTGCGCATGGCCGACATGTGCATGATCTACAAGTACGCCGTCAAACAGGTCGCCGCCCGCCACGGCAAAGTCGCCACCTTCATGCCCAAACCCCTCTGGGGCGACAACGGCTCGGGTATGCACACCCACTTCTCCCTCTGGAAACAGAACAAACCTCTCTTCGCCGGCAACCGCTACGCCGGTCTCTCGCAGATGGGCCTCTACGCCATAGGCGGGATCCTCCGACACGCCCCATCCCTCCTTGCTTTCACCAACCCCACAACCAACTCCTACAAACGACTCGTCCCCGGCTTCGAGGCACCCGTCCACCTCTGCTACTCCTCGCGCAACCGCTCCGCCGCCATCCGCATCCCCGTCTACCACAACAACCCCCGCTCCAAGCGGCTCGAGTTCCGCTGCCCCGATGGCGCCTCCAACCCCTACCTCGCCTTCGTCGCCATCCTCATGGCCGCCATCGACGGCATTCAGAACAAGATCGATCCCGGCGAACCGATGGACCGCAACCTCTACGACCTCGGCCCGGACACCGATGCCGCCCTCGACCGCGTCCCCGCCGACCTCGAATCCGCCCTCACCACCCTCGAAAACGACCACGACTACCTCCTCCAAGGCGACGTCTTCACCCCCGACGTCATCCACTACTGGATCCGTTACAAGCGCGAGAACGAGATCGACGCCCTCCGCCAACGACCCCACCCCTTCGAGTTCTGTATGTACTTCGACGTCTGACCTCACCCGGGTGGCACGGGTCATCAAGCCGTAGGCGACTGACCTGTAAAAGGTCGATCCTCTAAATCCATTAAACTGCCATCAATCATTCGTCCCCCAGGAGCCCAGCCGTGCGACAACTCCCCACCCTCCTGCTCGCCCTCTGCCTCGCAGCCCTCCCCGCCTGCGAGTCCACCCACTCCGCTAACCCAACCACCTGGAACTGGGACTGGGTCCCCACCGTCAACCTCGCCCTGGGTAACAATGTCACCGACGACCCCGCCTTCCGCGTTGGCTACGTCCCCGGCGACATCTACCAGACCCAGCAGGACCTGGTGATGATCAAGCCAGACGGCTGGAACGGTGACATCTACCTGGTCGGCTACGCCACGAGCCCCGGCGAACTCACCGCCGCTGAGACCTACGCAGCCAACCCCAACAGCTACAAAGACGTCCGCGGCGTCCTAGCCAAAGGCACCCGCCTCCAGATCGAGGAACTCATCCGCTACGGCGAAGAAACCGAAGAAATCGACAACGACGCCGACGATGAATCCGAGGACTCCGACGCCAATCACAATGACGCTGATGACGACGAAGAGATCACCATCACCCGCCGCGCCTTCGTCCGCGTGTTCGCCGAAATCCTCGACGGCCCCCTCCGCGGCAAGACTGTCATCCTCGACAAAGCCTCCCGCGAAGACGACTTCCCCCAGGACTCCACCGGCTTCCTCCCCGACCGACAGGTGATGCTCAAGGCCAACTGATCACACGCTTGTGATCAGTCATTAACCAGACCACCCAGGTCCGCCACAAACACCCGCCGCGTTCCGCCCGACACGCCATTAAACGCCACCCAACGCCACGACCGGTCCCACGCCGGGTGCGGGTCCACCCGGAGCACCGCGTCATCGTCACCCCCAGGCGGACGCGTATCAATCCACGCCAGCACCCGCTCGGTTCCCGCTCGCAGATCAATCCACCGCAGCGGCGTTAACCCATCTCGCGTCCACGGCTCGTGCTGATAGGTGTCCGTCAGCACATGCACACCGTCCGGATACACCGTCGGGTGCCCCGACCCCGGCACATCGGTCATCGCCTCCAGACCAGAACCATCAACCCCAACGCGCATCAGCCGCAGTGCATCCAGCTCGGGGTCACGCAGGTTCATCGAGAGCCGCGTGCCATCGGGGTAGAAGTTGATGTGATGCCCGCCATGCTCCCAGCACACCGCAGGCACCGCATCAACGACCTCGGTCCCGCCCGCCCGGAGCGTCAGCACGTCAAACCGCACCGCACCCTTGTCCAGATGAAGCACATCCCACCGCGCCTCGCCACGGTTCCGAAACCGCCGGATCGTGAAGATCAGCCGCTCGCCATCTCCCGACCACTTGCAGTGAAACCCGTAGACCTCCCACCCCTCCAACTCGGCATCACTCAGCCCACGCAGTTCAGGAATCACCCCCACCGCGTCACGGAGCGAGAGCACCAGCCACCGCTCCCCCGTCGCCAGATCGACGATGAACAAGCCATCGTCCTCCGGTGCCCCGATGTTCCTTGGCACCCGATCATCCGGCACCATCACGCCATAGCCGGCCTGCGTCCTGCGCATCTTCTCGAGCGAACACGCCGCCGCGTACCGCCCGCAGGGCGAGACCTGATACACCCCGCCCGGCCACCGCTCCGCCTGCCCCGTCGTCCAGTCGAGCCGCACCACCTCCGGCCGCCACCGCTGCGTGTCCACATCATTGAACACCAGCGTCCGGTCGTCCGCGCCCCAGTTGATGTTGGCGCCGAGTTGGGGTTCCCAGCCAGCCGTCTCCGCCACCACCCGCTCGGTCCCCGCCTCCAGATCCACCACCACGACCTGACCCGCCTCCCCCGGCGACGGCCGCCGATCCTCATACGGCATCCGAAAGCCCGCCAGATACCGCCCCGACGGGCTGAATGGACAGGTGTCGAAGAAGCGGTGGATCACACGGCCTTCGTTGGCGGTGACGCAGAAAACAGGGCAGATGGAATCCTCGAGTGGACGAGACGGGGCTACTCCATCAGTGTGTCGCAACATCGTTAGCCTTACGAGACGAAGAGTCTCAGTTATTGATCTCAGATTGGTTGAGAACCAACTATGCCTAGATCAATCGATGGCAGTTTGCTAAGAGTTGTTTTTCTCTGGATCAGAGCACCCGTGTTTCCGATAGTTCCCACGAGACTGCTCAAGAGAAAATCGATTCGCCCCACCAGTAAGCGAAGGATCATCTTGCTGAAACAGGTCATCTTCCCAACCGCATACATTGCAAATTACATAGCTCCCAACAACCTCAGGTAAAGTTCGTTTGCCGCAGCACGGGCATTCTCTGAGTCGGAAGTAATGCTCTGTGGAACCAGCGATTTTTGACTCATCGAAGTTGAGAAGTTCGAGTGTCTCAGAGAGGACTTCTTCAAGCTGCAGGAGTTGCTCTTGAGCATCAATCTGAAATCTCCTCGCCCGTAGCTGGTTGATGCGATGCCTGAGATTGTGCTGCCTATGGAACAGGTGGGCAGTTCGCCTCTCCTCTAGATCCTCGAATCGAAGCGCTATGTCATACGAATCCGCTAGATCCTGCCACAGCTTAGGGCAGTCTGATGGGAGGGCCGGAAGTAAGCACCCGAGATCAACCCAATCATGTCTGCAGGCAGACGAGGGTTCAGCAGCCAAATCGCTTTGGCCTTCACGACACACAAAGCAGACATATCTGACGAGTGGAGACGGCATCAGCGAATCGCTTTCTTACGCCGCATCCCCCCGCGCCTCGACCTTCCCTGCCGTCTCATCCCCCGCGATTTCCGGCACATACTCATCCCCCTCTTTCAGCACGCGCCCGGACGCTGTCTTGATCTCCGGCACCGGGTTCTCCTTGAGGTGCTCGGCCCACTTCTTCTCAAGCTCTTGCTGCTTGTCCTCCTCCACCGCGCTCCACGCCATGCGCCCCCGGCACTTTGGGAACCCCGAGCAGCTCAGCCACGGGCCGCGCTTGCTCTCGCGCATGTACAACTCCTTCTCATCGCATTTAGTGCACGTCAGCCCGGTCAGCATCGGCGGGGCCTTCGGCAGCACCACATGACCCTTCTTCGGGTCCAGCTTTACGATGAACTTCACCTCCGGGTAGTTCGACGACGCCAGGAACGGACCAAATCGCCCCGTCCGCCGGATCATCGGCGCACCATCCTCCGGGCACAGCACATCCGTCAGCTCGGGCGGCTGCGGTTTGCCCTCACGATTGATCGGCGCCGCGTACTTGCAGTCCGGGTACCGGCTGCACGACAGGAATCGGCCGTTCTTGCCAAACCGATACATCGTGTCCGCGCCACAGGTCTCGCACTTGTACGGCGCCGGCTCCGTCACCGCCTTGGCGTGGGTCAACTCCTCGTGCGCTCGCTCAAGCTGAGCCGTGAACGGCCCGTAGAACGACGCCAGCATCGAGCGCCAGTCCTTGTTCTCATCCTCGATGTGATCAAGCTCGCTCTCCATCTCCCGCGTGTAGGCCACGTCCAGGATCTCGGGGAACGCCTCGACCAGCATGTCCGTCACGACCATGCCCAGATCCGTCGCGCACAACCGCTTGTCCCTCGGCATGAACGGCTCGACGTACTTACGGTCCTGAATCGTCTGGATGATCGCCGCATACGTCGATGGCCGGCCGATGCCTTCCTCTTCCAGCTTCTTTTGCAGTGACGCCTCGGTGTACCGTGGCGGGGGGCTGGTGAAGTGCTGCGTCGGGTTGATGTCGACCGGCGCGACCGCCTGCCCCTCACTCAGCTCGGGCAGGATCACCTCGTCGCTCTGCGGGACGCCCGTCACCCGGTAAAAACCGTCAAACACCAGCTTTCGACCAGTTGCCTTGAGCTGGGCCGACCCGCCGCCTAACAGCTCGGCCTTGACCGTCACCGTCGTCGAATCCCACTTCGCAGGCGTCATCTGACACGACACAAACCGCTTCCAGATCAGGTCATACAGCTTGAACTGATCCTCGTTGAGCTTCCCGCGGATATCACTCGGCTTGATCGTCACATCTGTCGGCCGAATCGCCTCGTGCGCTTCCTGCGCGCTCTTGTTCGATGAGGTGTAGTAGTTGGCCTTCTCCGGCAGGTACTCGTCACCATACGATCCGCCGATGTGCGACCGCACCGCCTGAATCGCTTCGGGGGCGAGGTGCGTCGAATCGGTACGCATGTACGTGATCAGGCCCGTCTGCCCACGTGCCCCGCCCAGGTCTACACCTTCATATAAGGATTGCGCCACCCGCATCGTCCGCTGGAGGCCGAATCCCATCCGGTTCGCCGCGGCCTGCTGCATCGACGAGGTGATAAACGGTGCGCCCGGACGGCTGGTGGTGCGCTTGGTCGCGATCGACTCGATCGCGTAGGCGGGTGGCTTGCTGCCCACGCCGCCAATGGCGGTGATCACGTTCTTCGCTGGGCCCTTGCCCTTGGGGTCCTCGACCGTATCGAGGGTTTCCAGCTCATAACCCAGCCGCTTGGCGGCGTCGAGGATCAGGTCGCGGTCGGCTTCCTTGACCGCGGTGCCGTCCAGGGACACCAGCTCGGCCCGCATCACGGCGTGCTCGGACAGCCAGGCGTTCTGGTCCCGCACTGTCCGCGTCGCCCCCTCGGAAGCCCCGGCGAGAAACGCCTGCCAGGCTTCGCTCAGTGCTGTTGCCTTAGAAGGATCGGTTGCGAGCAGGGCGGCCAGCCGCCAGGATTCTTCCGGGATAAACGCATCGATCTCGCGCTCGCGCTCGACGACCAGCCGCGTAGCGACCGACTGAACGCGCCCCGCGCTGAGCCCGCCAGCGACCTTCTTCCAGAGCAACGGCGAGACCTGATAGCCGACAATGCGGTCGAGGATTCGCCGGGCTTGCTGGGCGTTGACGCGGTGCTCGTCAATCGGGCGCGGGTGATCGAAGGCCTTGGCGATCTCGGTTTTGGTGATCGCGTTGAACACCACCCGTTTGGCGGTCGAGAGATCGATGTCCAGGGCGTGCGCCAGGTGCCAGCCGATGGCTTCCCCCTCGCGGTCGAGGTCGGTCGCGAACCAGACGTCCTGGGCGTACTTCGCGGCTTTTTTGAGTTCGGCGACGGTCTTCTTCTTATCAGGGAGGATCTCGTAGGTTGGTTCGAAGCCGTGTTCGAGATCGACGCCCGGGACCGGTGCCTTGACGCCCTTGGGATTGCGTGAGGGCAGGTCGCGGACATGGCCGACGGACGCCATGACTAAGTAGTCGCTGCCGAGGTACTTGTTGATGGTCTTAGCTTTGGTCGGCGACTCGACGATGACCAGGTGCTTGCCCTTGGCGTCCTCGATCTTGATGGACTGACTCCGCCCGCGTCCGCCCGCGGCGCTTTTTCGGGCGGCTGGCTTACGGGTGGTGGTCTTCTTTTTGGTGGTGGTTTTCTTCTTGGCCATGGCGTCCGGCGTCTCGTGGGGTGTGCGCGCATTCCTAATTAGGTTCATCCCGCCCGATCGGCGCGGTACTTGAGCACCGGATCGGAGCATTGTCAACAGGTCCGCGCAAAAAGGCTTTGGCTGCGGGGTTACGGGACGTTGTGTAAGCCTATGTTTTTCAAGTATTTACAGTGAGTGTTATTTTTCCGCAGCGCGGATGGCGTTCAGGGCCGCCTTGGCGGCCTGTTCGGGAGAGGTCTCGGGGGTCATGGGGATCCAGTGGACGTGGTGGTAGCGCTTCATCCAGGTCCGTTGCTGCTTGCCGAGCCGGCGGGACTGGATTTTGGTCTTTTCGTAAGCCTCTTCCAGAGAGACCTTTGTGGGGTTTTTGAGGTGTTCGAGAACTTGTTTGGTGCCGATGGCTTCGCGGGCCTGGACGCCTAGGAGGCCCCGGGATTCGAGGTCGGCGGTTTCCTCGACGAGGGTGCGACCGGCGAACAGAACCTCTTGTGCCAGCTCAGGTTGTACTTTGTCGGGGTAGAACATCGCCTTGACGCGGAGGTTGATGCGGGCGTTGATGGCGTCGGTTGGCCAGTCGAGTCCGATGAGGATGGGGTTGTGGCGGTAGGGCTGGTCGGGGTCGTCGGTCCACTGGGCCTGGAGGGAGGTGATGGTAACCCCTGTCTGGTGATGGACTTCGAGGGCACGGAGGATGCGCTTGCGGTCGGCGGGGGCGATGCGCTCGGCGGCTTGGGGGTCGACCTCTCGGAGTTGGGCGTGGAGTTGCGGGCTGTCGATCGCGGCCAGTGAGGCCCTGTAGGCTTCATCAGCGGGGGGGCCGTCGAACATGCCGTGGAGGAGGGCTTTGAGATAGAGGTTGGTTCCGCCTGCGATGATGGGTCGTTTTGCGCGGTTTTGGGCCGAAACCATGCTGGACTCTGCAATCAAACGCCAATCGGAGACGGTGAAACGCGATGAAGGGTGCGCGCAATCGACGCCGCGGTGCGGGACGCGGGCCCGTTGGTCGGGCGTCGGTTTGGCGGTGCCAGCGTCCATGAGTTGGTAGACCTGCATGGAGTCGGCGTTGATCACCTCCCCGCCCAGCGCTTCGGCGAGTTGGATGGCGAGTTCGGTTTTTCCGCCGGCGGTGGGTCCGAGGAGGATGATGGGTCGGGGTTGCTCGGGGGCAGGCATGGGGACAATGTACGTGAGGGGTGTTGGGGGGCGGGGTCAGGCGGCGACGCAATAGGGGGTGAAGTTGGACTGATCGATGAAGGTCTTAAGGGCGTTAATGGTTTCGGGGCAGAGTTTGGTGCCGATCTGTTTGTTGAGGATATCGAAGACTTCGCCATCGGTGAGGTCTTTGCGGTAGGGTCGTTTGGCAGCAAGTGCTTCGTACATGTCGGCGACGGCGAGGATGCAGTCGGTCTGGCTGAGTTCGTGGGACTGGAGTCCGCGGTGGTAGCCGGAGCCGTCGAGTTTTTCGTGGTGGCGTGCGGCGAGTTCGACAATGGGTGCGAAACAGACGGAGCGGGAGAGGATGCGGAAGGTGTGGTCGGGGTGTGCTTTAAGGGCGTTAAACTCGTAGTCCGTGAGTTTGCCGGGTTTGTCCAGGATGGCGTTGGAGACGCCGAGCTTGCCGATGTCGTGGAGGAGGCCTGCGCGTCGGAGCCTTGTGATGTCGTGTTCGGGGAGTCCAAGGGTCTGAGCGATGCCGACGGCGACGTCGGATACGCCTTGGGAGTGGCATGCGGTCCAGGGGCTTTTGGCGTCGATGACCTGGCCGAAAGCCTGGGCGATGCGGTCGATCATGGCGTCATCTGCGTGGAGGAGTCGGTCTTCGGGTTCGAAGTGTGGGAGGTAGGCGCGGTGGCCGGGCGAAAGGGTGTTGGTCCAGAAGGTTTCGTCGCGGGCGATGGTACGGAAGGCGTCGACCAGTTGGGGATCGAACCAGGTTCCGCGACGGTCTCGGACGATCTCGAGGGCGGCGGGGAGTCCGTAGCGTGTGGCGAAGACCTCGGCGGTCTGGGCGATGGCGGCCCCGCGTTCACAGCGGATCTTGACGAGTTGTTTGGCGCCTTTGCGGCCTGAGACGGCGACGGCGAGGAATCGAGTGAGGCGTTCGTGGAGGGTGCCCTTGGGCGCTACGTTGCGCATGATGTAGGGGAGCATGTTGAAGATGTTCTGCCAGTTGATGAACTTGAAGTCGTGTTTGACGTTGTGTTCATCGGCGCCGAAGAGGTAGCAGACCTTGGCGGCGTTGGATGAGCAGCCGAGGTCTTTGAGGAGCAGGGCGTAGAAGAGGGCAGATCGGTCGTCCGAGCTGAGGTTGATTTCTTCGGCGAGGCGCATGCCGATGAGGCACGAGCGGATCGCGTGTCCTTCGGGTTGTCCTTCGGTGATGTCAAGGGCGTAAGAGAGGGCGCTGACGATTTCTGAGAGCTTGAGATCCTGTTGCTTCGTGTGGGTGAGCAGGAGGTCATCGCGGAAGAGCGTGGTGGTCATGGTGTGCCCTGACGTGAGGAAGGAGTAGGACTAATGGAGGATCGGTTGGTGCTCGCGGGGGGGTGATCGGGGTTATTAGGACGTGGTAAAGAATGGAGCTTTGAACTGCGGTACAGATGTCATGATTGATATAAGGAGGTCAGGTGTGGGAGGGGCGGTTATTCTGTTCTGATGCTGAGTGGACTGGCTGAGGCTGTGTTGCGGGGTTATGCGCGGGTGGCTTGGGATGAGCGGGGGGGGTATCGGCTGGTTCGGGGGGTGCGGCGGTTGCGCCCCCGGAAGGCTTGGGCTGATCGGTTTCGGGTACCGGGGTTTGGTGGGGGTGGGGGCGGGGGGGTGGTGTTGGATCTGGACTTGGGGACGTATCCGGATTGTTGTATGGCGTTTGGGTTGTATGAGCTGGCGACGGCACGGCTCCTGCGGCGGGTGGTTCGGGAGGGGGATGTGGTGGTGGATGGGGGGGCGAATCTGGGTTACTTCACGTTGCTGATGGCGACGCTGGTGGGGCCGGCTGAGAAGGGTGGGCGGGTGCATGCGTTTGAGCCTGACCCGCGGAATCGCAAGCGGTTGATGGATCATCTGGCGTTGAACGGGTTAGAGGATCGGGTGACGGTGCACGGGGTGGCGTTGTCGGATCGTGGGGGGTGGGCGACGCTTCATCGTTTTGTGGAGACGGATTCGGCGCACAATCACGGGATGTCGTCGTTGTATGGAGCGGAGGAGGGTGCGACGGAGGGGTACGACGTGGAGACGGTGCGGCTGGATGAGGTGGTGGGTGGTGCGGACGTGCGGTTGATGAAGCTGGACCTGGAGGGGGCGGAGCCGCTGGCGGTGGCGGGTGCGGCGGGGCTGTTTCGGGGTCCGTCGTGCCCGATGGTGCTTGGCGAGTACGGCTTCGGCGAAGCCAGTCGGGCCGGTCACGCCCCCGGAAGGTGGCTGGGGGTGCTCACGGAGGTTAGTGAGGGGGTGGACTGGCGGTTCGAGGTGGTGGGGCGGTCGATGCGTGAGGTGGAGCTGAAAGGTGGGGTGTTGGTGGGGGTGACGCGTCAGGTGAATGTGTTGGCTCGCCCCCCCCGCATTGAGCCTTGAGGTTGGTGGTGGCTAGAGCACGCATCTGAAGATGCGTGGCACACGGCACGGTCGGTGGTTGGTATCTGGTGACGGATGGCGTGGTGTGTTTTTGAAGGTGGGGGTGGTGGTGTGATAGCATCGGGGTGGTGATGGGGTTCGCCAGTGTGGCGGGTTGTTGATGTTAACTCTTTTGATGACAGGAGCTTGTGGATGTCCAGCCTTGATCCGTTTGGTGCTCGCGAGGTGATGGAGACGCCTTTGGGTCGTCGGGCGGTGTATCGGCTGGAGTCGGTGGGGTCGATTGAGTCGCTGCCGTACAGCATCCGGGTGTTGTTGGAGTCGGCGCTGCGGAATCTGGATGGGTTTGTGGTGACGGAGGAGCATGTGCGGGCGATTGCGTCGTATGACGCGAAGTCGGTGGGTGAGGTGGAGATCCCGTTCATGCCGGGTCGGGTGGTGTTGCAGGACTTTACGGGTGTGCCGGCTGTGGTGGACTTGGCGGCGATGCGTGATGCGATCGTGGCGATGACGGGTGATGCGTCGATGGCGGCGAAGGTGAACCCGCTGGTGCCTTGTGATCTGGTGATTGATCACTCGGTGCAGGTGGATGCGTTTGCGAGTGATGTGGCGTTGACGATCAACTCGAACCACGAGTTTGAGCGGAATAATGAGCGTTATCAGTTTTTGAAGTGGGGTCAGGATGCGTTTGATAACTTCCGGGTGGTTCCGCCGGCGACGGGGATCGTGCATCAGGTGAATCTTGAGTACCTGGCGAAGGTGGTCTGGGACGCCCCCTCCGCTGCCGGGTCCGAGGGTGTGCTGTATCCGGATTCGTTGGTGGGGACGGACTCGCACACGACGATGATCAATGGATTGGGGGTTGTGGGTTGGGGTGTTGGCGGGATTGAGGCGGAGGCGGTGATGCTGGGTCAGCCGATTTACATGCTGCTGCCTGAGGTGGTGGGTGTGAAGCTGACGGGGAAGCTCGCGGAGGGATCGACGGCGACGGACCTGGTGTTGCGGGTGACGGAGATGTTGCGTGAGCACGGGGTGGTCGGGAAGTTTGTTGAGTTTTTCGGGCCGGGGTTGGCGGAGATGCCGCTGGCGAATCGAGCGACGATTGCGAACATGGCGCCGGAGTATGGGGCGACGATGGGGTTCTTTCCGATCGACGAGCAGACGATTGCTTATCTGCGGCTGTCGGGTCGGGATGAGGCGTTGATCGAGACGGTGGAGCTGTATGCGAAGAAGCAGAAGCTGTGGCGTGATGAGACGCAGAAGATTGTCTACAGCGACGAGCTTGAGTTGGATATGGGGTCGGTGGAGCCGGCGTTGGCGGGGCCGAAGCGTCCGCAGGATCGGGTGGCGTTGTCGGCGATGCGGGATCAGTGGCGTCAGGATTTATCGGCGACGTTTGGTCGGACGGCGGTGGGTGCGGCGGTCTCGACGCCTGATGAGATGCAGGCCGAGGGTGGCGTGGCGGTGGCCGAGGCTCCTGCGTCGCCTGAGGTGTCGGTGACGTATAGCGGGGAGACGTTTGCGCTGAAGGATGGTGCGGTGGTGATCGCGGCGATTACGTCGTGCACGAACACGTCGAATCCGGAGGTGATGCTGGCGGCGGGGTTGGTGGCGCGGAAGGCGGCGGCGCGAGGTTTGAAGCGCAAGCCTTGGGTCAAGACGTCGCTGGCACCGGGGTCGAAGGTGGTGACGGATTATCTGAATCGGGCGGGGTTGACGAAGGACCTGGAGTCTTTGGGTTTCCACACGGTGGGTTATGGATGCACGACGTGTATTGGCAACTCCGGACCGTTGCCGGAGGAGGTCTCGGAGGGGATCAACAAGGGCAAGCTGGTGGCTTGCTCGGTGTTGTCGGGGAACCGAAACTTTGAGGGTCGTGTGAATCCGGATGTGAAGGCGAACTATCTGGCGAGCCCGCCTCTGGTGGTGGCTTATGCGATCGCGGGGACGGTGGATGTTGATCTGGTGAATGATCCGATCGGGGAGGATGAGAGCGGGTCGTCGGTTTACCTCAAGGACATCTGGCCATCTCAAGCGGAGATCGCTGAGGTGGTGAGTAAGAACGTCACGCGCGAGCAGTTTCTGGAGCAGTACTCGGACGTGTTCGCGGGTTCGGATGCCTGGCAGACGATTGAGGCGCCGGAGGGCGAGTTGTATTCGTGGGATGAGAAGTCGACGTATGTGCGGCTTCCGCCTTTCTTTGGCGGGTTGTCGCCTGAGCCGGGGAAGATTGGTGCGATCGAGGGTGCGCGATGCCTGGCGAAGCTGGCGGATTCGGTGACGACGGACCATATTTCGCCGGCGGGTGCGATCAAGACGGGGACGCCTGCTGCGGACTATCTGGATGCGAACGGTGTGTCGCGGCCGATGTACAACTCATATGGTTCACGGCGTGGGAATGATCAGGTGATGACGCGCGGGACGTTTGCGAACATCCGGGTGCGGAATCAGTTGGCTCCGGGTACGGAGGGGGGATGGACGACGGATTTCACCAAGCACGATGGCTTGATTACGAAGGGGAGGGACGCGACGTACATCTATGACGCGGCGGTGAACTATCAGAAGGCGGGGACGCCACTGGTGGTGCTGGCGGGTAAGGATTACGGGATGGGTTCGTCGCGTGACTGGGCGGCGAAGGGGACGTTTCTACTTGGTGTGAAGGCGGTGATCGCGGCGAGTTTCGAGCGTATTCATCGGTCGAATCTGGTGGGGATGGGTGTGCTGCCTTTGGTGTTCAAGGATGGTGCGACTCATGAGTCGCTGGGGCTGGATGGGACGGAGACGTTTTCGATCCCAGTGGATGATGGTTTGACGCCTCGGCAGACGGTGAAGGTGACGGCGACGCATCCGTCGGGGAGGGTGACGAGTTTTGAGACGGTGTGCCGGATCGATACGCCGGTGGAGATCGAGTACTACCGGAACGGCGGGATTCTCCAGACGGTGCTGCGGAAGATGGCGAAGGGGTGAGGCTCGCTGCGGTGATGATGAGCTTGTTGACCGTCCCTTCGTGGGCGGTTTTTTTTCTCTGGACGGGGGTTTGGGTTAGCTGGCGGATCATTTGATTTTGCCAAACAAAGCCCGCCATGATTTGTTCTAACCTCTTGGTGAGGCTTGATCTGTGGCTTTGTCGGGGTGATACAAGATCTGCGCGAGAGTCTTCTAGAAAACCATAAGTTATGGATAAGACTGGACTTCCGGGAGAAAAGGCGTGACAAGGTGGTTGGCCTTTGCTATGTTGTGGCGTGGTTGTTTCCGGCCTGGTGTAGGGTCGGGTGTGAGCAGCCGGTTCTCATTTCCTGTGAATCTGGGTAGAAGCCCAGAGAGGAGGCGTCGATGGAACGGGCCATGACGGACCGCGAAAGCCCCAGCCTTCTTCGTGCTCGGTGGCGTGCGTTGTGTGAGGAGCTTGCCGTGGTGTCGGATTCACGCCGAGGCGTGGTGCTGCGGGAGTTGGATCAGATCGAGCGTTCGCTGCAGCAGATCCTTTTGAGTAAACGGCAGGCCGACGGTCAGGGTTAAGCCGTCGCATCGAGTGTTTGGCTCGTCGTTCATTTTTAAGACTTAGTATGTCGCCCGGGTCCTGACGGATTCGGGCGATTTTCTTTTGTTTTGCTGGTTTGTACGGCACTTAGGCGGAGCGACGGGGTTCTTCGCCGACCATCTGTTTGAAGGCGCGGGCCATGCCTTCGAGGGTGACCTTGGGCTGGGCTCGTTGTCCGGTCTGGAGGTAGCGAAGGAGGTCTTCGAGTCGGACCCATTGGTAGGTGCGGCCGTTGGCTCCGCGGAAGGTGTTGACGCGCAGGGAGCCTTCGCGGACGGCGGCGGCGACCTGGTTGGGGGATCGGCTGGTCATGCCGGGGATGCGTTCGAGGGGGACGGCGGGGCCAAGTCGTTTTTTCCAGTCGCCGAAGGTCATGGTTTGTCGTGGCATGGTTGGGGTCTCTGGCGGGGGTTGATCTATGGGAAAGGTCGGGTGAGGGGGTTGGCGGGCTGCAGAAAGGGTTAGCGGGGTTGCAAGAAACCGAGGTGGTGTGCGACGATCCGGGGCCAGAACTCTGCTATTGAGGTGATCATGATGCTGGTGCTTGCTCAAATGTTTGGTTTTTCTTCTGGTGACTCGGTACCGATTGTGCTTGGACTGGCGGGAATGGGGTTTGCGCTGGCTGTGGTGTTGACGACGCTGATTACCAAGGCGGTCGTGGCATCGACGCGCGTGCGTGAGGAGGCTGCGTTGAAGGCACTCATGCTGGAGCGAGGGGCGTCGGTGGAGGAGATCGAGCGGGTGTTGCGGGCGACCGCTGGGGAAAAGGAGAAGTCGTGATGATGATGCTGATGGCCCAAGGGCCTGACTTGAGTTTTCTGAACGACACGGGCAATCTGGCGTTTGTGCTGGGAATCGGAGCGGGGGTGGTGTACATCATCAGCACCGCGGTGGTCAGGTCGATCCGGATCAGGGAAGAGGCTGCGCTGAAGGCACGTCTGATCGAGCGCGGGGCATCGGCGGAGGAGATCGAGAGGATTCTGAATGCTGGCGGTAAGGGTGATAACGACGCATGCTGATCTGGTTCCCAGCATGTTCTAAGCTATGAGTATGAGCGGGACCCCTTGGACGGATGTGGACTGGCGTGCGGGTCGGCGTGGTTTTTTTGTGACGGGCACCGATACCGCGGTGGGGAAGACGGCGTTGACGGCTACCTTGTGTCGTGCGCTGCGTGGGCGGGGTTTGTCGGTCGGGGTGTTCAAGCCGATGGCGAGTGGGGCGGTGTGGCGCGATGGGATGCTGGTGGCGGAGGATGCTGAGGTGCTGGCGGAGGCGGCAGGGATGGATGCGGAGAGTGTCTGTCCGGTGGTGTACGAGGCGGCGCTGGCGCCGGGGATCGCGGCGGCTGAGCTGGGCGAGGCGGTGGACTGGCGGCGGGTTGGTCGGGCGTGGGATCGGGTGCGGCGGGAGCATGAGGTGGTGCTGGTGGAGGGGGCTGGGGGTGTGGAGGTCCCGCTAGGGCCGGATGGGTCGCCTCGGGTATGGGCGTTGATGGCGGCGGTGGGGCTGCCGGCGTTGGTGGTGGCGCGGAGCGGGTTGGGGACCTTGAACCATACGACGCTGACGATTGAGCGCTTGCGCGTGGCGAACATCGAGGTGGCGGGGATCGTGATGAATGATGGGGCCGAGGTGATGACTGATGATGTATCGGTGGCGACGAATCGGGAATGGCTGGAGCGGATGACGGGTGTCGCTGTGGTGGCGCGGCTCGGGGTATCGACGTGTGATCCGGTTTGGAAAGATGAGGCGTGGGCGGAGATGCTCGGAGAGTATCTGGATCGGGTGTTGTTGCGGCAAGAGGCTTGAGTATGGTCAAGTGTTTGTTGGTCTTAAGTTTAGTGATGGTGTTGTCCTCGGTTGCTTTTGCGGGTGTCGAGCCAGTGCTTGACGTGGCGTACGGCCCGGCAGAACGACAGCGACTGGATCTGTATCCGGCACCGGGTGGAGAGGGTCTGAGCCCGGTGTTGGTTTACTTTCATGGCGGCGGCTTTGCTCGCGGCGATAAATCGGGCGTGAGTGCGAAGCTGGTATCGAGGCTGCATGAGTTGGGAATCAGCGTGGTGGCGGTGAACTATCGGTTTGTGAAGACGGATCCATTGCCAGCGGCGATGCTTGATGGTGCGCGGGCGATCCAGCACTTGCGGCTGCATGCCGAGACTTATGAGTTAGACGGACAGCGTATAGCGGTGATGGGGAGTTCGGCGGGGGCAGGGATCGCGCTGTGGGTTGCGCTGCACGACGATGTCGCTGATTCGCTGTCGGATGATCCGGTTTTGCGGGAGTCGTCGCGCGTATCGGGTGCGTGGGTAAAGGATGCGCAGGTTTCGTATGACCCTGAGTTCTGGCGCGGTCTTGGGTTGGGGCGTCTGGTAGACACGCGGTCGTGGCGTTACCTGGTGGAGCAGGAGGGGGAAGAGCTGACGGATGAGGTAATGCGTGTTCGGGTGGCGGAGGCGTCGCCGATCACGCATGTGACTGCGGATGACCCTGCGGTACGTCTTGATTATGCGGCGGAACTCTCGATCACGGATCGCACGTCGCCGGGCGCGATGCTGCATCACCCTTCGCACGGCGTGGCGCTTCACCAGGTCTGTGAGGCAGCGGGTGTATCGAGTGAGCTTTATTACAAGGGCGGACCAGTGGCGGAGGAGGCAGCGACGAGTTTTCTGGCTCGCGTGCTGGAGGTGAGTAAGGTTCGCGACTGAGGTAAGTTGTCAAGGCAGGGGGTCATTGAAGACGCGGTCGAGGAAGGGGGGGACGCTGGAGAGTCCGAGGGTGCTCTGGAGCGAGTCGCGGAGTCCGGGGAAGAAGGAGACGGAGGTCTGGGGCTCTTCGACGGTCCCGGTCACACGGATGGCGGCGATCTGGTCGCGGAGCGTATCGACCACGCGGTTGAGTCCGAGTGTCGAGCCGGTGCGCGAGCGAGAGTAGAGGGCGAGATCGATTTCGCGGGTGACGTAGTTCATGTTGCCAGCGCCGATGATGGCAAAGTCGGGTGCTGTGAACTGGACGCCATCGAAGCGGACGTGGTCGCCGTCGATGAGGTAGCGCATGGTGGCGGTGTCGAGAGGTCGTCGGTTGGGCAGGGTGAGGTTGAAGGCGCGGAGCACGGCGAGTGAGAGGGGTTGGTCGAGCAGGTTGATCTTGACGGCTTGGAGTTCGCCACGACCCATGCGGGAGTCGGGCTGCCCGGTGATGCCTGCGAGGGAGAGGGAGGCGGAGAAATTGTCGGGGTTGGCGCTGGCTGGTATGGGTGGCGGGGCGGTGAGGCTTTCAAAGTCATCGGGTTTGGCGGCGAGTGCTTGCTGGACCCAGGCTCGTTGTGCGTCGGTCGGTGGAGCGGGGTCTTTGGGTTCGGCGAAGCGGTCGATGTCGGTGTTGACGATATCTAGGTTGAAGCGGTATTCGGTGCTGCCGGTGAGTTCGATCGAGCCATTTGCGGAGATGCTGCCGTCGTAGAGGGCACCACGAAGCATCGGGATATCTATTCGTTCGCGGTTTTTGGTGTTGGAGAGTTGGAGGGCGGCGTATTCGACAGTTCGTTTGGTGGCCTGGAGACGGGCGATGACTGCGGTGAGGTCGATCAGCGGCCAGTCGGAGGTGTTGTCGGCGCGGATGGCGAGGTCAACGCTGCCATAGGCATCGGTGATGATGATGCCGGGGTTGAACGCGGCTTTTTCGAGGTCGATGCGGCCCTTGAAGGTGGTGATCGGATGGGGTTGATTGGCTTGCGGGGTTCGGTTGAGTGTTGCGTTGACGGACCAGCCGCCTGTGAGTTGGAAGTTGTCGATGAAGCGGACGGCGCCGGGAGGGAGCAAGGCGCGGATGGAGGTGTCGATGGCGCCGCCCGAGGCGGAGATGTCGAGGTTGGCGGTGTCGGTGTTGTGAGAGGAGGTCCCATGGAGGGTCAAGGTGGCGTCTGAGGTGGCGGCGGTGATCTGGTTGAGGGTGATGATGGAGGTATTGATGGTGGCGGTGCCTGTGAGGTTGCTTGAGTCGAAGCGCAGGTCGTTGAAGTCGAAGGCGAGTCGTGAGGGCGTGAGTTCGAGGCTGATACCGGGGTCATCCGAGACGGGTTGTCGTCGGACGGAGAGGTGGGCGTGGGTGGTGCCTGTTGGTTTGTGGGTGTCGAAGAGTGTTTCGACGGCGGGCCGGAGCGTCGTGTCGGGCGGGATGAGGTGGATGAGGCCGGGCTCGATGGTGAGGTTGGTCGCGTTGACATCGGCGATGATGGCGGGGCCAGCGGGGTCGCCCCAGTTGATGGTGCCAGAGGCCGCGAGGGTTGAACCGGCGTGGTCGCCGGTCATGGCGGGGATGGTGAGTTGTTCGTTGGTCACGCTAAAGCTGCCGTTGACATCGAGGATTCGGTAGTCGCCGCCGTGGGGTGTTAGAGACGCGCTGAGGACGTTGGCGTTGACATCAAAGGAGGCGGTTCCGTCCATCTTGAGTGAGACGGTGGCGTTGCCTTCGAGGTTTCCGGTTGGCGCGAGGTTGGTGACGATGTTGCGGGCGGTGCCCGGGATGGTGGCAAGGAGGTAAGGATCGACGGGGAGTTGTGCCTGGGTGATGACGACGTCGCCATCGAGTCGTCCGGTTTCTTCTTCGCGTTGGAGTTGGGCGTTGATCACACCTGACCCGCCGGTGGGTCCTGTGACGTGGAGGTCATCGATGCGGACGTAGTTGTTTGAGACGGTGAACGTCCCGCGTTGTGATGTGATGGGGTAGGGCCAGTGGCGTTGGAGGGCTCGGAGTCCTGTGGTGTCGATGACCGTGGTGGTGATGGCAGGCTGGTCGGGGCCGACGGGGCGGCGGAGGGTGAAGTCGGCATCGATGGTTCCGCCGAGGGTGGGGGGGATGATCTGATCGGGTTCGAGGGGCGGGGAATCGAGGATGCCTTCGGATTGCAGTCGGGCGTATTGCTCTCGATCGAAGAACATCTGGACGGCCTGATCGGACCCATCGTTGAGGGCCTCGAAGAGCAGGTGGTCGATGGGGAGGTCGTTGATGGTGACGTTGATGTTGACGGCGGGGTCGAGTCCGACGGGGGCGATGCGGCCGTCGATGGCGATGAAGGCTCCGGTGACGCCATTGCCGGTGAGTCCGATGAGTTCGACGGCTTCGGGGCTGAACTTGACGGTTCCGCGGACGTTGCGGACCGGGTAGGCGAAGCGGAAGTATCGGATGGAGGCGTCGATGGCGTGGATGGTTCCGCGATAGGTGATTGGGCCATTAGGTGTAGCGCGATTCAGGGTAGTTTCGATCGCGAGGGTGCCAGCGGGTTCGAGGTTGTTGTAGAGGTCACGGGCCTGGGGGGGCAGGGCGAAGATCAGGTCGGGGCGATCGGGAACGACGAAGGGGTCGGTCTTCGCGGTCATCGTGAAAGAGGCGTCGGGGCTGAGTGACTGGGCTGTAGCTTCGATGGCGTACTGGATGCCTTCGATGTTTCCGGTGAGTTCGATGCTGGGCTGATTGTTGTTGATGGCGAGGCGACCTGTGACGCCTGTCATACGTGGTGGGCGTTGGTCGGTGAAGGGGAGGGTGATGGCGGCCTGATTGAGGATGAGCTGGGCGTTGACCTGCCAGGTGTCTTGGAGTTGTCTGACGCCCAGGCTGACACGGGTGACGTCGCCTTGGGGATCGAGGGAGTCCCACCAGGTTCTGGCGTTGCGAGGTAGGGCGTAGCGGATGCCTTGTTCGAGGTCGAGTCGTTCGAGGTCGAGGTTGATGGAGGGTTCTTCAGCGTTGAAGCGTCCGGTGAGGATGAAGCCGGGTCGGCTGGTGCGGGTGGCCTGCTTGAGGATGAACTGGTAGCCGGTGGAGCCTCGGGGTTTCATGTGTCCGGTGAGCGGGTACTGAGCCAGTTCAGTCACGTTGCCCTGGGTATCGCGGGAGGCGAAGTGGATCTCGGCCGCGCGGAGGTAGACGGTGGGAAGATCGACTGGCTCTCGTGCGGACTGTTGACCAGGTGTGGTCTGAGTGTCTCGTTGCTTCTGTGCAAGGCGGAGGAGTCGTGCGAGGTTGAGTTCGCCATCGGCCTGATTCTCGACGATGCGGAGGGTCGGGCGGATGAGGAGGACGGTGTCGATGGGGTTGCTGCCTGTGATCAGACCGATCCAGTTGGGTCGGACGAGGGCGAGCGGGACGACCGCGGCGGTGTCGAGTTTGTCCTGAGGGGTGGTGTTGAGGAGTTGGATTTGCTCGATGTGGAGGGTCATGCTGGTGAGGTCAATCGAGGCACGCTGGATACGTATGTTGATGCCCAGGGTGTTGCGAAGGGCGGAGGTGATGGAGGGGGTGAGGTTGGCGGGGTGGAGCATCCATGCGGCGGCGGTTGTGAGGGCGAGGATGATGGCGAGCAGAGAAAGAGCGAGGCGACGACGCCAGCGGTTGGAGCGTCGCAGGCGTCCGCCTCGGCGTGTGTTCTTCCAGGCCTGTCTTAGGCTTTCAAGCATGGTGCTGGTGAGGAGTAGGGGTTTGGCGTGCGGATGGCTGTAGGCGTTATTCTACGCGGAGACCTGTACTATCGAGGAGCCGGACCCGATGGACTTAAAGCCGACCGTTACGTTTGAAGATTTTGTGAAGCTAGACCTGCGGGTTGCGACCGTGGTGGAGGCCGAGGCGCACCCGAACGCGGATCGGCTGCTGAAGTTGCAGTTGGATGTGGGCGGCGAACGCCGTCAGGTCTGCGCCGGGGTTCGCGATTTTTATGATCCGGAGAAACTGGTGGGGCGGCAGATCGTGATCGTGGCGAACCTGGCTCCGCGGAAGATCCGGGGCGAGGAGTCGAACGGCATGCTGCTGGCGGCTTCGGTTGAGGAGGATGGCGAGACCAAGGATGTGGTTTTGCTGATGCCCGATAACTCGGTGCCATCGGGATCGACGGTGGGCTAACGGGTATGTGATCCGTAACGCTTGTTCTGCTTGGGGAGGGGATGAGGATTCGGTCTTGGTGACTGTTCTGCTGTTGCGCTGGCTACAGCCTTTTCTTGAGTCGAATGTCCGTAGGCACGGGCATCCCCAAGGAGCTGGTTATGAGCTGTGGTCATCGCTGTGGTTGTCAGACTTATGACGGTTCCTTAGTCGATGCTGGGGTTGTGGTGAAGACTTCTTCGCCGACAGCGGAGCCGGCACTTCGGGCGTCTTTTCCAGACTGTGAGCGAGAGGCTGGGGTGTTTGTCATCCTGGGCGATCGGCTTGATGAGCTCAGGGCGATGGTGGCGGATTTCACGGTGGTGGATCGTCAGTCGCTGAGGGCTTGTGTCGCGGATGAGGCGGGTCGGTTTGACCCGTGGTCTTCGAAGGCGATCGAGGAGGTTTTTACGCGTTTGGACTCTCCGTGGTTCGGTGCTGTGCTGCGAGACCGTTCGCTGCGTTTTCAGTATCAGCCGATTGTGAATGCGGTGACGGGTGAGGTGTTTGCGCATGAGGCTCTGATGCGTGCTTTTCGGGGGGATCAAGCGATCTCGCCGGATGCGTTGGTGCGATCGGCCAAGGCGCACGATGCCCTGTTGGTGCTCGATCAGGCCTGTCGGCGGGCCGCGATTGAGCAGAGCGAGATGTACCTGAGGACGGGCGGTCGGGTGTTCATCAACTTCTTCCCGATCACGGTGTATGACCCTGAGGTGTGCCTGGCGACAACGTTCGCGGCGGCCGAGCGTGCCGGGGCGGACATCAGTCAACTGACGTTTGAGGTTGTCGAGAGTGAGGCCTTCCCAGACATCGATCATCTCAAGAGCATTCTGGTGGCTTACCGTGAGCGTGGGGCGAAGGTGGCGCTCGATGATCTTGGGAGTGGCAACACGGCGATTTTGTTTATTGATCAGCTCAACCCGGACCTGATCAAGATTGACCGTGAGGTGCTGCGCCGCGCTGTGGCGACGGGCGAGACGTCGATGTTCATCGGGTTGATCCGATACGCGCAGGAGCGAGGGATCACGACGATCGCTGAGGGCCTGGAGACGCTGGCAGAGCTGGATTTCTGTCGGGAGTTGGGCGTGGATTATGTGCAGGGGTATCTGGTGGGCCGGCCATCACGGGAGTTCATGACGCAGCCATTCGATCCCTATGAGGATCTTGATGCCGCGGCTTGATCAGGTCTTTTCGGCGTCGATGGCATTGGCGTGGTTGACCAGCCACAGGCGAGCCGCGTCGATGTCGGAGCAGACGAGGAAGACTTCTTGCCATGAGCCCGCGTGGGTGTAGAGGCACTTGAGGCCGGTGGCTCGTTTGGCATCGCCTGAGCCATGGGGTGTGGTGGGGTACTGGATGCGCAGGGATGCGGGGGTTTTGCCGCGTTTGCGACCCATGCGGCCCGGGACGATGCGGGTGATGTGCGGGCAGTCGGAAACGATTCGGTCGAGAAGCGGGTCGAGGCCCTGAATGCGGCCGTGCTGGCGCTTGATCGGTCCGAACTTCCCGCCTGGCTTGGCCATGGGGTGAGGATAGGCGAGATGGTTCCGGCGTGGAACGGGCTACTGGGGGTAGACGGCTTTCCAGTCGCGGGCCATGTCGATCACGAGCCAGCCTTCGGCTTGAGCGGCGTCGAGAGCCTTATCGAGCTTACCGATGTGCGAATCGCGGTCGTAGGCCCACTCTCGCTCAGCGTCGGTGTGATGAATGATGAGATTGAGGCTGGGGCCATCGCCAGCGTCGTTCCACTGGAGCATCTGCAGGTCGCCATCGGAGTTGCCAGCGGCGAAGACCGGCCGGCGGCCGATGTGCTGGTGGATACCAACGGGCTTACCGGCTTTGTCATCGATGAAGTTGATCTCGGCGAGTCGGCGGATGACAGGGCCGTGGTCCGTCATCTCGAAGGCGGTCTTGATGCTGGAGCCGACGACCTGCTCGGGCGGGATGCCGTAGACCTCCTCGCTGAAGACGCGGATGAGGTCGATCCCGCCGCCCGAGACGATGAAGGTCTTGTAGCCGTGCGCTCGGAGGATGCCGAGCAGTTCGAGCATGGGCTGGTAGACCATGTCGGTGTAGAGCCTGCCGGTGGTCGGGTGGGTGGCGGTGGCGAGCCACTCTCGGGCCGAGTGGTCAAACTCGTCGGTGGTCATGCCGGCGTGGGTGGTCATGACGAGTTCGAGGATGGCGTGCTCGCCCTGCGCTGCGAGGGCCTTGGTGTCGCCTGCGAGGATGGACTTGTACGGCTCGGTGGTCTTCCACTCGGGGTGGTCGGGCGCCATCGCATGGATCCGGTCGATCGCGAACAGGAGCTGGAAGTAGGCGGGTTGCTCGGCCCAGAGGCAGCCGTCGTTGTCGAACACGGCAATACGCTCGGCTTCGGGGACGAAGTCGGGGCTGTTGGGGTCGGTGGTGCGTTGGATGAAGTCGAGGATGGCGGTTCGGTTCCCGCCCTCGTACCAGGAGGTAAGCGGCTTGCCGGTGTGGGTGGCACAGCCGGTGAGGCCAACAAGCAGGACCAGGGTGAGCAGGAGGTTTCTCATGCGGGGACCTTGTGGTTGATGGAAGGGAGGGTAGAAGAGCCCGCGCGTCCGTTGAGACGAGCGGGCTGAGTGGGCATGTGTTTACTTTGAGCCGCTGCTTTCCTTGAGCTTCTCGATGACCTTCTCGAGGTTGAACGAGCCCGGTGTCTGGCTGGGCGGGTACTCGATAAAGGATTCGAGGAACTGTCCGGCGAGGGCCTGCATTGGGACGAGCACGTAGACACGGTCGATGTACCAGTCCCAGTAGGTGTTGGAGTTCTCCTGAGCCTTCTCGAAGGGATCGCGGCGGAGGTTGAAGAGATAGGGGATGCGGAGTTCGATGAACGGCTCCTGCCAGACGCCGAGCTGCCGGCCGCGGTTGGCGAGGAAGACCGCTTTCCAGGGCTGGTAGCGGATGGCCACGATCTGGCCGTCATCGTTGACGTACCAGAACTCGTTGCGGGCGGATTCTTCGGTCTTGCCCTTGAGGTAGTCGAGCTGGTTGTAGCCGTCGAGGTGGTTGCGGTACGTGCGGCCAATGGCCTCATAGCCATCGAGCAGGTCTTCCTTGATGTCGGTCTTGCCGACGGCGGCGGCGAAGGTGGGCAACCAGTCCTCGTGGGACACGATGCCGTTGAGGGTCACGCCAGCAGGGAAGTGGCCGGGCCAGCGGACGAAGGCTGGGACTCGATAAGCGCCTTCCCAGTTGGAGTTCTTCTCGCCACGGAAGGGGGTGGTGCCAGCGTCGGGCCAGGTGTTGTAGTGGGGTCCGTTGTCGGTCGAGTACTGAACGATCGTGTTGTCAGCGATGCCCAGTTCATCGAGAAGGTCAAGCAGTTCGCCGACGTGCATGTCGTGCTCGACCATGCCGTCGCCATACTCGTCCTGTCCGGAGATGCCGCGGTGCTCTTCCTTGACGTGGGTGCGGAAGTGCATACGGGTGCCGTTCCACCAGCAAAAGAAGGGTTCCCCGGCTTCGACTTTGCGTTTGATGAAGTCCTTGGCTGCGGCGACGGTCTCGTCGTCGATGGTTTCCATCCGCTTCTTCGTGAGCGGTCCGGTGTCTTCGAGGGTCTGCGTGCCGTCTGCGTTGGCCGAGGCTTTCATGACGCCGCGAGGGCCGAACTGTTCACGGAAGGTCTTGCCGTTCTTGAGGACGAGGTCGGTGGGGTAGTCCTCGTGTTCTGGTTCTTCCTCGGCGTTGAGGTGGTAGAGGTTGCCGAAGAACTCGTCGAAGCCGTGGTTGGTGGGGAGGTGCTCATCGCGGTCGCCGAAGTGGTTCTTGCCGAACTGTCCGGTGGCGTAGCCGAGCGACTTCATGACGGCGGCGATGGTGATGTCGGTTTCCTGCCAGCCCTCGGGAGCGCCGGGCAGGCCGACCTTGGTCATGCCGGTTCGGACGGGGACGGTTCCGCCGACGAATGCAGCGCGACCAGCCGTGCAGGACTGCTGAGCGTAGTAGTCGGTAAAGCTGAGCCCTTCACGCGCGATACGATCAATGTTGGGTGTCTTGTAGCCCATCATGCCGCGGTTGTTGTGGCTGATGTTCCAAGTGCCGATGTCATCACCCCAGATGACGAGGATGTTGGGCTTGGTTTGTTGCTGACTCTGGGCATTCTCGCTCTGTGAGCGAGCCTGGGGCTGGGCTTGAGCGCAGCCGATGACGAGTCCGACGGTCAAAAGCATGAATGCTAACGCGCGGCGAGCGTGGGGCATGATCCGCATCTCCTTAATGGGTGTTTTCGTAAAACCGAGTGTGGGAAAGTACGCGGTTAAGGCGAGATGGACAAGCGCCAATCGCCAGAAGCTGCTCGGTCATGGTGATAGCTGGCGTTACTTTTTTGTAACACCGCTGGTCGGGGCATCCATCACGCAGCGGAACCCGAGGTGGTTCATGCCGGAGTCGGGGGGCGAGGCCATCTTGGCGCTGGGGCGGTAGCTCTCGCAGTAGCTGGCGTGGCAGAGAAAGGAGCCGCCTTTCTGGACCCGTGAGTCTTTTGCGTGGGGGTTGCGGGGGTCAGCGGTCGAAGTGGGGCCGGTGGGGTTGGAGCAGCAGGTCTCGCCTTCGAGGGCGGCGACGCGCTGCTGGTAGGCGTCGGGTCGGAACTGATCGGTGGTCCACTCCCAGACGTTGCCCGCCATGTCATAGAGTCCGAGCTGGTTGGGCGGGAAGCTGGCGACGGGTGCGGTGGCCGTGAAGCCGTCGTCGCCGGTGTTGCGATGCGGGAAGGTTCCCTGCCAGATGTTGGCCATGTGGCGGTCATCGGGCTTGAGTCGGTCGCCCCAGGTGAAGCGTTTGCCCTCCTGGCCGAATCGGGCGGCACGTTCCCACTCGGCTTCGGTCGGCAGGCGTTTGCCGGCCCACGTGGCGTAGGCGACGGCGTCGTCCCAGGAGATGTGGACAACCGGATGGTTCTCGCGGCCTTCGAGGGTGCTGCCCGGGCCTTCGGGGTGACGCCAACTGGCACCGGGGGTCCACGTCCACCATTGCCAGTACTCACGCAGATCGACGGCGTGGTCGGGCGGGGTGAATACCAGCGAGCCGGGGACCAGCACCTCATCGGGTGGTTTGGGGGTGCCGGGCGCGACCTGCTGACGCATGACTTCCCAGTCGATGGGTTGTTCGGCGGTGGTGCGGTAGCCGGTCTCTTCCACAAACACAGCAAACTGGGCGTTGGTGACCTCGGTGTGATCGATCCAAAAGCCATCGACTTCGACGGCGTGGGCGGGTCGCTCGTCGAAACGGCCTTCGGGTCCGTCCCAGCCCATGGTGAAGCGCCCGCCGGGGACCCAGACCATGCCATCGGGAGATTCTGAGGGTTGAGCGGACGCTCCGCTGGCCAAGATCAGGACGCAGCAGAGGGCGCACCAGGCCGAAGAGAGCCGGGTTTGCTGTCGATGCGCTTTGGTCGTTGAGAAAAACATCAGAAGAAACCTCTAGGGAGTAGGGCGGTTAGCGCCTAAACTGTAGCGGGTTCACTGGGCTACCTATACATAGAAAGTGATCTGCAGATGACTGACCGGCGTACTTTCCTCAAGGGTGTGGCAGCAGCGGGGGTTGGTCTGACAGCGGGCGGGACGGTTGCCTCAGGTCAGGAGCAGGGACAAGACACGACGGTTCGTGTCCCGCGGCGGGTGCTGGGGAAGGTCGGGGCTGAGGTGTCGATGCTCGGGCTGGGATTGGGCTCAGCGTTCACGTCGCCTCATGAGCGTGATGTCGAAGCCGGTCAGGCGCTGCTGGTGCGGGCGCTGGAGCATGGGGTGAACTACTTTGACACAGCGCGGGGCTATGGCCCGTCGGAGCGAATGATCGCGCCGGTGGTGCAGAAGCATCGCGACAAGATTTTTCTTGTGAGCAAGAGCGGAGCGAGAGACTACGACGGGTTCATGCGTGAGTTCGAGCAGACAACCCAGAACCTGGGTGTCGATAAGGTCGATCTGTACCATCTTCATAATCTCAAGCCCGGTCAGGATGATCTTGATGTGATGGAGCGAGGCTGTGCGCGGGCGGTGCGGGCCCTTAAGGAGCAAGGCGTCATCGGCGCGTTTGGCGTCACCGGGCACAGCGGGGCGCAGATTCTGACCGACGCCATCGAGCGATTTGATCCCGATGCGCTGCTGACCATCTTCCCGGTGACCCGGCCGGATGAGGGTCGCTACGAGACCCAGACGCTCGAGCTGGCCAAGCGTAAGGGGATGGGTGTGATCGCGATGAAGGTCTTCCGGCGAGCGCGAGAGGCTGACCTGCCGGCATCGGACATGATCCGGTACGCGCTGAGTCTTGAGGGCGTGCACACGGCGATCATCGGTCTCGATAAGCTGGCGAATCTGGAGGAGAATGCCGCCACGGTGGCGGGCTTCGAGCCGATGGCGGCGGAACGCCGGGATGAGTTGTCGCGGCTGGCGGTCGCGCGGTTGGGGGATTACCCGGCACCTTATGAGCGACCGGGGTATGTGGACGGGCATGGCGTCGTGGCTTAAGCAAAGACCGTTTAAGCCTCTTAGATGAAGTGATCAATGCCCGGCTCGGTTGAAGGCCGTGATCGCTATCATCACGGGCATGAAGCAGATCAACTGGGGAATCCTCGGAGCCGGAAACATCGCCCACGCCTTTATGCGCGGGCTCAACGCCGTGCCTGAGGCGGCTGTCGTGGCGGTGGCTCGTCGTGATAGCGCGAAGGCCGAGGCGTTTGCAGCGCAGTACGGCATCGAGCGTTGGACATCCTCGTATGAGGACGTACTGGCGGATGATCGAGTGGACGCGATCTATATCGCGACGCCTCACCCGTTCCACGCGACCTGGGCGATCCGGGCTGCAGAAGCAGGCAAGCATGTCCTCTCAGAGAAGCCGGCGGGGATGAGCCGATGGCAGGTCGAAGCGATGATCGCGGCATGCCGGAAGCACCGCGTGTTCTTCATGGAGGGCTTTAAGGACCGGGTGCACCCGCTGTTCCTCGAGATGTTTGCGTTGATTGAACGTGGCGAGATCGGGACAGTCCGGCTGGTGGATGCGGCGTTTGGTTTCGGGGGACAGCACGATCCTGAGTCGAGAGTTCTGAACCCGGCGCTGGGTGGGGGCGGGATTCTTGATGTGGGCTGCTACCCGGTGGAGTTGGCTCGGAAGATCGCGGGGATTGCGAACGGCAAGCCTTTTCTTAATCCGCAGGAAGTCCGTGGTTCGAGCCATCTCGGCACGACCGGCGTCGATGTCGCTGCGTCGGCGGTCCTCAAGTTCGAGGGTGGGATGCTGGCGACGGTCACGACCTCGCTTGAGGCCAAGATGGTGTGGATTCGTATCTACGGCGAGAAGGGCTGGATCGAGGTCCCGGGGATGAGCTGGCATCCGGCGTTCGAGGGCGGTGAGGGTTCATTCTTGCTTCATCAGGGGGACGAGACGCGCGAGGTGAGCGTGACGGCGGATCGACCGATGTTTGCCTATGAAATCGAGGCCGCCTGCCAGGCGATCCAAGCGGGGGAATCCGAGTCGCCCGCGATGACATGGGAGGATTCACTCGGGCAGGCGGAGACGCTGGATCGCTGGCTCAAGCAAGCGGGCGTGTCCTACCCGACCTCAACGGTTGAGGGTTTTGCCGAGCCGCTCCACGGGAAAAAACTGATTCGGGCCGAGTCGGCACCGATGAGATACGGACAGATCGACGGCGTCAACAAGCCAGTGTCTCGACTGATCATGGGTTGCGACAATCAACAGGATTTTGGCCATGCAGGGGTGATCTTCGATGCCTACTTCGAGGCCGGTGGCAACACGTTCGATACGGCGTGGTTGTACAACTGGGGTTTGCAGGAAAAACTGCTCGGTCAGTGGTTGCGTTCACGAGGGGTTCGCGAGGAATGTGTCGTCATCAGCAAGGGTGGACATACACCTGATTGCACGCCAAAGGGAATCAGGAGACAGATTTCCGAGTCACTCGACCGCATGGGCCTGGACCGGGTCGAGTTGTACATCCTGCACCGTGATAACCTTGATCTGCCGGTTGGCGAACTGATCGATGTGCTCGATGAGTTAGTTCGTGAGGGGAAGGTCGGAGCGACCGGGGCGAGCAACTGGCGTGTTGATCGTTTCAAGGCTGCCCAGGCCTACGCTCAGGCACAGGGCAAGCAACCCTTCGCCGTGCTCAACAACAACCTATCGCTCGCGCGGATGCTCAAGCCTGTCTGGGGCGGGTGCATCAGCGCCTCGGACCCGGCGTCAAGAGCCTACCTCCGTGAGACCCAGACGGCGCACCTGGCGTGGTCGAGTCAGGCGCGGGGATACTTCGCCGAAGCGGACACCAAGACCAATCTGGGCCAGCAGACGACGGATGATTGTTTTGATGGACTCGAGAACCGCGAGCGTCGTGAACGTGCCGCGAAGCTCGCTAAAGAACGAGGCGTCTCTGCGGTCAACATCGCCGCAGCGTATGTGCTCTGCCAGCCGTTCCCTAGTTTTGCCCTTTTCGGTCCCCGCACGCTTCGGGAACTCGAATCATCCCTGCCCGCATTAGCAGTCGAACTGAGCGAGCAGGAGCTGCGGTGGCTCGATCTTGATGTAAGCACTTGAGTGCGGAAAATGGACCCGACAGGACAGGGCCATTAAGGCATAAGAGAATAAGTTTGATGTACTTACGGATGTAGCTCTGGAGTGATGGTGCGGGATCCATGCATCTCAAGACCTCAGCAGTTGGCCGCTGCTGTAAGCTATGTATGACGGGTGCTCACACAGGCGCAGGACTAGATCGCAGCCAAACTATAAGCAGTGCTCTTGCATCCCTAGACACATATATGCGCCTGGATGCCTGACCGAGGACACACCTACTTCCGCCGGATCAGCGCCAGGCCACCGAGCCCGAGCAGCGCCAGTGATGCCGGCTCTGGGATCACGACCGCAGTCAGGTTGAAGCTGTAGACCTCACCCGCGTTCGTTTGCCCCAACGCAACGCCTTCATCGGTGAACAGGGTCAGCTCAGCCTCGTAGGTCCCCTCGCCGGGGGCAAGCGAGCCGAGGAATGTCACCATGATGTCGAGGCTGCTGCCCTTGCCGATGACTTCGCCGCCCACCAGATCGACCTCGAACAAGCCCGCATCGACGCCACCGATCGAGAAGTCCAGCGTCATGTCGGTCAGCTCAGGCACGCCGCCGTTGTTGTCCGGCGTGGTGTTCGAGACGCTCAGGATCTCATCTAGGTTGGCCAGCTCAGCGATCGCGCCCAGGTCAAGCGTCGTGCCCGGCGAAATCGAGCTGCCCAAGACCGGGCCAACCCCGACACCGGCAAGGTTGATCTGGTGAATCCCGTCCTCGTTGGATTGGATGTCAACACTGCCGCTGACCGCGCCGCGGGTAGTCGGGCTGAAGGTGTACGTGAAGTCAGTCGTTTGCCCGCCATCGAGGCTGATTGCAGGCGCTTCGAGTGGCCCGGAAAACGGTGCGCCGCCGGCGGGGCTGCCCGCCAGACCCGTCAGGGTCGTCCCGACGATCCCCGCGTTGCCGGCGTTCAGGCTCTGGTTGTCGGAGGTGCCCGCGCGGGCGAGGAAATCGAGGCTGCCACCATCGCCCGGCGTCGTGGTAAGAATCGGGTCCGCCACGCCGGTCACCCCGATGGTGAAGCCATTCCAATTCTCGTTGGATAAACTCGTCCATGAGACCGTTGTAAACGCACCCGTGAACTGGATAGACCCGTGCGGCTCGCCGCTACCGTTGAGCTGGTATACGCCCGGGGCAGGGTTGGTCTTGGTCAGCGTGCCGTTGCCCCAGAAGCCCCTGCCAAAGCCCAGGATGTCGAAGTCGCGGTCGAACGAGTACCCGTTGCCGTTCAGGCTCACCACTGAGAAGATCGGGTTGGCGATCGGCCGGGAGAAAGTCAGCGTTTTCGATGTCGCTCGCGACAGCGCGATGATGTCGCTGGCCGGCGGCGGGTTATCGATGACCGGGGTCGTCGTGCTGTACGCGTCGGGGTTCCAATAGTTGGTGCCCCCGGCGGTCTGGATGAACTGGATCTCACCGGTGTAGGTCACATCGACGATCTCGCCATCCACATTTAACGTCCCGACCGCAGACCCATTAGGCCCTGCCGTGCCCGATGTCCAATCAACCCAGCTAATCGGTACGGCCGAAGCCGACGAAACAAACAGCGACGTGGCGAGCGTAGATAGCACGAAGCGCATGGTGAAGTTCCTTCTCCGGTCTTTCCTCAGCCGGGCAGCACCGAGCCAACTAGGGAGATGCTCCCAGCACTGCATAATCTGACTACTTCTACAACTGACATATACGATCTAGAGCAAATACAAGCGGCTCCAGACTTTGATATCCGCCTTTAGAATACCCCCTTCCGGTTGTCCCGCAATCTATTTTCGGTGAAAGATCTCGGAATACCTCTTTCTGCGGATGCCGATTGCTTCGCCTTCACCGCGTTGACGCACCGATGCGCGAAGATGGGTAAAGTAGGCCGTCTTTATGATGCACTTGCCGTCTCACGCAGGTCCCGCCCTCGGTGTCGTTGTGGCGATCCGGTGGATCAGTTGGATGACGCGCCTGATCCTCCTTGATCCGTACCCAAGAACAAAGTCTAAGAAACGGATCAGATTGAGGGGGGCAGGTCACCGGTGATGGTTGTTGCAACGATCATGTGGTGTAGAATCCGGTGCACCTCTGGTGCAAAATGCGGTGCTGCGTCTGGCTGCACGTGACTGAACCAAGACCACTGAAGGCTATCTAAAGCATGCTTGGAAGGGGGGTTGTGCAGCAAGATGCGAAGCTATGCGATTCTCTGCAAAACTAAGGAAATGGGCCCGACAGGACTCGAAACGTGCTCAAAAACACTGGGAAAACCGAGATTTCTGGCGAAGGCGGCGCAAAAAGCGACGCAGTGGGGCATGAAGACCCGCTTCGGCGGCTGTTCGTGATCGTGCGGCTTATCGAACGACTGACACCGGCCGAGCGGGAGGTGGTGATGGCGATGCTGGGGGTTGGTCAACGAATCAGCCGTCATCATGCGATCGAGGACGAAGGGGTCGGCTGAGCGGTTGGTTTCTTGACCAGTACGAGCGTGGTGAGGCGGAGTGTGCGGGCCGCCTGGGCCTTAGCTTCACTCCACACGTGTACGTGAGCTGTTTCTTTCGGGCTATGCCCAGAAATAGATGATCAGGCGTGCAGGACCAGCATCGCCGCCGCCATGACCGCCATCGTGAGGTCCTCGACCAGTGTGACCTTGGTCATCGGGAGATTCAGCGCCGTGCCGAGGCACGCGCAGCGGATGGCTCGCTTGTCCATGAGAGCCTTGAGGACGCCGGCGGCTCCAACCAGCATCAGCACCAGCGTGACGCTGTTGACCACCACGGGCGACCCGTTGAGCAGGTAGGCGACGCCTAGCCCCAGCTCGATATACGGATACGCCCAGGCCCAGGCTTTTGAGCGTCGGGCCAGAAGGTCGTAGCCGCGATAGGCCGAGACAAAGCCCGGGGGATCGAGGAGCTTGAAGAACGCGAACACGATGAAGAAGCCGGCCATGAAGTGCCGCATCATCGTGGCCCAATCCCAGCTGCCTTGGCCGTAAGCGATCAGCCCGACGACGCCGGCGATGAAACCCACAATCAGAAAGAGTGGGTAGAGACTCTCACCCGGTGCGTCCTCGACTCCCGTCGTAGGCTCAGCGTCTGGAGCCTCGGGTGCGCTCAAGGGTGAGATCCGATAGTCGCCGGCCTCCGACAAAGCGCCCCGGAGCAAGGCCAGATCGAGAGCGTGTTCGTGCTGAAGCTGAGCCCGGCCTTGCTGAACCGAGACCTCGGCTCGCGATACGCCCGGGAGGCGCTCGAGTGCATTGGTGACCTTCGCTTCACAACTTCTGCAGTGCATGCCCTCGACGGCGAAACTGGATTGCATGGGTCGAATCCTTCTCTTGTTAGAAATCCGCATCGGCCGCGAGTCGCGCGAGTCGCTCATAGCTCGTGTCGCCCATGACGCAGAGCCAGCGATCGCCGCGGTTGGCCATCATCATCCGCACCCCGTCGAGTTCGTGCCCGAAGAACCTGCGTCCATCGATGTCGATCCTTACGCCCATTTCGTGAGCAAAATCGGGAGCCTGCGCGACCACGAGGGTGATCAGAACCTCGCCGTCTTGCAGAACAGCGACGGCGGCCAGACGACCCTGGACATCCACAAGGCAACAGGACTGGACACGAACTCCCTCAAGTTCACCCGGCAGAGCGGGCGCTGAAGCCCGCTGTTCAGCGATTCGTCTGTTGGCCTGCTCGATGGTTGTGGCGGGCGTGATGTCGAGTCGTCCGGCAACCAGTTCGTGATGGAGTGTAGAGAGATCCAGCACCGCGGCCGAGGCGCGGGGGGTGCTGGTGTTGAGCGTGATCGCAAGACCGATGATCAGCGCGAAGACGGCCGCCAGGCCAGCCGCAGGCCTTAGCCAGCTTGTGATCCGCATTCGGCTGCTGGACGTTTCGACCAACACGTTGCCGCGTTCTGCCTGAGCCTCGCCCCGAAGAGCCGCCGCCAGTCTTTGCTCCAGACGCGCCGTGTCGATCGGTCGCTGCCCCAGCCGTTCAAGACGGTCCGCCGTGGCCCGATCAAGACGTTCGTCAAACGGTTCCGACATCGCATTAACCTCCGGCTTCGGATCGCACCCAGCCACGTTGGATCGCGAGAGGCTGCAGGTGCTCTCGCAGCCGGGCCCGCGCCCGGCTGGCCCGCGACTTGACCGTGCCCGGGGCCACCTCCAGCGTCTCGGCAGCCTCTTCGATGGACAGCTGCTCGACGTCCACCAGCAGCAGGACCCACCGCATCGGCTCGGGCAGCTCGCGGAGCGCTGCCTCAATCATCTCGTCGTCGAAGCGATCCAGGATCGCCTCCGGTTCCGGCCAGACGACCTCCTCAGACGCGGCCATCCGCCCTGCCGGTTCAAATGTCAGAGTATCCAGCGACCCTGCCTCCACCGAGCGCGAAGCCCGGCGGTAAAGGTCGACGTGGGTCCTTCGAAGTATGGTCATAAGCCAGGCCTTCATGTTGGTCCCGCGCTGGAACGAACCGATGTGTCGGAAGGCGCGCATCATGCTTTCCTGCACCAGGTCTTCTGCGCTGTGTTCGTCATGCGTCAGTATCCTGGCGACACGCAGCAGCGAGGGCAGCAGAGGCCAGGCCTCATCACGAAACGCCCGCGACGCCTCGTTGCTGCTCGACTCGGATAGCTCGTCGCGACTCTCGGACACGGGCTCGGTCACCTTTCTCAACGCAGGAACCTTCGCACGAGGTTCCATGATTACTGATTCTCGTCTTTTTTCGAGATTCGCGATCCGCTGGAACCTCAGAAGCGGTTTCTCTCGTTCAGATCAGTAAGGAGACCCTTTCATGATCACCCCCGCGTCCCTGCCACGGCTCGGTCTGGCCATGGCCCTGCTGTTCCTCTTGGTTGGATGCCAGGCCACGCCAGAAACATCCTCCCATACAGCTGCAACGGCCAGCGCACGAGCGACACCTCCTGCTGACAGCTCGGCTTCACCAAGCTACCCGCTCGATGTCTGCGTCGTTTCGGGACAGAAACTCGGGTCGATGGGGTCACCGATCGAGGTACAGGTCAAGGGACGCACCGTCCTGCTCTGCTGCTCGGGCTGTGAGGCCAGCCTGCGGGCCGATCCGGAGTCTTACCTGGCCAAACTCGATGAAGCCGCGGGCACTCGCTGATTCAGCACGCGCGTCCACGCCTCTGCCCGCCCTGTTCCGGCGGCTTTGGGGCCGCCTATTGCCTGCAGGAGACTCGCATGACCCCTTATGGCCTTCGCTGGAGCATGCCTGTGCTGATCGGTCTGCTCTGGGGATGCGCGTCTCCGCTGGACCACCACGAAAGCGATGGACATGGCCTTACCGACCGATTAGCCCTCTCCGGATCGACCTCACCTGCGCGTTTGGCCGAGAAGTCAGAACATCCGCTCACGGCTACGAGTCTGCCCGGCGATTACGTGGCGTGTGCGCTCGAGCACAGCCCCGCCGTGAAGGCCGCGCGCCAGCGGTGGACCGCCGCCAAGGCGCGGGTCCCGCAGGTCAGCAGTCTGCCGGACCCAAAGCTCGGCGTCGGCTTCTTCCTCGATGAGCTCGAAACGCGGGTGGGCCCGCAGCAGGCCCGCGTTGGCGTCCAGCAGACCCTGCCTTGGCCCTGGAAGCTCAGGGACCGTGAGGACGCGGCCGGAAGAGCCGCGGCCGCGGCCTGGGAGGACTACCGGGCCGCACGTTTTGACGTTGCGGAGCGTGTGGTGGTTGCGCTTCACGATCTGGCCTATCTCGACGCCTCAACGCGCATCGCCGAGGCGAACCTGTTGCTGCTCAGCAGCTTCGAGGATCTCGTGCGGACCCGATACCGCGTGGGATCCGGATCCCATCCCGAACTCGTACGGGTTCAGGTCGAGCTCGGCGAGATGGAGGATCGTCTCGAACGACTCCGGTCGATGCGGCCGTCGTACGTCGCCGAGCTCAACAGCTCGCTGCATCGCCGTGCAAACGCGCCGGTGCCAGGGCTGCATCCACTCCCCGATCTGAGCCTCTCGGCCAGCATCGCGGAGTTGAGGGATCGTGCGCAGCGCAGCAACCCGGATCTGAGGGCGCTCGAGCAGCAGATCGAGCAGCAGCGCTATCTCGCCGAAGCCGCCAAAAAAGCATCGATCCCTGACGTGACGGTCGGCGTGGACTATCTGGTGACTGGCGAGGCACCCAACAGCAGGATCGCTGAGAGCGGTGACGACCCGATCCTGCTGAGATTCGGGATCAACCTGCCGATCTGGCGCGGCCGGATCGACGCGGGTATCCGCGAGGCGACCGCCAGGCGACTCGCCGCCGGTTACGAACGTTCCCAGCAGGCGAGCGATCTTGACGCTTCGATCGAGCGTCTGGTCTTTGAGCACCGCGACGCCATCCGTCGATCCGACCTGTACCTCCAGAGCCTGATCCCCAAGGCGGAGGAGTCGCTGGAGGCTTCACGGGCCGCGTTTCGTACCGGGGAGATCTCGATGCTCGAACTCCTCGATGCTGAACGCACTCTGCTCGAGTTCGAACTCGCCGCGGAACGAGCTCATGCGGACCGCGGCAAGTCGCTCGTCCGCCTGCAGACGCTCGTGGGTGAGCCGCTGACCGCGATCGCCATTGAGGATGAGAACGAACAGGACATGCAGCCGTGACCAACCGCGACAAGCAACGATTCGTGATTCCGCCTTTCGGCAAGCAAGGCCTGCGATGGCTGCCGGTCTTGGGTCTCATGCTCGTTGCCGTCGGAATCGGCTACTGGTTGGGACTTGGCTCCACCACTTCACCGACTTCACCAGAAACAGAATCAGCAGAAGTCGATCAGGACGCCTGGTACACCTGCTCCATGCACCCGTCGGTCCGCTCGCGCGATCCCGATGGCAAGTGCCCGATCTGCTCGATGGACTTGATCCCCGTGGATCAGGCTGAGGGGCAGGAACAGGCGTCGAAGGGTCTTTCCCTCAGCGAACTTCAGGCGGACGCGGCCAGGGTGCGCGCCACCCGGGTTCAACGTCGGTTCCCCACCGCCGAGGTCCGACTGTTCGGCAAGATCACCTACGACCAGACCCGCGTCGCACGGCTGACCGCCTATATACCTGGACGAGTTGAACGACTGTTCGTGAACTACGTCGGCGTCCCGGTCCGTCAGGGGGATCATATGGCCGAGTTTTACAGCCCCGAGTTGATCAGTGCCTTTGAAGAGTTGAAGCAGGTCCAAGGCACCCTGGAACGCCTGGGTGAGGGAGGCAGCACCCTGATCCGCGAGTCGACACGCCGTACGTTGACCGCCGCACGCGAACGTCTCCAGCTCTTTGGGATGACGGATGAACAGATCACATCGATTGAGAAAGGTCAGCAGCCGACCGAGAGGCTGACCATCCATGCGCCCATCGGCGGGGTTGTTACCCACCTCGCCGTGCGCGAAGGCGACTACGTCGGCACCGGCGAGCCGATCGCCACCGTCGCTGATCTCTCCCGGCTCTGGCTGGACCTCGAGGCCTACGAATCCCAGTTGCCGCTTCTGCGGTGGGGCATGACGGTGCGCTTCACCGTTGAGGCCCTGCCGGGTCAATCCTTTGAAGGGAAGGTGGCCTTCATCGAGCCGGTGATCGACCCGATGACGCGGACCGCCGCCGTACGGGTTGCGGTGGACAACCGCAACGGTGAGCTCAAACCCGGGATGTTCGCCACCGCGGTCGCTCTGCCTCAACTTTCCGAGTCAGGCGTCGTGCCTGACGCGTCCCTCACTGGCCGCTGGGTCAGCCCCATGCATCCGACCGTGGTCAAAGACGGACCGGGGCAGTGCGACGTCTGCGGCATGGACCTTGTGCCCGTGAAGGAGCTCGGCATCATCGACACCGATCAGCCCGTCACCAAGCCCCTGGTCATCCCCGCGTCCGCCGTCCTCTTCACCGGGCGGCGCTCGCTGGTCTACCTCGCCAGCGAGCAGGCAGAGGGCTGGCTGTACGAGCCACGCGAGATCATCCTTGGCCCACGAGCAGGAGAAGACTACGTGGTCCGATCGGGGCTCGATGAGGGCCAGCTCGTGGTGACCCACGGCAGCTTCCGGATCGACAGCGCGATGCAGATCGCCGCCAGGCCGAGCATGATGAGCCCCGACGAGGAGGACGACGGCGAGAGCCATCAGCACCGCCAGCAGCCTCAAGCCAGCACGGATACTTCGGCCACAAAGACCGTGGATCCGGCCGAACGTGCCGAGGCACCCAAGGCGTCGGGTCTCTCTGAGTCTGAGAATCTGATGCCCGTCTACAACGCCTACTTCACCCTGCAGCAAGCCTTGGCGTCGGATGACCTTCAGGCTGCCCAGGAAGCTCGCACGCAGCTGCGGGTCTCCGCGGAGGCTCTCGATGAGAAGATCCGCTCCGAAACAGATCAGAACCTTGACCTGCACATTCTGAAGCCTCTGATCGAGTCCCGATTCACTGATAGCCTGGAGTCTCTGAGAGATGAGTTTGAGCCGATCAGCGACGCGGTGATCCGTCTCGAATCACGACTCGGCCACACCGGCTCAGCGACCTGGTATCGCGCTCACTGCCCGATGGCCTTCGACAACCGCGGTGCGGACTGGCTTCAGCGTGATCAGGCGATCAGCAACCCCTACTTCGGTGCGATGATGCTCGGCTGCGGCGAGATTCGTGAGACGCTGGAGCCGATAGAGCCGGCCAAGGGTCACGAGGCGCCCGATCATGAGTGACACTCCCGATCCGCCGCGCAGCCCCCTCAACGCCCTGATCCGCTTCTGCCTCGAACAGAAGCTGGTCGTCGCGATCCTGCTCGCAGGCACCCTGCTCTGGGGCCTCATGGTCACGCCCTTTGGCTGGGATCTGGGCGGCCTGCCTCGTGATCGCGTGCCCGTCGATGCCATTCCCAACCTCGGCGAGAACCAGCAGATCGTCTTCACCGAATGGCCCGGGCGAAGCCCGCAGGACATCGATGATCAGATCACCTACCCGCTCACGGTCGCCCTGCTCGGCGTGCCGGGCGTCAAGGACATCCGCAGCTACTCGGCCTTCGGCTTCTCAACCATCTACGTGGTGTTCGAGGAGGACGTCGAGTTCTACTGGTCGCGTTCACGACTCATCGAGAAACTCAACGCCTTGCCGGCGGGCACGCTGCCGGAAGCTGTCAAGCCCTCTCTCGGTCCCGACGCGACCGCGCTGGGCCAGGTGTTCTGGTACTCGCTTGAGGGTGTCGATCCGGACGGCGCGATCGTCGGCGGCTGGGACCCTCAGGAGCTGAGGTCGCTGCAGGACTTCACCGTGCGCTACCAGCTGGCGAGTGTCGAAGGTGTCGCCGAAGTCGCTTCGATCGGCGGCTTCGTGAGGGAATATCAGGTCGATGTCGATCCCGACGCTATGCGTGCCGCGGGCATCACGCTCGATCAGGTCATCGCCGCGGTCCGCCAGAGCAATCTCGATGTCGGAGCCAGAACGCTGGAGGTGAATCGGGTCGAGTACATCGTCCGTGGCCTCGGCTTCATCCAGAGCGTGAAGGACCTCGAACAGACCGCCGTGACCGCCCGAGAGGGCCAGCCCATCCTCATCCGCGACATCGCTCGTGTCGGGCTCGGGCCGGCACTGCGACGCGGTGTCCTTACCCGTGAGGGCCGTGAGACCGTCGGCGGAGTCGTTGTCGTGCGCTTCGGAGCCAATCCGATGGCGGTCATCCAACGCATCCGTGACAAGATCGACGACATCGCCTCGGGCCTGCCGCAGCGCACCCTCGAAGACGGCACCGTCAGCCGCGTCAAGATCGTGCCCTTCTATGACCGGACCGGTCTGATCCGTGAGACCCTGGCGACCCTCAGTGACGCGATCACCCAGCAGGTGCTGGTCACCATCATCGTCGTCGTCCTGATGGTCATGCACCTGCGCAGCAGCCTGCTGATCAGCGCCATGCTGCCCATTACTGTGCTCATGACGTTCATCGGGATGAAACTCGTGGGCGTCGATGCCAACATCGTTGCGCTCTCGGGCATCGCGATCGCCATCGGCACGATCGTCGATATGGGCATCGTGCTCACCGAAAACATCCTCCGTCGGCTCGATGAGGCGGGCGAGAGCGACAACCGACTGGACGTGATCTACCGCGCCTCGGCCGAAGTCGGCGGTGCGGTGCTGACCGCCGTCGCGACCACCGTCGTCGGATTCCTGCCGGTCTTCACCATGCAGGCCGCGGAGGGCAAGCTCTTCCAGCCGCTGGCATGGACCAAAACCATGGCGCTGATCGCGTCGATTCTCATCGCCCTCACGATCCTCCCCGCCGCGGCGCATCTGCTCTTCGGGCAGAAGGCACACGCGCAGCGAACCATCGGCGTCCTCGCGGCCCTCACCCTGGTCGCGGGCCTGTTTGTCCTGAGCCTGCTGAATCTGGTCCTCGGCCTGGTGCTCGTGCTGCTGGGTCTGTTCCACTTGGGGCGGCCTTGGCTCACGCCGGTTCTGACGACTTGGTCCTACCGCATCGCCAACCTGATTGTCGTGCTCGTGGTGCTGGTGGCGCTCGCGGAGGCCTGGATGCCCATCGGCCCGGAGGCCGGACGATGGGGCAACAGCCTCTTCATCGCTGTCATCGTTGGTGGGCTGCTGTTGCTCTTCTATCTCTATCGCATCGCCTTTCCCACGATGCTCGCCTGGTGTCTGCGTCACAAGCTGATTGCGCTGAGTCCCTCACTCTTGATCGTTCTGCTGGGCGTCACCATCTGGCTCGGCTTCGATCGCGTGCTCGGCTGGCTGCCGCAGACCGTTCGCGAGAGCGCTCCGATCCGTCAGGTGGCCAACGCCTTCCCCGGCCTCGGCAGCGAGTTCATGCCCACGCTGGACGAGGGCAGCTTTCTGTACATGCCGACCACCATGCCCCACGTGTCCATCGGCGAGGCGACCGACATCCTCCGCGAGCTCGACCGAAGAATCATGAGCGTCCCCGAGGTCGAGCAGGCCGTCGGGAAGATCGGCCGCGTCGACAGCCCACTCGATCCGGCCCCGCTCTCCATGGTTGAGACCATCATCCAGTACCGAAGCGAGTACATCACCGATGAAGATGGCAGACCCAAACGTTTCCGCTACGACCGCGTTTCGGAGGCCTTCGAACGCGATGAGCAGGACCAACTCATTGAAGACGACGACGGCAGACCCTATCGCCAGTGGCGCGACGAGATCCGTTCGCCTCAGGACATCTGGGACGCCATCGCCGAGGCAGCCCGGATGCCCGGCGTCACCAGCGCCCCCAAGCTCCAGCCCATCGAGACGCGTATCGTCATGCTCCAGTCCGGCTTCCGTGCGCCTATGGGCATCAAAGTCTACGGCCCCGATCTCGACACCATCGAGGCCTTCGGTCTTGAGCTCGAACGCATCCTCCAGCGGGTCCCATCCATCAAGCCCGAGTCGGTCTTCGCCGACCGCGTGGTCGGCAAGCCTTACCTGGAGATCGAGATCGATCGCGAGCGCATCGCGCGCTACGGACTGCGTATCGCTGATGTCCAGTCGGTGATCGAGGTCGCCATCGGCGGCAAGCCCCTCACGATGACCGTCGAGGGCCGTGAACGCTACCCGGTCCGCATCCGCTACCTCCGCGAGCTCCGTGACCAGCCAGACACGCTCGGCAGCATCCTCGTCCCGACGCCGTCCGGCGTGCAGATCCCGCTCGATCAACTCGCCACCATCGAATACCGACGCGGACCCCAGGTCATCAAGAGCGAGGACACCTTCCTCGTCTCCTACGTCCTCTTCGACCGCCAGCCAGATGTCGCCGAGGTCACCGTGGTCAACGACGCTCGAGACCACATCCAGGAGAAGATCGACGATGGATCACTGGAAGTGCCTCCCGGCGTGACCTATGCCTTCGGCGGGTCCTACGAGAACCAGGTCCGTGCCGCGCGCACACTCGCTATTGCTCTGCCCCTGACCCTGAGCATCATCTTCCTCCTGCTCTACTTCCTTTTCCGCAGCGTCGCTGTCACGCTCATCGTGTTTTCAGGAGTCTTCGTCGCCTGGGGCGGCGGGTTCCTGATGCTCTGGCTCTACGCCCAGCCCTGGTTCCTCAACGTCGCACCCCTCGGGATTGAACTGCGTCAGCTCTTCCAGGTCCAGACCTTCAACCTCTCCGTCGCTGTCTGGGTCGGCTTTCTCGCGCTCTTTGGCATCGCCGCGGACAACGGCGTCATCATGGCCACTCGTATCCGGCAATCCCTCGATGAGACCGATCGCGGCTCGATCGACACCATCAGACACGCCGTGATCGACGGCGGCCGGCTGCGCATCCGCGCCGCGGTTATGACCAGCGCGACCACCATCCTCGCGCTCCTGCCCGTCCTCACCAGCACCGGGCGCGGCTCCGATGTCATGGTGCCCATGGCCATCCCCACCTTCGGCGGTATGGCCGTCGCCCTGCTCTCGCTCTTTGTCGTGCCCGTCCTCTACAGCTGGGTGGAAGAAATCAAGATCCGAGCAAGCAGCTAGACCAGCACGGGCCTGCCGCAGTGCATGTCGCGGCTTACGACGCCAGCCACGGATCCGCTATCCTGGCCCCGTGACTCAACCCGACTCCTCTGGGCTGCCCCCCGGTCTGTACGACCAGCTCCTGACGGTCGCCCTGCGCGAGCGGCTCGACCGAGTCGGCGGGCTTCGGCCCGAGGACGCGTCGGAGGTTGATGCCGACGAGGCCCATGCGGCGATCGCTCAGCATCTCGAGCACCTGCTGGCCCTGTCGCTCTCGACCCTGCGGGGCAAGGAGGCTGCGGAGAAGCAGCGGCGGCTGGTGGATCGGCTGATCGCGACGCTCCGAGAAGAGCTGGGTGATGACTGGGGCGAGCGTTTCAGGCTCGACAGCCCGCTGCGGCGGCTGCTGGCGGTGCACGCGTCGGATCATCCCGGCTCCCTGAAGCGGCCCGACACCCCGCTGGCGCGCTCGGCGCTGCTCACCGGCACGCGGGTCGATCCCTCGCTCGCCTCGCAGCTGGCCGCGGAGTTCGCCGCCACGGATCGGGTGGACATCCTCTGCTCGTTCATCAAGTGGAGCGGCCTGCGGCTGCTGCTCGAGAGCCTGAGGAGCCTCACGGCGACGCCTCACCCCGAGGGCCTGCCCCGGCTGCGGATCATCTCGACCAGTTACATGGGCGCGACCGACCCCAGGGCGATCGAGGCCCTGGCCGCGCTCGATCACACCGAGATCAAGGTCTCCTACGACACCGAGCGGACCCGCCTGCACGCCAAGGCGTACCTGGTGCACCGGGCCACGGGGTTCGGCAGCGCTTATGTCGGCTCGGCGAACCTCTCCCGGGCCGCGCTGTCCGAGGGTCTGGAGTGGACCAGCAAGATCAGCCAGTACGAGCTGCCGCATCTCTGGCAGAAGGTCACCGCCACGTTCGAGAGCTACTGGAATGACGCTGAGTTCGAGGCTTATGCCGCGGATGCCCCGGATCGACTGCGTCAGGCCATCCATCGCGAGAAGCAGCGGGGCGTGGTGTCGATGGGCGAGATGCCGGCGTTCGACCTGCGACCTTACCCGTTCCAGGAAGAGATCCTTGATGCCCTTGCCGCCGAGCGGCGGGTCCAGGACAAGCACCGACATCTGGTGGTCGCGGCGACCGGCACCGGCAAGACGATGATCGCGGGCTTCGACTACCACCGATGGGCCGCGGGCTCGCGTCCTTCGCTGCTGTTTATCGCCCACCGCGAGGAGATCCTGCGGCAGGCTCTCGGCACCTTCCGGGGAATCCTGCGGGACCAGAACTTCGGGGACCTGCTGGTGGGCGGCGAACGCCCCGAACAGCACGACCACCTGTTCTGCTCGATCCAGAGCTACAACAGCCGGGGGCTGCACCAGTTGCCTCCTGATCGCTACGACTACGTCGTCATCGACGAGTTCCATCACGCCGCGGCCCCGAGCTACCAGCGGCTGCTCGAGCGGATCCGGCCCAGGGTGCTGCTTGGGCTAACCGCTACCCCCGAGCGGGCCGATGGGCTGGACGTGCTGCGGCACTTTGGCGGCGAGGCGACCGCCGAGGTGAGGCTGCCCGACGCCATCGAACGCCGGCTGCTCTGCCCGTTCCACTACTTCGGCGTCGCCGACAGTGTGGATCTTCAGGGCATCCGCTGGCAACGCGGCGGCTACAGCGTCGAGGATCTGGATCAGCTGTACACCGGCAACGACGTCCGTGCGGGCCTGGTGCTGGAGAAGGTGCACCAGACCCTGCTGGATCCGCGAGCGTCGCGGGGTCTGGGCTTCTGCGTCTCGATCGCCCATGCGGGCTTCATGGCGCGGTTCTTCAACCAGCACGGCGTGCCCGCGATGAGCCTGTCGTCCGAGAGCTCGGACGCGGAGCGACGCTCGGCCCGTGACCGGCTGGTCCGCAGGGAGATCAACTTCATCTTCGTGGTTGACCTCTACAACGAGGGCGTCGACATCCCCGAGGTGGACACGGTGCTGTTCTTGCGGCCGACCGAGAGCCTGACGCTCTACCTCCAGCAGCTGGGCCGGGGCCTGCGGCTGCACGATGAGAAAGAATGCCTGACGGTCCTGGACTTCATCGGGGCCCAGCGGCGTGAGTTCCGGTTCGCCTCACGGTTCCGGGCCCTGAGCACCGACCCCGCTGGGAAGCTCGAACACGAGATCGATAGCGGCTTCCCGCACCTGCCCTCGGGCTGCTTCATCCAGCTCGAGCGCGTCGCCCAGCAGCGGGTCCTGGAGAACGTGCGGCAGTCGCTGAACCTCCGCCGTCCTCAGATGATCCGCGACCTGCGCGACCTCGGCAGGCACCTCGGCCGGCCGCCGGGTCTCCGCGAGGCGCTCGATTACCTCGACACCACGCTGGATGAGATCCTCAAGCGCGGCCTCTGGAGCCGGCTGCTGCACGAGGCGGGGCTGGTCTCGGAGCCGAACGTCCGCGACGAGGACCAGCTGGCCAAGGGCATCCGGCGGCTGGCGCACCTCGACGATCCCGCCCAGATCCGGTTCCTTCAGAGTTATCTGCAGAGCAACGCCACGGCCGATCCGTTGGGAGATCTCAGGCGGTCGCTGCTCCACGTGACGCTCTGGGGCCCGGGCGGTACCGGCATGAGCCTCGACGAGGCGGATCAGCGGCTGCAGGAACAGCCCGGCGTCGTGAGCGACCTAGAAGCTGTGCTGGATTACCGGCTTCGCCACACCCAGGCCGTGGGCGGCCCGCTGGATGCAGTTCTGACCGGGCCGCTCGCGCTGCACGCGCGTTACACGCGGGACGAGATCCTGGTGGGGCTCGGTCACTGGACGCAGACCCGTCGGCCAGACTTCCGCGAAGGGGTCTTGCACCTTCCTGAGAAGCGGGTTGACGCGTTCTTCGTCACGCTGCAGAAGACCGAGGACGCCTATTCGCCGACGACCATGTACGAGGACTACGCGATCAGCGACCGCCTGTTCCACTGGCAGTCGCAGAGCACGACCTCGGCCGAATCGAAGACCGGCCAACGGTACCTCCGTCACCGGGAGTTGGGGTACACCCCCCTGCTGTTCGTGCGCGAGCGCAAGCACGGCCCGGGCGGACTCGCGATGCCTTACGTGTTCCTCGGGCCGGCGGGTTATGTCTCCCACGAGGGGAGCCGGCCGGTGAGCATCGTCTGGCGGCTGGAGCACGCGATGCCCCAGAGGGTCAGTCGGGTCGCCAAGAGCTCGGTGGCGTGAGCGGTCAGGGCGAACGAATCGGCTGCTCCGCGAGAAGATGAACCGCCTGATCCCAGGCAATCTCTTTCGCTCGGTGAGTGTTCAAATATCTGGGGCTTGGTGTGATCCCGACCCGCCCCAAGTCCAGCCGATCCGCATCCCAGCAGGCCCAGATCGTGGGATCGTTGCTGTGTGTCTTGAGCGTGTGATACTGACAGGCGTATCGCAGCTGCTCGAACCGCACCGGGTTAATCATGGTTAAGGACTCGTGGAACTCACCTGTGAAGAACGCACCCGGTGGATCGCCACGCTGCCCGGCATGAGCGCCGCGGAGCTGCGCGAGCTGGTGCATGCGCTACAGCCGGAGTTGCTGTATCGAGGGGATCTGAGATGACACGCCAAGACCTTTCTCGGCTCGCATGCTTGCAGCGGGTTCTATCGCCGCATGCTGCGGCTGTGTCTGGTTCACGGGAGAGTTAGGCCTGAGTTCAATCGTCCCCGTTTTGTCAAAAATGACGCAGACATAGTTTCAGCTAAGACCTTGTAATGAAGTAAGTGTCATGTTAGGTTGGCTTTATGGAACCAAGAATAGAGAGGCAAAAAGCGCTTCGCTTGGCCATGCCCCTTCCCCCAAGTAGCGATTACTTTGACCGAAGTAAGTTCACTTCTGAAGAACTGCGTCTTCTTCAGAACTACGGCACCTACATGGAAGCACTGGCTTCTGGAAGGCTCAAGAATTTATTGACGGAAGGTGAAAAGAGATTTCAGAGAGTCGTGAATCGGCGTCAGGTGGTAAAGAAGACAACTAGGTACGAGAAGCTATGGCTACGGTATAAGCAAGCCTTAAGCGAAGCCAAGACGAAACGCATTGAACATATGCGTTCAGCTATCCACAGATCCAAAGCGTATAGCGACTTCAGCTCCAAAGACACCAGCTACCGAACCCGCAAGGAAGGTGTCGAGTGGTATTCGAACGACGCCTATAAGAAGGGCGTACACTTCCCGCGAGGCAGCCGTAGAAGGTGATTCTTTAAAGCAGACGAAACCTAGTCCCCAAACCCCGCCACCTCATCAATCGAGATGGGCAGGCCTTCCTCTCCTGCGCTACCGAGCTGAGACATATCCAGCGTCAGCCGCAGGGCTCCAGTCGCCGCCGAGGGCACGTTGTAGACCAGCACGTGATCCACGGTGCGGCCGGGGTTCAGGTCGGTGTTGTTGCGGTCCCCAACGGGACGAGCCGCCTCAAGGTGTACGTGCCGGATGGCGTTGCCGGCATACTCATAGAGCTGAAGATGAGATGCTAGTCGTCTAGCAGGTAGTTGCTAAAGCGCAGGTTCCTGCGGTTGTGTTGCAGGGCTAAGGCAGGAGAGTGGTTGAGATATGCAGGCAACTGTACGGACGCGAGCAGACTGCTATCTGCCGCTATCGTTGGGGGCACGGAGGGGCTATTCGTGCTGCTTAACCCAATGCGCTGCCAGCCGCTTCAGGTAGTCACTGGCCTCGGGGTACACGCTCTGGACCACGCGGACCCGAGCGATATGGCCGAGCTTGTCTTCGGGAACTTCCCGGTCCTCCTCCTCGCTCTCGTCGTTCTCTTCGCCCTCTTGCTCGGACTGTTCGAGGATGTGATCCCAGAACGCCTCGGCATCGGTAGTTCCGTCGTACTCGAACGGATCACCGGGCTCGAGGACGTAGACGTCTCGCAGGGAAAGAAGACCCGTGTTGACTTCGCTGGGCTCTTCGGCACCAGAGTTGCCATCGCCATACCAGTACTCAATCCCTCGAGCGGTTGGTCTACCCGTCCAGATGAAGTCGTAGTCCATCCCAAACATTGCCCAGCTGGACTCGTCCCACGGGATCGCGTAGTGCAGTAGTACGCGGTCGTACTCGCCGTCGGTCACCGCGTCCCTGAGTTCTTCAGACTCGTCGAGCATCGTGGCGAAATCTGACCAATCAGCGGCCTCGAGGCAGCGGTTGATGCAGGCGGCCACAGCTCCTTCCTCGTTGGACCATGGGCTGGTGTAATGATCTGCTCTTAGTTCGCTCATTTCGGAGGCCTTTCTTTAGCTGGCGATCTCTAGAACTTATGGCGAGTAGCAGACTATGCGCGACAACTGACAGCGCCGTGTCAGTTCCTCGACCCTCAGCGGGATATCTGGCCACGAGTCAGCTTGACCGACCCCTCCAGCCGGTCCCAGTACGACGCCTCCCCCAATGCCGCCGTCACCGGCTTGACGGTCTTGAGTCGCTTTGAGCCCTCCACCGCACCCAGCTCCTCGTTGTAGTGCTCGAACCACGGGATCCCGTGCTTCTTGTACTGCCTGGCCGTGATCGGGTCCGTCGGCGGGTCCTCGCCCGTGATGTGCTTCCACGTCGCCGCGTCGCAGAGGTGGACGAAGCAGCGGCTCATGGCGCTCTGCTGCCAAGCGTCGATGCTGTAGGGGTCCCGGTAGATCTCCTGACGGATGAGCCCCCCGGCAGCCAGGCCCATGCCCATCTTCTTCTTCATCGAAGGCATCGGCGAGGGACACGCGAGACTCCTCTCGTAGTGCACCTCCGGTTGCTGAGGCCAGCGCCTGTCGAACTCGTCGAATCGCATCGGGCAGACGGCGAGCTGGACGCCCCCGTGCTCGGCCATGCCTGTGAGCTGCTCCTCGACGCTTTCGCCTGAGCCCAGCGGCGTGGCCACGAACTGCCGGATGACCTCCTTACCTACGTTGAAACCGTCCAGCCACGGCTGATCGGGCGCCACCACGTAGTCCTGAGGCTTGGGATTCAGCCCGTTCTGCCAGGGCAGACCGGACATGGCGTTGATCTTGCCGGCACCGACCTTGACCGCGAAGGGATAGGCCGTGTCTCTGCGGTGGATCGCATCTGATTCGAAACAGATCCACATCGCCTCGCTGCGGTGCATCGGGATCATCACCCCGCCACGCTTACGCCAGCTCTTGGGCACCCGGTCGCCGAAGTCATCGACGTGCCGGACCGGGAAGCGGCCCAGGCCCGCGGGCAGCGGGTGGTCGTGGCCGTCATCGGGGATGCGGAGCGTGCGGGCAAAGCTGATCTCGAGCCGCGCCTGGTCAAAGACGTCGGGGAAACGTACGACGAGCTTGTCGTCATCGAGTGTGATCATGGGCGGCTCCTTCGATCAGTTCATTTACCAGTCTCCGTCTCGAACCTCGCGGACCACCCGGAGGATCGCGTCATCCGGGGCGTCACGCACGGCCCGGATCAGCTCTGCAAAGAGCTTCGGTCGCTTGAGAATCACTTCACGCAGATCAGACGACACTTTGCCGGCCAAGGCAAGCAAAACATCCGGATCTTCGCCGAGTTCCTGCGCCAGGGCGATGATGCGGGCCTCCGAGGGCGGGGGCTGTGTTCCGCGTTCGACCTTGCTCAGGAACGAGGGTTCGACGCCGATCCGCTCGGCCACCTGCCGCAGCGAGTAGCTGCGGTCATGCTCGCGGTGCGTGGTACGCCGTCTGCGGACGAAATCACCGAACTCGTCCTTGCTCATGAAGGTAGTGTGTACTACAATGTACACACTGTCAAGGGGCAGTCAGGCCAACCCCTCATTGTCTTGATCCGAGGACCCTCGCACCGGCGACCCAGCCGCTGAGGGTCTCTACGGCTGTCGAAGCGTTCGACAGCCAGCACCATCACCCAGCGGGCCATGCCCCAAGGAGCAGCACCATGACCGACAAGCACACCGACATCACGATGATCCTCGACCGTTCGGGCTCCATGCATGGGATGCAGGCACAGGTGATCGAGAGCTTCAACAGCTTCCTCGCCGAGCAGCGGGAGCTGGACCGGCCCGCCACCTTCTCGCTGGTTCAGTTCAATGCTGACGTGCGGAGCACCATCCAGACCCTGCCGATCGACCAGATCCGCGACATCGACGAGAAGGACTACCTTCCCGGCGGGACAACGGCCCTGCTCGACGCCATCGGCGGGACTATCGGGCACATCCGACGACGGGTGAAGAACCTCAGGCACGAGCCGGACGTGATCGTGCTGGTGCTCACCGACGGCATGGAGAACTCGAGCACCCGGTACTCGTTCAAACAGATCAGCGAGATGATCACGAAGGCCGAGACGCACGGCTGGCGGTTCGTCTTCATGGCCGCCGGGCTCGAGGCCTTCAACCAGCGGGAGGGCCTGGGGATCCGTGTGGAACGAGCTGCGAGGATGCGCCAAACGCCGGAGTCCTACCGCCGTGGCATGGAGGTCGCCTCCCGGAAGGTCCGCGCCACCAGGGAGTTCAACGATCTGGTCCACATGGATTTCCTCGAGAAGGAACTGGCGTACATCGCCGAGCAGGAGCGGGAGGACAAGGACTGATGACCCGGGAGAAGCCCAACGGGCGATCTATCTCGACTTCGAAGGCTTCCGGAAAGGACCCCCGCTCATGGCGGGGGTCCTTCTGGAAGGGGGGGTATACCTGCACGGTGCTCCAAGGCGTGTGGTCACTAGCTCAGCAATGGACTCAAGTCTTTATTTAGGTCATACACCGTCGGTGGAATGACAATGAGAAGAACCAGAGTAAGAGGTATACTTAATCTCGGTTGTTAAGCCTACGCAAAGCCTTGGGCACATTGTTCCGTGGAGTTCTCTGACATATCTGGCCGGGGCAAGTTTGCTGAACAAGTCTCGTAACGAGCACATGGATTGTGAGATGCTCTGCTTGCAACAAGCAAGCCACCAAAACAGAACAAGGCCGCAAAGCAGGTCGCTGCGCATATCAGTTCCCTCCACATGTAAGCTGGTCCTTGAAGTCAACGTCCAGCACAAATGGTGGGGCAGCGATGTCGGCCGAGATATGAGTAGAACGTTCAATTCTCGAACTAGGGCAAAGAAACATTCGGCTGAAAATGCTTAAGAAGGATCAACGATGGCTCAACTAGAAGACATCACACGGGGGGCGGTAGTCAAAGGCATCATGCCTGATGGCTTTGTGACCGTCGTAGACGTGTCTTGGATCGGGACGGTAGCAATCGAGCTGACCTACAAAGACAGCTCCGGAAAACTCGGCAGCGAACTTGTCTATCGCGACCGGGAGGGGGAGTTGGAGGTTCTCCAAGATGGCAAGCCTTGGAGTTTCGATGGTGACGCTGACCTGTTTCGTCTTGTCTCAGAAGCCCACCGCATCCGAATGGCCTATCTCTTCGACCCGCTACTCGCAGTTCACTCGTCCTTGGTTGATCCCCTACCTCATCAGATCACGGCCGTCTATGAGGAGATGATCCCAAGGCAGCCATTGCGCTTCCTGCTTGCCGACGATCCCGGTGCCGGCAAGACGATCATGACTGGTCTCTTGATAAAAGAGCTGTTCGCGCGAGGCGATCTCCAACGGTGCTTGGTTGTGTGTCCGGGCAATTTGGTCGAGCAATGGCAGGACGAACTTTATCGACGCTTTCATCTGCCATTCGAGATCATGACGAACGACAAGTACGAAGCCGCTCGCACAGGTAACTGGTTCAACGAGAACCCCCTCGCTGTCTGTCGTCTTGACAAGCTGAGCCGCAACGAGGACGTTCAGGAAAAGCTCCGTGCGACTGACTGGGATCTGATTGTCTGCGACGAAGCGCACAAGATGAGCGCTTCTTTCTGGGGCGGTGAGATCAAGCGGACGAAGCGGCATCAGCTTGGCCAACTGCTATCGACGCTAACGCGGCATTTCCTGCTCCTTACGGCAACACCCCACAACGGTAAGGAAGAGGACTTCCAGTTGTTCATGTCTCTCCTGGATGGCGACCGATTTGAGGGCAAGTTTAGGGATGGTGTCCATTCCGTCGACACGTCTGATCTGATGCGGCGAATGGTCAAGGAAGACCTCCTGAAGTTTGACGGCAAACCGCTGTTCCCGGAGAGACGCGCCTACACCGTGGAGTACAAGCTGTCCGATGCAGAGGCGGAACTCTACGCAAAGGTCACCGCATATGTCCGCGAGGAGTTCAATCGAGCCGAGCAACTGGCGAACGACGGCAGAAAAGGCACAGTCGGATTTGCACTCACCATCCTACAACGACGGCTTGCTTCATCGCCTGAGGCAATCTATCAGTCCCTGCGTCGCCGCCGTGAACGCCTTGAGAAGCGCTGCCGGGAGGAAGAGCTGCTCAAGCGGGGTGCGGAGGTCTCTTTGGGTTGGAGTCCCGATCTTCCCTCGTTCACCGAGGATGACCTAGAGGACCTGGAAGATGCGCCTGAGGAGGAAGTCGAGGCGACCGAAGAACATGTCGTTGATCAGGCGTCGGCAGCAAGGACGATCGCGGAACTGAAGGCCGAGATTGCGATCCTATCCGACCTGGAGAAACTTGCACTTCGTGTGCGCCAATCGACCAGTGACCGCAAATGGGACGAGCTGTCGCGTCTGTTACAGAACCAGACGGAGATGTTCGATGCGCATGGTCACCGGCGCAAGCTGATCATCTTCACCGAACATCGTGACACGTTGAATTACCTGCGCGACCGTATCGGCTCTCTGATCGGCAAGCCCGAAGCCGTGGTAATGATTCACGGCGGTATGGGTCGGGAAGATCGCCGAAAGGCTCAGTCCCTGTTCACCCAGGATCGCGATGTGGAAGTATTGGTGGCGACAGACGCGGCTGGCGAAGGCATCAACCTCCAACGCGCCCACCTGATGGTCAACTACGACCTGCCATGGAACCCCAATCGTCTTGAGCAGCGGTTTGGCCGTATTCACCGCATAGGCCAGACGGAGGTTTGCCACTGCTGGAACCTTGTAGCTTCTGAAACTCGCGAAGGCGACGTCTACCGGAGGCTCCTTGAAAAGATCGAGCAGGAGCGTGAAGCTCTCGGCGGCAAGGTGTTTGACATCCTCGGCAAGGTCACCTTCAACGACAAGCCGCTTCGTGATCTCCTCTTGGAGGCGATTCGCTACGGCGATCAGCCGGACGTTCGCGCCCGCCTGGATCAAGTTGTCGACACGGCTCTGGATCGTGACAAGCTTCGCTCCCTCATCGAAGAACACGCGCTCGCGCACGATTCCATGGACGCCACGCGCGTCCAGCAGATTCGTGAGGACATGGAGCGAGCCGAGGCACGTCGCCTTCAGCCGCACTTCATCGCCGCATTCTTCCTTGAAGCGTTCAAGCGATTGGGCGGCACAGCACGCGAGCGGGAGCCCAAGCGGTTTGAAATTACCCACGTCCCCGCAGTGATCAGGAATCGCGACCGTCTGATCGGCATGCGTGACCCCGTCCTTACGAAATATGAGCGTATCACATTCGAAAAGGACCTGATCAGCGTCGGAGGCAAGCCGGTGGCTGAGTTCGTTTGTCCAGGCCACCCACTGCTCGACGCCACGATTGACTTGGTCATCGAACGCCATCGTGACTTGCTCAAACAGGGCACAGTTCTCGTTGACGAAGCCGACGCAGGAGAGGAGGTCCGGGCGCTGGTGTATCTGGAGCATTCGATACAAGATGCCAGGACTGACCGGTCCGGCAATAGGCGCGTGGTCTCGCGGCAGGTTCAGTTCGTCGAGGTGAACCAGGGCGAAGAGGTGCGCAACGCAGGATTCGCGCCTTATCTGGACTATCGCCCGCCGCAAGATGACGAGCACTCCCTGCTGGACCAGATACCTGAGCCCGAATGGCTGCGCGAACACATCGAATCGAAGGCGATGGGTTTCGCCGTCGCCAATCTCGTTCCTCGTCATCTCGCGGAAGTGAAGCAACGAAAGGAGAGTCTGGTTGACAAGACCGTCGAGGCGGTGAAAGCCAGGCTCACGGCAGAGATCAACTATTGGGATCATCGAGCGGAGCAGCTCAAGGAGCAGGAACTCGCTGGGAAATCCAACGCGAAAATCAACTCTGGGAAAGCCAGGCAGCGAGCAGATGAACTCACCAGTCGGCTCCAGAAACGCATGGATGAGTTGGCTCAGGAGCGACGCGTATCGCCGCTGCCTCCGAACGTAATCGGGGGTGCGATGATCATCCCGATGGGGCTGATCCGTCGCCTCAAGGGGTCGAGTGGCCAGCCCGACACGTTCGCTCGCGAGACCGCACTAGTGGAAGCGGCCGCCATGAAGGCTGTGATGGATGCGGAGCGAGCACTCGGCTTCGAACCGTCGGACGTGTCGGCGGACAAATGCGGCTATGACGTGGAGTCGAAGGTGTCGGGCAACGACGGGCACCTGCGATTCATTGAGGTCAAGGGTCGGGTGAAGGGCGCGGATACCGTCACAGTCACGAAGAACGAGATTCTGACCGCTCTGAACAAGCCGGAGCAGTTCATTCTTGCCATCGTCGAGGTCGATGGTGAGGCCGCGATTCCCTGCTATGTGCGCCAGCCCTTCAGCCGCGAGCCGGATTTCGCCGTCACAAGCGTCAACTACAAGCTGTCCGAACTCATCGCCCAGGGGGGACCGCCAGCGTGAGTCGCAAGCCCGACTATTTCGAGAGCATTCGCGAGAGAGCCGCCGGACGCTGGGTTCAACTGGAACAGGACCCCGAGCTCGCAGGCCCCTGGCATCAGCTATTCAAGCAGGTGCAGAGTCCGCGCCACGTCGTTTCGGAACTGCTTCAGAATGCTGACGATGCGGGCGCGACCGAAGCCGCCGTTGACCTGCAGGATGGGGAGTTCGTGTTCACGCACAACGGCGAGGATTTCACTGCCGAGCACTTCGCGTCTCTGTGTCGCTTCGGATACTCGAACAAGCGAGCACTGCACACGATCGGGTTCCGTGGTATTGGCTTCAAGAGCACGTTCAGCCTTGGCGACCAAGTTTGCCTGGCCACACCAACCCTTTCTGTCGCCTTCCATCGCGAACGCTTTACCGAGCCGGTCTGGTGTGACATCGCAAAACACCCGTCCCGCACGTCGGTCGAAGTTGCCATCAAGGACGAGCATCGACGACGAGACCTGGAGAAGAACCTGAAGGAGTGGCTGCGAAGCCCTGCATCTCTCCTGTTCTTCCACCACATTCGGAGTCTCCGCATCGGCGATGAGGAGGTGCGCTGGGAGTCTCAAGGCGCTGGACCTATCCCGGACTCGGAATGGATGTCGCTGTCCTCAAGCCCTGAGAAGAAACATCTTCTGATTCGGTCGTCAGCCGAAGACTTCCCCACCGAAGCCCTTGAGGAGATCAGGCAGGAGCGGATGGTATCTGTCGATGAGGACTCGACGTTCCCGCCTTGCCGGGTCGAGATCGTGCTTGGCTTAGAGGGACGGCTGTTCGTTATCCTTCCGACTGGCGTCACCACAGATTTGCCCTTCGCATGCAATGCACCGTTCGTGCAGGACCCGGCTCGCGTCAAGATCAAAGACCCGGAGATCTCGCCAACCAATCGGTGGTTGCTACACCGTGCTGGGGAACTCGCAGCCAAGGTGCTGCTGGCTTGGGTCAGCGACGAAACGCTGGAGGCCGATCAGCGGGCGCAGGCGTATCGCCTTCTTTCCGACGTAGATCGGGATGACAACTCCATCGAGGGTTCGTGTGCGGCGTTGGTAGAAAAGGCTATTGAGGATGGACTTCAAGAGCGTGAGTTTCTTCTGACCGAGTGCGCTTCGCTTGGAACTTGGGGTCAGGTGCTTGCCGCTCCGTCCGTAATTATGGATGTGTGGAATGCCGAGCAGGTGTCATCCTTCTTCGACTCCGATAAGAGGCCCCCGTTAGCTCGCTGCATAAACTCAGATGATCGCGCCAAGCTCGTCCACTGGGGATGTGCGCACCAACTTTCTCGAGAGACGATACTTGACACACTGAACACGAAGCACCTGCCGCGCCCCGATAGCTGGGCTAAACTCCTACTCCTATGGAGCTTTGTAGCACCTGAGATCACCGGGTATCAGCATGGAGCGAAACACTATGGACTTAAAATCTGCCCCGTAGAAGGTCAGGACGTTCTTCACGCCGCGCATGATATTGTCCGTTTGGCCGAAGACAAGACGCTTAGATCTGATGATGATTGGGCATTCCTTGCCTCTCACCTCGTGGTCTTACAGCACACCTGGCCTCGATATCTGACGGATCAGCGCCGATCTGCCGAACAGAATAACAACGTTACCCTTGGCAAACACGTTGATTCCGCCATCCGCGTTCTGGATAAGCTGGGACTCTCCCAAGCGAGTGAGGCAAGCGTAATCCTCAAGCGAGTTGCTGCGAGCTTCAATGTCCAAGATCAGTGCGACCTCGACGACTGCATCCGGCTCGCCCAACTAGCAGCATCGCTCGGCGCGACGGTTTCTGGGGACTTTCAGTATATCACTCGTGATGGCTATTGTCGCCCAGTGATCGCCTGCATCGTTGCTGACGAACGGGATGATCTTGACGCGCTCGTCGAAGCTGACTGGTACAAGACACATGCACTGCACGAAGACTACCGCGTGCTGCTGTCGTGCACAGAGGATGAGTGGCGGAAGTGGATCTCGTCTGGACGAAGCGGCCTCTTCACTTTCGTGCCGCTTATGCCAGTCCGTAATCGCATCTGGGGCCGCCATCAGCTTGGCGAGACACTCAAGGCAAAAGGCTTTGCCCGTGAGCCGTACTATCACTTCGTAACTGACGAGTTCATAGTCGAGGACTGGGACTTCGCCGATGAGCATTGGCGGAAATGGCGAAGCTTGGCCGTAGAGGACCAGACTTTCTGGGGCCGGTTGCTGACTCGCATTCTGCAGCAGCCTGTGGCATTCTGGAGCAAAGCAGCAAGCGCCAAAATCGTACAGGTGGCTACCACTGGTAATCTCCGTGCGATCACATCGGAGCCGTTGCTTACGTCCTGGGTCACGAAGTTTCGTGACTTACCCTGCCTCCAGGACACACGAGGGAATTTCTGCCAGCCGGCGGAACTGTTGCGCCGAACGCCTGATACCGAATCCTTGCTGGACGTTGAACCGTTCGTGCGGGCCGAGTTCGACACCGAGGCCACGCGTCCGTTGTTGATCATGCTTGGCGTCAGAGACACGCCGACCGGACCCGATCGGCTGCTGGATCGACTGCGGGCGCTGGCGACGGTGGACAACCCTCCGCTCTACGAGGTCGAGAAGTGGTATCACCGCCTCGACCAGCTGGTGAACAAGTGCTCGACCGACGAGTTCGAGGAGATCAAAGACGCCTTCGCCGACAAGAAGATCATCCTGACCGAAGTCAACGACTGGGGCACTGCCGCCGAAGTGTTCCTCGCGGCGGATGAGGAGGACGTTCCCGGTGCCGCCCTCGTCCATCCCTCAGTACGGAACCTCACGCTCTGGCACAAGGTCGGCGTGGCGGATCGTCCCACGGCCGACTTGGCCATCGACTGGCTCACCAGCCTTGAGTCCGGCAAGGGCCTCACGGACGATGAAGTGCGGCGGGTGCGTTCGCTCCTGCCGCGCCACCCCGAGCGTATCTGGAGTGAGTGCGGCCATTGGCTTAACCTCGAAGGCGAGTGGACGCCCACCGAAGACCTCGTCTACTCACTGACGATGCAGTCGCTCGTGGCCTGGAAGCATCTGTTCAAGGCGATCAAGAAGAAGACCGCCGACCTTCAGAAGCTCTCGGCCGACGTGTGCAAGCTGCATCCATTCTCGGCGCTGCGGCCGTTGGCCCAGAGTATTGAAGACCGCTTCGAGGACCTAGTCTACGGCCTGCCCCACCCGCAGAAGATGCCCTGGCTGAACGCGTTGGGCGCTGGGCTACGTCGCATCGCCCTCGACGATCAGAACGAGGCAAGCCGCGTCCGCGAGCTTGCCAACCGCCTGGCCGGCACCGGCTGGCAGGTTGCCTCGGGGCTTCAAACAGTCCCGTACATCGACGGTACGCCCGCAGGCACGCCTCGCCGAATCGATGTGCTCTGGAAGGACTCCCTGCTCTACGTCGAAGACCGCTCACCTGCCAGGCTTGCTAAACCGGTCGCGCAGGAGATCGGTCGCGTCTTTAGCAAGCTGGAAATTACCGACGCCGTCTTGTACTGCTTCAACCGGTCCCCCGTGGATGTGCTGGAGTATCTCGAGGAGAACTTCAAGCTTCTGGCGGTCTCTTTACCAGTGGAACCACCATCAGAACCTCCGGTCGATCCACCAAAGCCCCCGACACCACCCATCAGACCCCCTACAGGAGGGCAACAACCTCCTGATGTCTCCCAGCCTCTTGATCCTCCACCAGCACCGACCCCACCCAGGCCTCCAAAACCTCCTAAGCCGAGCCTGATGGAGCGCTACGCCAAGGCCAACGGCTACGCCAAGGACGAAACGGACCGCTTCTACCACACCGACGGTAGTTGGATCGACAAGGTCTCTGGCGGCCACAGCTTCCCATGGGAGCGCCGCTCGGCCGGCGGTGAGCTCCTCCAGTGCTACTGGGACAAGGAGCACTGCATTCAGCGTGATGCGCTTCAGCTCGACGCGGACGTCTGGAAGCTCTGCGATCAGCACCCGGACAAGTACACGCTCCTGCTGGTCGACGCCGACGATACTCCGCTGGAGATCAGCGGCCGTCGCCTCCGCGAGATGTGCGACGGCGGCGAACTGACGCTGTATCCGGCGAAGTATCGGCTTGTGTATGAGAACGGCAAGGGGGAAGGCAATGGCTAAGACTTCACGGGATACGCGAAAAAAGGATGTCGAAACGCTCTGGACAAGCTTAGTCGAGAGCGCGTTCGACTTCTTTGAGCGGGCAGTGGAAGAGCACAACGATTCGCCCAAATACGCGATCCTTCATCTGGCTGCGTCTGTCGAACTCTTTCTCAAGGCTCGCCTGATGGCAGAGCACTGGACGCTGATCGTCTCGCCCAAGAAGCCCCCGACTTTCGACCAGTTGCAGTCTGGCGATTTCGTGTCTGTCACGCTATCGGAGGCCATCGAACGTCTTCGTGGCGTCCTTCCTCCGGATGCCGCCGTCACCAAGGATGCGGCTGCTGAGTTCGCCGACCTGGCTACCGAACGCAACAAGATCGCCCACTTTTTCCACTCTGGCCTTGATGGCGACGAGAAGCCCCGAAACATCGTTCAGCGACAGTGTCGCGTGTGGCTGCACCTGCACCGGCTACTTGCGAATGTGTGGAAGGACACGTTCGCTGGATTCGACAAGAGACTGAGCAAGCTCGACCGCAAGATGCGGGAAGAACGCAAGTTCCTGAAGACGATTTTCGAAGACGCGAAACCGGAATTGGAGAAGCATCGCAAGGCGGGACACCCGGTTCTGAAGTGTCCAGCCTGCGAGTTCAAGGCTCTCGCACTTCAGGACACGGAGCGATACACAAGCGGGCAGTGCCTGGTGTGTCGCTACCAGAACACGTTGATGCGTGTGAGGTGCCCTGATTGCGAGAAAGACGTTCTGATCGAGAATGGCTACGACCACTGCTCCGAATGCGGCCACGCCTTCACACCTCACGAGACAGGCGCGCTGATTGGCGGGGAAGAGCCTGGCGATGATACAGGCCACGGTACGCTGCCGATCAACTGCTGCGAATGTGGGACGGACGAGGTCTATGAGGTCGACGGCCGGTACGTCTGCATGAACTGCATGCAGGAGTGGGACGAGATCGAAGTCTGTGAATGGTGTAGCGAGTACAACACAGGCGATATGGAAGGCTCATATCTGCACGGCTGCTCAATGTGTGAGGGCATGCTTGGCTGGAAGGGTGACAAGGACTAATGGCTGAACGACGAAAGAAACTCATCGAAGTTGCGCTCCCGTTGGAGGCGATCAATAAGGAATCGGCTCGGGAGAAGTCGATTCGGCACGGGCACCCGTCCACGTTGCACCTGTGGTGGGCGCGGCGACCGCTGGCTGCTTGTCGGGCGGTGTTGTTCGCGCAGCTTGTCGACGATCCGGACTCCGATCCGGCGTATCGCAACGCCGATGGCAGCGTCGATGAGGAGCGGGCCGGGCTGAAGCGGGCGCAGCTTTTCAACCTGATCGAAGAGCTGGTCAAGTGGGAGAACTCCAACAACGACCGCGTCATCAACGCCGCCCGGGCGGAAATTGCCCGCTGCGTGGCCAGTCGGCTCATCGAGGAGGGCAAGCTCCAGAAGGACACGATCATCCACGGGAAGGATGAGGGCAAGCCGCATCCCAAGGGGCCGATCTCCGGCGAGTTCCGCACGGCTTGGGAGCTGATCATCTACGGCAACGGCGACCTCGAAGCCCTCGACAACCGCACCACGCGCCTCTGCCCGCCGGAGGTGGTCAACCACTTCCTGGCCACCTACGCGCCGCCCGTGCTCGACCCGTTCGCCGGCGGCGGGAGCATACCGCTGGAAGCCCAACGGCTGGGCCTGCGCGCCTATGCCAGTGATCTAAACCCGGTGCCGGTGCTGATCAACAAGGCGCTGATCGAGATTCCGCCCAAGTTCGCCAACCAGCCGCCGGTGAATCCGGAAGCCCAGAAGAAGCTCAAGACCGCCCGCTACCACGGCGCGGAGGGCCTCGCCGAGGATGTCCGCTACTACGGCAAGTGGATGCGCGACGAGGCCGAGAAACGCATCGGCCACCTCTACCCGAAGGTGAAGATCACGAAGGAGATGGCCAAGGATCGGCCGGACTTGAAGGACTACGTTGGGCATGAGTTGACTGTGATTGCGTGCTTGTGGGCCAGAACCGTGCCGAGTCCCGATCCCTCTTTTGCGGGACAACACGTGCCTCTAGCCGGATCATTCTGGTTGAGCAAGAAGAAGGGTAAGGAAGCGTACGTTCGAGTGGACATCGACAAGAAAGACCAAGACTACTCGTTCCGCGTGTGCCTTGGATGTCCAGACGACAAGTACGACCCGGCTGAAGGAACGAAGCTCGGAAAAGGCGCGAGCTTTCGCTGTGTGCTCTCTGGTACAGTCATCGATAAGAGCTATACCCGACAGCAGTTTCAGTCCCACAACGACTCTACACGACTCATGGCTGTTGTTTGTGATGGCAAGCGGGAGCGCCTCTATCTCACCCCGACAGACGAGCTAGCCTCGGCTGCTGATGTACCTAGGCCCGAAGGCCTTCTAACTGAGGCGATGCCAGACCAATGTCCAGACTTAGTGAGTGGGCGTGGCTACGGCATTAGCGAATGGTGGCAACTGTTCACTCCGCGCCAGCTTACAGCGATGCATACCCTAAGCACGCTCGTGAGTGATGCAAGGACGCGAATCGCTGCAGACGCTGCAAGCGTCACTGCAGAAATGCGGACGGACAAGACAGCATTGAAAACAGGTCCAGCTGACAACTATGCGGACGCCGTGGCAACGTATCTCGGACTTGTTGTGAGCCGCACTGCCAATAGCCTTTCAACGGCGTCGATTTGGTCAACGACACGCGGTCAGTCAATCAATGCATTTGGTCGCCAAGCTCTGCCTATGACGTGGGACTTTCCTGAAGTCAATCCATTTGCTGGCGCGGCAGGTGATTTTGGGGAATCCTGCAAGAACATCGCCAAAATTCTGCCGCTGCTCCCGGCGTCAGGACAGTCTGATGTCGAACAGCTAAATGCAACCTCGCAGCTTCGAAAAGGAATCGTATCAACGGACCCGCCGTATTACGACAATATCGGCTACGCCGACCTCAGTGACTTCTTCTACTTGTGGATGCGCAACAGCCTCCGGTCCATCTATCCGCAACTCTTCAGCACGCTGCTTACACCAAAGAGCGAAGAAATGATTGCTAGTAGGTACAGGCACGGAGGCAACAAGGCTGAAGCTGCGTCGTTCTTTGAGGCCCAGTTGGCGATTGCGATCTCGCAATGGAGGAAGAACAGTGTTGCGGATTACCCAACCACAATCTTCTATGCATTCAAGCAAGCCGAGACGGACAGTACAGGGACGGCATCTACTGGTTGGGAGACATTTCTGTTCGGAATTATAGATCATGGCTTTGCTATCGCTGGGACTTGGCCCATGCGTACTGAGCGAGACCAGGGATTAAAGACCGGTACAAATGTGCTCGCATCCTCAGTTGTCTTGGCATGCGTACCTCGGGCAGAGGATGCGCCGATGGCAACGCGTCGAGAGTTCCTCAACGCGCTCAAGCGAGAACTGCCGGACGCCATGAAGAAACTCCAGAGCGGCAACATTGCGCCCGTGGACCTCGCCCAAGCCGCCATCGGTCCGGGCATGGCGGTCTTCAGCAGATACAGCAAGGTCGTCGAGTCAGACGGCGAGGCAATGACCGTGCGAGCGGCTCTGACGATCATCAACCAGATGTTAGACGAAGTGCTGGCCGAGCAGGAAGGCGAGTTCGACGGCGACACGCGCTGGGCGGTGGCGTGGTTCGAGACGCACGGCGTGCAGGAAGGCCCCTACGGCGTGGCCGAGACGCTCAGCAAGGCCAAGAACACCAGCGTGCAGGGCCTGGTCGAGGCCGGGGTCATCACCGCGCGCGGCGGGAAGGTCAAGCTGATCCCACGCGAATCACTACCCGAAGACTGGAACCCGACCACGGACGCCCGGGCGACGAGCTGGGAGGCGATGCAGCACCTGATCCGCCGTCTGCAGAACGAAGGCGAGCTGTCGGCGGCTGAGCTGCTGGCTCGTCTGGGCGGCGACTACGGCGAGATGGCCCGCGACCTGGCGTACCGCCTCTACAGCATCTGCGAACGCAAGGGCTGGGCGCAGGAAGCCCTGGCTTACAACAGCCTGGTCATCGCCTGGAGCGAGATCAGCAAACTGTCACGAACGGTGAGCGCGTCCAAGCCGGCCAAGTCGGCGGGGTTGTTTGAGTAACTGCTCGAGTCAGCACGACCGTGCTGAGGATGTTTAAGTCAGCACATCCGTGCTGAGAGTGGATTGGAACCATGGCAAAGACAAATCACGCACGTGTTGGCGAAGGACTGGAACTGCTGAACGACGGCCTGCGGCCGTTCGTCGAGCGGGAGATGAAGGCCCACCACGACAAGAAGTGGACGGGCGTCGTCCTGGAAATCCTCGACAACAAGACTCGCGGCAAGACCGCCCCCGGAAGTGACGAGATTCACTGGGACACCACGGCCCTGCTGACGGTGATGTGGGACCAGTGGAACACGGTGTTCCGCAACACGCTGGGGCCGGCCGAGCGGTCGCTGGTGTCGGAACTGCGGGACATCCGCAACCGCTGGGCGCACCAGAACACGTTCAACAGCGATGACGGCTACCGGGCGCTGGACAGCATCGAGCGGCTGCTGCTGGCGGTGTCGGCGGGCGACCAGGCGGAGAAGGCCAACGCGATCAAGACGGAGCTGATGCGGACGAAGTTCGACCAGCAGCGGCGCGACGAGAAGAAAAAGATGCTGCCGATCGAGGGCCAGCCGTCGGGCAACCTGCGGCCGTGGCGGGAGATCGTCACGCCGCACAAGGATGTTGCGAGCGGTCGTTATCAGCAGGCGGAATTCGCGGCGGACCTGTGGCAGGTGTACCAGGGCGAGGCGGTGAGCGAGTACCAGCATCCGGTGGAGTTCTTCCGGCGAACGTTCATCACCGGTGGCCTGCAACAGCTTCTGGTCAATGCCCTGCGACGGCTGACGCCTGGAGATGGTGGCTCAAGCGGCGACCCGGTGGTCGAGCTTCAGACGAACTTCGGCGGCGGCAAGACACACTCGATGTTGGCGCTGTGGCACATGCTCAGCGGCGCGAAGGCGGGCGACCTGGCGGGCGTGGACAACGTGATCACCGAGGCGGAGGTCAAAGGTCTGCCGCAGAACGTGCGGCGGGCGGTGCTGGTGGGCACGAAGATCTCGCCCGGCAAGCCCAGCAAGAAGGAGGACGGCACGGTCGTCCACACACTCTGGGGCGAGATCGCCTGGCAGCTTGGCGGCAAGGAAGGTTACGAGATGGTTCGCGGCGATGATGAGAACGCCACGAACCCCGGCGACACGCTGAAGGAACTGTTCAACAAGTACTCGCCGTGCCTGATCCTGATTGACGAATGGGTCGCCTACGCACGGCAGTTGCATGAGGGTAGCAAACTGCCGGCTGGAACCTTTGACACACAGTTTACCTTTGCCCAAGCGCTGAGCGAGAGTGCCAAGGCGGCGAAGAACACGCTGCTGGTGGTGAGCGTCCCGGCGTCGGACAACGAGATCGGCGGGAACTGGGGCCAGCAGGCGTTGGCGCGGCTGAAGAACGCCATCGGCCGCGTCGAGTCGTCGTGGCGACCGGCGAGCCCGGACGAGGGCTTTGAGATTGTGCGGCGGCGACTGTTCGAACCGATTGGCGACAACAAGTTGTTTGCCCAGCGCGACCTGGTGGCCCGGACATTCGTGGACATGTATGGGGCGCAGCAGAACGAGTTCCCCTCGGAATGCCGCGAGGGTGAGTACGAACGCCGAGTCAAGATGGCGTACCCGATTCACCCGGAGTTGTTCGATCGGCTCTATGACGACTGGTCAACACTGGATAAGTTCCAACGGACTCGCGGCGTGCTGCGGTTGATGGCGGCGGTGATCCACGCGTTGTGGGAGCGGCAGGACAGCAATCTGCTGATCATGCCCGCCACGGTGCCGCTTGATGACCCCAATGTTCGCTCTGAACTTGCACACTATCTGGAGGACCAGTGGGATGCTGTGATCAGCAAGGATGTGGACGGCGAGCATTCACTGCCGCTGAACGTCGACCGGGAGAACCCAGGCACGCTGGGGAGGTACTCGGCCTGCCGGCGCGTGTCCCGAACGATCTACATGGGTTCGGCTCCGATCCAGAAGGCGGCGAATCGCGGCATCGACGAGCGGCATGTGAAACTTGGCTGCGTGCAGCCGGGCGAGGCCGTGGCGACGTTCGGTGACGCCCTGCGGCGGCTGACCGACAAGGCGACGTACCTGTACGTGGATGGTGCCCGCTACTGGTATTCCACGCAGCCAACGGTGACACGGTTGGCCGAGGACCGGGCGACGCAACTTCACGAGCACGACGTGATCGACGAGGTCGTGAAGCGGCTGCGCAAGGAGGCTCAGTATCGAGGCGAGTTCAGCAAGGTCCACGCGTGCGTGGCCAGCAGCGATGTGGTGGACGACCGCGAAGCCCGTCTGGTCATCCTTGGGCCGGAGTTCCCCCACACGAAGAACCAGCCCGAGAGTCTGGCACGCCAGGAAGCACAGGCGATCCTGGACATGCGTGGGTCCAGCCCGAGGAACTATCGCAACTCCATCGTCTTCCTGGCGGCGGATGCCACGCGGCAGAAGGAGCTTCTGCAGGCGGTCCGGCAGTACCTGGCCTGGACGTCGATCTGGGACGAGCGGGAGCAGCTCAACCTGGACAACTTCCAGACCAAACAGGCGGAAACGAAGTGCCGAAACGCCGACGAGACTGTGAAGGCTCGTATCCCGGAGACGTACCAGTGGCTGCTGGTGCCGAGCCAGCCAGACCCCAAGGCCCAGCCAGAGTGGATCGAGATTCGCCAGCAAGGCCAGGAGTCGTTGGCGAACCGGGCGTCCAAGAAGCTCGCGAACGAAGAGCTCCTGCTGGCGCAGTTGGGTGGGACGCGGCTGCGTCTGGAACTGGACCGCGTGCCGCTCTGGCGTGGCGATCACGTGAGCGTCAAGCAACTGGTGGACGATTTTGCGACCTACCTGTACCTACCACGTCTGCAAAGTCCCGACGTGCTGATCGCGGCCATCCGCGACGGATTAAGTCGCCTGACGTGGCAGAGCGACACCTTCGCCTATGCTGACAGTTGGGACGAGAAGGCCCAGCGATACATCGGCCTCCAATCCGGCAGGTCAGTACGGGTGCTCGCTGACGGCCAGAGCATGCTGATCAAGGCGGAGGTCGCCAAGGCCCAGATGGACGCAGAGGCCGCTGCGGCGGCAGCGTCCACGGGGACTGGGAATGGCTCGAACGGCCAGGGCACTGCAGCAGCTACGAACGCCACTGGTCGCGAGACCGTGACCACCGGCAGCTCGTCCGGCGGCGGCACTCAACCCCCGGAACCAGCCAAGCCCGTCTATCGACGCTTCTACGGTTCGGTACAGCTGGACTCGCTACGTGCGGGTCGCGATGCGTCTCGTATCGCCGATGAGGTGATTCAGCACTTGACCAAACTCGTGGATGCGGAGGTGGAGATCACCCTCGAAATCCAAGCCAAGCTGCCGGACGGAGCTTCAGACAAGACCGTTCGTGATGTGACGGAAAACTGCAGGACTTTGAAGTTCGAGTCCTTCGGGTTTGAGGAAGCATAGCCAGTGCAAAGGACGCAGATCGAGTGACGCTCAGGGACATTTCAACTTTAATGCTATATCTTCCAAGGGTTTACTTAGGTCACTGTGTAAAGATGCTTTCTTGTCCACCTCGCCACCGCATGCGATTGAAGATCCTTCGCGAACGGATATCCTTGTGTCATGGCCGAACAAAATCCAACCCGACGCCCCGGCCGCCCGTCGTCGTACTCCAAGACGCTGGCGGAAAGGATCTGCGAGCGGCTTGCGGAAGGGGAGTCCCTGCGATCGATCTGTCGATCCCCCGACATGCCCTCCCGTCCGACGGTCATCGCCTGGCTGGATAAGCACCCGGAGTTTTTTGACCAGTACAAGCGAGCCCGAGACATCGGGTACGAGCTCCTCGCGGACGAGATCCTGGAGATCGCCGACGACGGCCGCAACGACTGGGTCGAACGTCACGATCCCGAGAACCCGGGTTACAAGGCCAACCGCGAGCACATCGCGCGGAGCCGGCTGCGAATCGACACGCGGAAGTGGGTGCTGGCGCGGATGCTGCCGAAGAAGTTCGGGGAGCGAGCTGAAGCCAAGATCGGTGGTGAGGTCAAGTTCCAGGTGGTGACGGGGATCGATCGGGCACCAAATCAGGAAGTCATCGATTCGATGCCATGACCACGGCCAACTGGGTCCAGCCTCCGTCTGCGTTCGGTCATTAGCCTGATAATCTAGACATATGACAAAGTTTCCCTTCGAGCGGGAGAGCTACGGCCTTGCTGATGGCACTTCGTTTGTGCCTGAAGATCAGGCAGTCAATAGGTGGGAGAAGATTGAAGTCTTCAGCAATGAAGGATTGATTTATCTTGTTCAGACATTCGTCTATGAGACAGCAGATTTCGGTTTCGTGAGTCTCGTTCGTGTTTCTTACACCGAGGCAGACAAGAAAAATAAGTGGCATGAGGTTATCGAGTGTAAGCAATTGACTCTTGCCGAGGCGACCCAATGGTTTCATGCAACTGGAAAGCAAAAACCACCATCTCTTGAGCTTAGTGAGCAGAGTGAACTTGGAACTGAAGCGCCAAAGCCCAGCGGTGCAGAGGCCGAGAGGTCTTCAGTAAAAACTAACCAAGAGAAATCACTGCAAACTACACATACTGATAAGGATAGCCCAGCTCTGAACGGCACTGAAGTCGCGATCCTGGTTGTTCTTGGACAGCTGCCTCCTAAGAGCAAGATCAAACTCCTAGAGCTACAACCCAGACTGCCTAAGAATGAAGTAAGAGGAGCAACCGCAATTAAGCGGGCGGCAAAGAGGCTAGAACAGACCTTTGATCCTCCGCTGATCTGCCGACCAGACGGCAGAAACCAAGGCATACAGCTTACGGATAGTGGTCGGCAAACATACAACGATTTTATTAGATCAGAGCACCCAGCAGTCCTTAGATTTGGGTCGACCTTGCGCCGACCCAAGAGCGACCCATAAACGTCCGTTCCGACCCAAAAAACCCAATAACGACCTTACGCTGACCCAAGAGCGACCTTTCTGACCGGGGAAATGCTCGAACCTTCGAGCATGATCAACTTCCCTCTCCCATCGGACCTGATCCCGCTTGAGCAAGCGGCTCGCAGGCTATCGATCCCGGCCGGATGGCTTCGCGAGGAGATTGAAGCCGGTCGTCTACCTGTCCTACGTGCCGGCCAAGTCATCTTGGTGCACGTGCCGACGCTTGCCCGCCTGCTCGCGGAGCGGGCTATGGAAACGGGGGTGCGTCATGGAGACTGACCGCACCCCGCTGCCACCCCGGCTGCTGACCTACAAGGAAGCCGGAGCCTACCTTGGCCTAACGGATCGGACCATCTGGCAGCTGGTGCACGAGGGTCATCTCACTGCCGTGCGTATCGGCGGCTCGGTCCGCATCGACCCCGCGGACCTCAAAGATTTCATCCAGCGAAATAAGAATCGGCAAGGGGGGACGCGTCATGGATAAGTTCGAAGCCCTGCTGCAGCGGCTTGAGGGAGTTCGCGCCTCCTCAGGCGGCTACATGACCCTATGCCCGGCCCATGCTGACCAAAAGCCGAGCCTATCGATCCGGCGAGGTGGTTCCGGCAGGATCTTGGTTCATTGCTTCGCCGGCTGTGACACACGAGATGTTCTCCGAGCAATCGGATTGGACTTTACGTCGCTCATGCCAGAGGAATCGACGCTGCCCGACAGCGCCACCGCCGGGCGGCCTCATCGCCCAGTACGTGGCCCCAAGCCGTCCCGCCACAAACTCATGTTTTCCACAGCCAAGGAGGTTGTCGCGGAGCTCGAGCGACGCCATGGCAAGCGATCTGCCGAGTGGGTCTACCGGGATGATCGCGGTGAACCCGTAGGTGTTGTTTTGAGGTGGGATCTCAAGCACGGGACCAAGCTGATCCTGCCGGTATCCCGTATCGACAACGCATGGGTACACGGGGCCATGCCCAAGCCGCGACCGCTGTACCGCCTTCCCGAGCTACTTGCATCGTCCTTGGACGAAACAATCTTCGTCACCGAGGGTGAAAAAGCCGCTGACGTAGTGGCTTCGCTGGGCTTGATGGCCACAACCACGCCAGGGGGCTGCCAGGCGGTGCATCATGCAGACCTGGCACCGCTGGCCGGCCGACGTGTGATCCTGCTTCCCGACAACGATCCTCCGGGTGAGAAATTCGCTCAGCAGCTCTCTGGCGGTTTGTCTCTCCTCGAACCTCCCGCCCGAGTCGGGATTCTGCAGCTGCCCCACTTGCCGCCCAAGGGCGATGTCGTTGACCGACTGAATCAACTCGGTGGGGATGTGCGCCTCCTGAGACGTGAGCTTGAACCCGGAACTGGAGCCGTCGCCCCACCTGCTGCCCACGGTATTGGAGACGATCATGACTGAGAGTCTTGTTCTCGGTCAGCACGATCCAGGGTCCGGGCGGGTGGTCTTGTCCACAAAGCAGACAAGGCCAACGGCTGAAGCCTATGTGAAAGAGTTCTACCAACACGAGGAAGACCGGACGCTTCATCATTACAAGGGGATGTTTCTGGCGTGGCGCGAAGGCCGATACGTCCAGATTGAGGACGAGGCGATCCGGCATCACCTACAGGAGTGGTTGGCCGAGGCGGTGAGGCCCGTGGTCGATAAGGCGACCAAGGAGATGTCAACCGAACCCTTTCAGTCTAACCCCGCCACAGTTAAGCAGGCCCTCGACTCGATACGCGACTACGTCTACCTCGACGACAAGATCGAGCTTGGCCAGTGGCTCGAGGGTGAGCCCCCGTTCCCGGTCGAAGAGGTTCTTGCCTGTCAGACCCAACTCTTACACTTGCCTACAGGCCGTAGCGTTGGGGCCACACCTCGGTACTTCTCCATGAACGCGCTCACCTTTGACCCTGATCCTGAAGAAACGATGCCCGAGTCGTGGCTGCACTTCATGATGCAGCTCTTCGGCGATGATGAAGAGTCGATGCATCTGCTCCAGGAGTACATGGGGTACTGCCTGACGGCGGACACGCGTCAGCAGAAGATGCTGATGATCGTTGGACCGCCGCGGTCCGGGAAAGGGACCATCGGCAGGGTTCTAGCCGAGCTCGTCGGTAAGTCGAACGTGTGCGCCCCAACAGCCAGCAGCCTGGTGGGTCAGTTCGGGCTACAGACGCTGATTGGAAAAAGTCTCGCGATGGTCTCAGATGCACGCTTCGCTGGCAGGGACATCAAGGTGCTCATCGAACGGCTGCTGAGCATCACTGGCGAGGATCCGATTGATGTGGACATTAAGTTTCAGAAGCCGGTTACGCTGAAGCTGTCTACCCGTTTCGTCATTCTGACCAACGAGGTTCCACGGTTACCCGACGCCAGTGATGCTCTTGCTCGTCGGCTACTCGTGCTCCAGCTGAGCAACTCTTTTGTAGGCCATGAAGACCGCCGGCTGACGGATAAGCTCAAGGCGGAGCTACCCGGCATCCTGAACTGGGCGATTGAGGGCTATCGAAGGCTTCATGAGCGTGGCCACTTTGTCGAGCCGGCAGTAAGCCGAGACCTCGTTCAGGAGATCGAGGATCTGGCGTCGCCGGTGAGGGCCTTTGTTCGTCAGCGAGTCCGGATTGATGCCGGTTCACGGGCCTATGCCAACGCTCTTTTCGATGAGTTTGTCCGGTTCTGTACAGCTGAAGGCATGTCTCACCACCTCAGTAAATCCGTTTTTGGGCGGGACCTGCGTGCCGTGGTGCCTGGCATCACGAGGCGTAGGGACAACCACGGCTACTTCTATGAGGGCATAGAGTTGAAGACCGAACTGTTTGGAAGTGCGCATGAGGCGGCGTAGACCCACTACCCAGCGCTACCCAGTAAATACCGACTGCGTCATTAATATGGCTCTGAGCATTGTTTCGCAGTCCGCGCGTGCGAGAATAAGTATTTCCTAGGTAGTGCTAGGTAGTGGGGTGCGAAGGTCGGTCGCGGGAAACCATGCCCCGATTAAACGAGCCAGAATGAAGGATGATCACCATGGCCAGCATCTCTAACGATCCCAACGGCAGCCGCAGGATCCTGTTCACCGACGCCAAGGGCGTCCGCCGGACCCTTCGCCTCGGCAAGGTCAGCAAACGGCACGCCCAAGCGACCAAGGTCCGAGTCGAGGACCTCGTCAGCAGCCAGCTCACGGGCCACAACCCGTCGGACGACACCAGCCGGTGGCTCAGCGGGATCGACGATCGCCTCCATAGTCGGCTGGCCGCGGTCGGCCTCATCGAGGGACGCGAGTCGATCGCCCTGGGGCAATTTCTCGAGACCTACATCGCCGGGCGCAAAGACGTTGAGCCGACCACCAGGGCGACCTACCGACGCGCCCAGAAGCATCTTCTGGCGTTCTTCGACAACGACCGACCGCTCCGATCGATCACCTCGGCAGACGCGGAGGCGTTCTCGATCGCCCTGCGGACCGAGCAGAAGCTCGCGGAGAACACCGCGAGGCGGATGGTGGGGCGGTGCCGGCAGTTCTTCCAGGCCGCTTGCCGGCGGAAGCTGATCGACGAGAACCCCTTCGAAGGGCTCAAGGCGACCGTGCAGGGCAACCCCGAGCGACTCCGCTTCATCAGCCGCACCGATGCCCAGAAGGTGCTGGACGCCTGCCCGAACGCGGAGTGGCGGCTGCTCTTCGCCCTCGGTCGCTATGGCGGCCTCCGCATCCCCTCGGAGATTCAGGAGCTCCGCTGGGGTGATGTTGACTGGGACCGCATGCGGATCCGGATCACCAGCCCCAAGACCCGCAAGCAGGGCAAGGGAGCGCGCGAACTCCCGATCTTCCCCGAACTCGTGCCCTACCTGCGCGAGGCGTTCGACGCTGCACCGGAAGGAGCCGAGTACCTGATCCCAAGCTACATCGGTTCCAACAAGAACCCAGGGACGCACCTGGCCCGGATCATCGACAAGGCCGGGGTGACGCCCTGGCCCAAGCTCTGGCACAACCTGCGGAGCACGCGGCAGACCGAGCTGATGCAGGACCACCCCGCTCACGTGGTCGCCCACTGGCTCGGGAATACGGTGGCGGTCGCCGTCAAGCATTACGCCCAGATCACAGACGAGCACTACGACAAGGCGGCGCAAAATCCGACGCAGAAGATGTCCGCAACGAGCAGAAACGACAAGAAAGCTGATTCTACTCAGAAATCGACAGAATCCGGAACTTCAGGTGATTGCGGGATTTATCAACCAGTTTCGGTTGATTTCGAGACGGATGAAATCCTCAAAAATGGGCCCGACAGGACTTGAACCTGTGACCTCACCGTTATCAGCGGTGCGCTCTACCAACTGAGCTACGAGCCCGCGCCGATTGGCCGACGGGGAGGGACAAGAATACGCCATGCCCGGAGCCTCGGCAAGCCGCTGTGGGCCTCCAGAGGCGTCGCAGGGGACCAAGTAGCGGGGATAGGGGGGTCAGTCGCTGCTGTAGATTTCTGCGGTGTAGTTGGGCGACTCGCGGGTGATGGTGATGTCGTGGGGGTGGGATTCGACCAGCGACGCGGAGGAGACCCTGACGAAACGGGCCTTCTCGCGGAGGTCGTCGATGGTCTGGGCCCCGCAGTAGCCCATGCCGGCACGGACCCCGCCAACGAGCTGATAGACGAAATCGGCCAGCGACCCGCGATAGGGCACTCGGCCCTCCACGCCCTCGGGCACGAGCTTGTCAGGCTTATGCGTGCCGGACTGCTGATACCGGTCTGCGGAGCCCGCGAGCATCGCGCCCTGCGAGCCCATCCCGCGGTAGGTCTTGAAGCGCCGACCCATGTGAATCACCAGCTCCCCCGGCGACTCATCCAGGCCTGCGAAGAGTGATCCGAGCATCACGGCAGAGGCGCCTGCGGCAATCGCCTTGGTGATATCACCCGAGTGGCGGACCCCGCCATCGGCGATGACCGGCACGCCTGCGGGCTCCGCGGCCTTGACCGCCGAGAAGATCGCCGTTAGCTGCGGCATCCCGACGCCGGTGACCACGCGCGTGGTGCAGATCGATCCAGGGCCGATACCGACCTTGATCCCATCAGCACCCGCTTGGATCAGGTCAGCGGCCCCATCGGTCGTCGCGATGTTGCCGGCGATCACGTCGATGGTGTGTCGTGCCTTGATCGCTTTGACGGTCTCGATGACGTTCCGCGAGTGCCCGTGTGCCGAATCGACGATCAGGACATCGACTTCCGCATCGATCAGTGCCGCGGCGCGGTCAAGCTGGTGCACGCCGACGGCCGCCCCGACGCGTAGCCGCCCGCGATCGTCCCGGCACGCCATGGGGAACTGCTCCATCTTGGCGATGTCACGCATGGTGATGAGACCGGTGAGATTCATCTGGTCATCGACCAGCAGCAGTTTCTCGACCTTGTTCTTGTTCAGGATCGCTTCGGCCTGACCGAGCGTCGTCGTCGGCGGGGCGGTGACCAGCCGGTCCTTGCTCATCACCTCGTGGATCGGCTTGGCCGGATCATCGAGAAACATCATGTCCCGGCGGGTGATGATCCCGACGACGCGTCCGTTGGTGGTGCCGTCGAGGGTGATCGGCACGCCGGAGATGTTCTGCTCGTGCATCAGCCTCTTAACTTCGGAGGCCGGAGCATCTGGCGGGAGCGTCACGGGGTCGGTGATCACGCCATTCGCCGAACGCTTGACCTTCGTGACCTCGCGGACCTGATTCTCTGCGGAGAGGTTCTTGTGGATGATCCCGATTCCGCCGGCCTGAGCCAGCGCGATCGCCAGGGCGGCCTCGGTGACGGTATCCATGGGCGCGGAGACCACCGGGATGTTGAGCCGGATGTTCCGGGTGAGCCGGGTCGCGGTGTCGGTTTGTGCGGGGATGACGTCGCTGGGCTGAGGGATCAGCAGCAGATCGTCAAAGGTCAGGCCGTCGTAGAGGATTTTGCCTTCCATGGATCACAGATAACGCAGAGGGCCCCTCGCCGTCAAGCCTCGGTGGTGAGCACGGTGTGAAAAAGACAGCGGGCCCCCGGTGAGGGGCCCGCTGAGAGGGTCTTGCATCAGAACGGGCTCATGAGCTGAGCCGGGCTTGGATCAGGTGCCATTGCCGGTGTTGCTGCCATGATTGAAGTAATCATCATGGGTGTCGTAGACCATGGCGGCCTGGGCTGAGGTTCCTGGAGGGGCGTTGGACGTGCCGGTCCCGCCGCTGCCACCGGCGCTTGTTCCAGCCGCACGGGGTGCGGGGGTGTCGCCTGTTGCGCCACCGATCTCCTGATCAGAGAACAGGTTGTCGTTGGCGATCTGGTTGTTGTTCACGGTGAACACCATGCTGGTGCCGTTGACCCACTTGGTCCGCAGGACGTGGGTGGTTTCGGAGGTCACGTGATTGTCATTCCAGCCGACCGATCCGCGCCAGTCGCCGGCCTCGGTGGTGTTGATGGACTTGACCAGGCCGGTGCCTGTGGTGCCCTGGTCACCCGTGCCCCAGACGCCTGTGCCGGTGTTGCGGTCGGAGATCACCGGGGCCTCGGTGTTGATCGTGTCACGCCACTCGTTTGCGATCCGGCCGTACTTGGGGAGGGCCGAGCCTGCCGCGTCACCTGCGGTGCCGCGGACATCGTTGGCTTGCAGCCGGAGCATCGCGTAGGAGAAGTTGGCATCCGAGATGCCGTCGGGATTACTTGAGTTGTTGGACTCAGTCCAGGTGGTTTTGGTGTCGGCGGGGCTGATGATGATCTCGCCGGAGAGTTGCCCGCCCTGAAGCAGGAAGATGTAGCGGGTGCCGGGGTGTCCGCCGGACTCGGCATTGGCATTGGGGTTGGTGCCAGCGGGCGGACCCACGCGCCATTGCGTGTTGTCAGCGGGGATGATCCGGCCACGGGTGTCGAGGCCGGGGAAGCGCTCGCCGTTGCCTTGGGCGAAGGTCACCATGGAGGTGTGGATGGAGCGGACGTTGGCATTGGACTGCATCTGACGCGCGGTCCGGCGTGCGGCGCCAAGGGCGGGCAGCAGGATGCCGATGAGCAGCGCGATGATCGAGATCACCACGAGCAGTTCGATGAGCGTAAAGCCCTTGGGTTGCTTCTGATAAGCAGTGTGTGCGGTACGAAACATGTCAGGTCTCCTGAAAACGGAGGAACGGTTCTGGTCGCTGGTCGTTCCCGCGTATCGGCCCGACCTGTCTGGCTCGGTCATGCGCACTGCATGGTGAGCCGGTATCGGAGGGCATTGATGATGACGGGTTGCTCGAACCTTGACGCGAGCCAGCGAATGGCGTGGGTGAAACGTTCACCCACTATCAAGTTGTTACGGGATAGAAGGCGTTTGCCTGCATCCCTCGGCTATTATTGAACCCCGTGGGTGGGGGGGTGTCAAGCCAAACAGGGCTGGGATGGGGCTTGCGGGGGTGCTACAACGTCTCTGAGAAGCCCGTAAACTGTGCGCTCATGGCCCTAAACCACCCCTCAAACGGCCTCCAACGGCGTCTTCGACGCCTCCGGCGTGGCTCATCGGTGCGCGCGCTGGTGGCCGATGTGACGCTGCAGAAAAAGAACTTTGTTCATCCGATTTTCGTTGGCGCGTTGGCGGAGCGGCGATCGGTGCCCTCGCTGCCTGGTGTTTGGCAGTGGCCGGTTGAGCAAGCCATCGGCGAGGTCCAGCGGCTCGCCGAGCTGGGTCTGGGCGGCTTTCTGTTTTTTGGGGTGACTGATGAGTCGAAGAAGGATGCGGGGGGGCACCACGCTGAGGACCCAGATTCGGCGGTGCTGCGGACGCTGAGCGGGGTGCGGGCGGCGAGGGTGGACGCGGTGCTGATTGCGGACCTGTGTCTGTGTGAATACACCGATCATGGCCACTGCGGGCCGCTGCTTCCGGCTGCGGATGGGGGCGGGCATGATTCGTGGGTCGTGGATAATGATGCGGCGTTGGAGCGTTTGGGGACTGTCGCTGTGGCTCAGGCGAAGGCTGGTGCGGATGTGGTGGCGCCGTCGGGGATGATGGATGGTCAGGTGGGTGCGATCCGGCGGGCGCTTGATGCTGGCGGGTATGTGCAGACCGCCATCCTGAGTTACGCGGTCAAATACGCTTCGGCTCTTTATGGGCCGTTTCGTGACGCTGGTGGGGGGGCGATGAGCTTTGGCGACCGGCGGGGGTATCAGATGGACCCGGCTCGTACCCGAGAGTGGCGGAGCGAACTGGAACTCGATCTCGCTGAGGGGGCTGACATGGTGATGGTCAAGCCGGCGGGGCACTATCTGGATATCGTGGCGAAGGTGCGAGGGGCGTGCGACGTTCCCGTGGCGGCGTATCACGTCTCGGGCGAGTACGCCATGGTCGAGGCGGCGGCGGAGAAGGGGTGGATTGATCGTCGGGCGTCTCACCTGGAGATCGCCACGGGGATTCGTAGGGCGGGTGCGGACCTGATCGTGACTTACGCTGCTGAGGACCTTGCCCGGTGGCTGAGCTAGGCTGGTCGGCTTACGCTGATGTCTTCCCGGGTCGCCGGGGTGCCCCCCGCCCCCCCGCCCCTCCCTCGCTCCCGCCCTCCGGCGTCTATGAGGTAATGCTTTGCTCCCGACTGTCCCGCAACGCCTGGTCATGTTCGTCGCGATCGTCGCTTGTGGCGTGACGCTGATTGCTCTGAGTGGGCCAGCCATGCCTCCCGGCGGCTGGTCCGGGTTGACCGTCATGGACGCCCGGGGCGGGATCCTGCCCGCAGCGGCCATGCTCGGGCTGGCGGCGTTGCCTGCGGTGATCGCTGGTGTGGGTATGGCTGTCTGGTCCGGGGTTGCGTCGGGTGCATTTACGCTTGCTGCTTCTCTGATGATCCTCGCCTGGTACGCGGGGCCGATTGACGGGCTGCTGTTTCGTGCCGATCCGTTGGCTCAGGTCTACATCGATCTGGCGATCGAGACGATTGGCTGGTTGTTTCTGTGGTCGGTGATGCTGCTGATTGCGGGGATTCTTCACTCGGGCGTTCGCGACAAGGCGAGCCGCCCGAAGGGGAGCGTGGGTGGGTCGATCGCGGGCGGGGCGATCTGCGGGGTGGTGGGGGCGGTGGTTGCCAACGTGATCGCGAAGTCCACGGACTCGGGTCAGGTCGCTGGTGCGCTGCTGATCGGTTTTGCGGTGGGTGGGATGGTTGCCCGGAGTTCGGTGCCTTCGGCCCGGCCTTGGGGGTTGCTGGTGAGTCCGTTGGTGGTCGCGTTGGGGGTTTATCTGGCGACGTGGTTCAACTTCACCAGCGACCAGATGCTGGAGCAGTCTTGGTTCAGCGGGCGGCTCAACGGGCTGGCGTTGATGCTGCCTATCTTCTTTGCTTCGGCGGGTGTGGCGGGGGCGGCGATGGGCTATGGGATGGGGCGGAAGGTTCGGTAGGGCCGATCCAACAGACTTGGGTCTACCGGGTGTCTCGAACTCCACGAAGCCAGATCAACCGGACCGGCGTCCGGCGATCAGGGTGAGACCGATCATGATCGGCAGGGTTGCTGGCGCCGGGACGAGGTCGTCGAGGGCGTACCCGAAAGTCCCCGCCAGCAGTGAGAGGTCGATGAGGTCGGCGACGCCGTCGGCGTTGAAATCGCCTTCTTCCCACCCGGCGGGGCCGTCGAAGTTTCCTGCGAGGACCGAGAGGTCCACGAGGTCCACTCTGCCATCGAGGTTGGTGTCGCCAGAAGCAGCGGGTCGCAGGCTGATCTGGCTGGGGTGCTGGAGGATATAGAACGGTCGACCGGCAGCCGTTGTCGCCGTCGGGCCGAAGTCGCCGAGGATCTCCCCGGCGATTGCGACGACGTGGGTCTGATCCTCCGGAGTGAAACCATCCTCAAGGATCACCTCGAGCACGGCCCCGGCTTCGATCGTCAGTGTGTTGATCACGTTGAGCAGGTCGCTGTTTGTCTCGCCCAGTTCGATCAAGAGCGTGGCGCTGGCGTGAAGCGTGACGTTGTCGGCAGATAGCGTGCCAGGGCTGGAGCCAGGGCTGAGCGTGCCGCTGACGTTCGCTTCAGCCACCTGCCCCGAGCCTCCAAGTGTGCCATCGGGCGTGACCTCGATGGTGGAGTCTGTGATGACTGCCTCCACGATGAGCTGTCCGCTGTGGATGGTGGTTGGTCCGGTGTGGTTGGCGTCGTGGGTGATGGTCCAGATGCCGGTACCGGTCTTGATCAAGCCTCCGGTTCCGTTGAGCGATTTGTCGAGAACACCGTTTCCAAGCCCGCCAAGCGTGAGGTCCCCGCCGGCTGCGGAAGCGATCGTCTGATCGGGATTGGCGGAGTGCGCGAGCTGTACCGTTGCCCCGTTCGCGGCTTCGATGGTTGCACCGCCTGCGCCGATGGTGAAGCCGCGGTCGGAGGCGAAGTCTCCGGTCAGTCGGAGTGTCCCAGCGTCGATGACCAGTCGCTCGGCCGTCGAGGGCAGGTAGCCGAGCGGGCCTGGGCTGTCGGCATCGGGTGCGGGGAGTTCCAGGGTTGCCCCGCTGAGGATCTCCAGGGCAGCGTCATCATAGAGTTGGTCGGACTGGAACAGCCCGCCGCTGGCTCTGACGGTCACGCCGTCGGTGACGCGGGTCAATCTTTGCTGGTGGACGCTGCCGTTGAGGATGATGTGCCCGCCCTGACCGGCAAACTCGAGCTGTCCGCCAGTGGTCGGCTGGGCGAGGCTGGTGATTGCGCCGTTGATCGTAAGTGGGTTGGACTGAGTGCTGCGGATCACCAGGTTCGACCATGCCTCGATCCTTGTGTTGAGCACGTGTGTCCCGTTGCCGGGCTGGGCTGTGATGCTCGCCCACTGCGAGGCCGTGCTCATCGCAAGAATCAGGCTTTCGTCGCCGTCACCGAGCGTGTAGGAGGTGTCGGCTTGCAGGTCGAGTTGGCCGATTGTTCGGACGTTGGACCAGTCCAGTGTCACGTGGTCTTGGCTGAGGTCGCGGAGGTGCGCGCCGTGCTGTGCCTGATTGGGTACGCCGTTGGACCACATCGCTTCGTCGCCCCACGAGGTGTGGCCATGGGCGTCGGTGGCCGCGAGTTGTGAATCGCGATCGACGGCGGTTTGCCAGACACGGACCCAGTCGATGCTGAAGGTGGCACCCTGGGTTGGCCAACTGGGCGGGTAGACCGGCCAGCCTCCGACGGCCTGATTGAGGATCAGATAGTTCGGGCCGTCGAGATAGTTGAGGATGCCCCCGTTGTTGTTGATGGCACCGCCTATTTGAACGCCGTCGAAGTAGAACTTGAGCTGGCTGGGTGTCCACTGGACTGCGTAGGTGTGGTAATCGTCGGCGAGGCTCTGGGTGTGGTTGTGCCAGTACCCGCCGGCCGACCGGTGGTCGCGCCAGTCCTCGCCGTAGTGATAGGTGCGGTAGTAGCGATTTGTTTCGTCCTCAGAGCTGATCGGGTACTCCATGATGTCGATCTCGGGTGGCCAGCCGTCGGTCTGCAGAGTCCAGAAGGCTGGCCAGGTGCCGATGGCGTCGGACATCTTCATCCGGGCCTCGATGTACCCGTACTGGAAGAGGAGTGTCTCGCTGGTATTGATGGCGCCGGAGGTGAAGTCCAGATCGCGCCAGACCCCGCCTTGTTGGACGCGGTTGGGTGCTTCGGCCGGCGTGCCCTGGGTAGCGAGAAGGTGGACCGAGCCGTTACTCACCGACACGTGCTCGGGCACCATGTAGGCGTTGTGGTTATGAGCTTGGCCACTGAGCGGGAAATGAGTCGGGTAGTTGTAGTCCCACTTGAGGGTGTCGAGCGTGGAGCCGTTGAACTCATCGGCGTAGAGCAGCCTGTATCCGCTCGGCGGCGAGGCCAGGGCCGGTGTGGCGACAGAGAAGAGCAGGGCGCAGGCCGTTGTCCGGATGGTTCTATCCATAGGGCAATCTTTCCTTGGGTCTGGGAGGCATCGATCGAGACCGGCGTCGGACGGCCGGCTCCCTCTCCCGATCGGCGCAATGGTCTAGTTTTGCAGCGTAACCTGACCCTCTCGACAGGGCCATCCCTCGTCTGATGGGGCCTTCAGCTCAATGAGTTCCCTCGATCGATCAGGCTGGTCGTTCTCAATCGTTACACTTCGATCGTGGCGAACAGCCCTCTACGAGCCAAACTGGACCGGTGGCTGCAGGCCGCGGGTTTTGATCGCGACTGGCTGCTGATCCCGATGGCGGCGTTGGTCGGCACGCTGGGCGGGCTGGTTGCGGTCTGTTTCGAGTGGGTGGTGCATTTTTCCAAGCATGGGTTGTTTGAAGAGCTTGGGAAAGTTGGCAATGTCGGCGGGGAGTGGGTGGTGCTGCTGTTGCTGCCGGCGGTGGGGGGGCTGGTCGTCGGTGTGATCCAGGAACTCATTGCCCGGACCGGGTCGAGTCACGGCGTGCCCGAGGTCATCGAATCGCTGGCTCGCAACCAGGGTCGTATGCCCAAGCGCATGGGCATTACCAAGTTCTTCACGTCGGCGAGCACGCTGGGTTCGGGCGGGTCGGCGGGGGTGGAGGGGCCGATCATCCAGATCGGCTCGGTGCTTGGTTCGCAGGTCGGTCAGTTGTTGAAAGTTGGTCGTGAGCACATGTCGACTTTGGTCGGCTGCGGGGCGGCTGCGGGGACGGCGGCGATTTTTAATGCGCCGATTGCTGGCGTGCTGTTTGTGCTCGAGGTGATGCTGCGCGATTTTTCTTTTCGCACGTTTACGCCGATTGTGATTGCTTCTGTGTTCGGGACGGCGGTGGCTCAGGCGATGCTTGGGGAGACGGGGGCAGTCTTTAATCTGCCGTTTGCGATGACGGAGTACACGTTTCTGATTCACGAGTTGCCGGCGTATATCGTGCTGGGAATTCTCACGGGTCTGTTGGGTGTTGCTTTTGCGACGACGATGCGCCGTGGTGATCGGCTTTGGCAGAAGGCCCCGGGCCCGCGTTGGCTGCGGCCGGCGTTGGGCGGGCTGCTGTTGGGTGTGCTGGGCATCGTCTTTGTCGTTCTCTTTCAGTACCCGGCCTCGGACTATCCCGCGCCCCTGTTTTATGGGAACGGCTATCCGGTGATCGAGGCGCTGCTCAACCCGGAGTCGTACCACGCCACCACGGTCGCTGAAGCTGCGACCGGCCCGGTGATTGACGCGGCGTGGTGGTTGCTGCTGATTGTGATTGCCTTCAAGGTTTTGGCGACGACGCTCACGATCGGTTCGGGCGGATCGGGGGGGATTATCGCGCCGAGTCTGTTTATGGGAGCGACGCTGGGTGCGGGGTTTGCATTGCTGCTGGAGGTTTTCAATCTGCTACCTGGTTCGACGCCTGCGACTTACGCTTTGGCGGGGATGGCGGGGATGATTGCGGCGGTGATCCATGCCCCGCTGACGGCGGCGTTGCTGGTCTTTGAGGTTACGCGTGATTACCGGGTCATCCTGCCGATCATGACGGTCTCGATTCTCTCGCTGGCGTGTTCGCAGTTGCTGGTGAAGGACTCGATTTATGTCTCGTGGCTCCGCAAGCGCGGGGTGCGGATGGGCACGCGTTCGGACATGACGCTGCTGCGTCGCCTGACGACTCGGGATGTCCCGCTGGTGCCGAGCGCCTCGATTTTCCCGGCGGATCCGGCGCAGCGCCTGATTGATCTGACTGGTGAGCACCAGGCCACCGACTTTGTTATCCGTGACGCCAACGGCGGGTATGCGGGGATGGTCGTGGGTGATGATCTGCGTACTTCACTCATCGAGCGTGAGGCGATTCCGCTGATGATCGTCGCGGAGCTGATGCGTACCGATCTGCCGACGGTGGACCTCGATGAGACGCTTGACACGGTGATGGACAAGTTTTCGGATCACGATGTCGCGAGCCTGGCGGTGGTTGATGAGGATGGCGTTCTGGGCATCATCACCCGTGCTCGGCTGATGCGGTGCTACCACCGGGCTCTGGCCGAGCGTGGGTGATGTCCTCATCGACCCCACCAGTCTCGTCGAAGCCCAAGCGGCCGGACAAGGTGTTTCGGCATCGCCACCGGCTGCATGGGCGTGCTGATTTCGCTGCGGTGCATCGGGCGAAGATGCGTAAGCACGCGGGCCCGCTGTCGATGCTTGCCCGGCCCAACGATCGTCCTGAATCTCGGCTGGGGATGACGGTCAGTCGGAAGGTTGGGCCGGCGGTCACGCGTAACCGGATCAAGCGTCTGCTCCGCGAGGCGTTCCGCTTGGAGCGTCACGACTGGACGCCTGGGTTTGACCTGCTGGTGATTGTCCGCCCGCATACCCCGCTGGCGTTGGCGGAGTACCGGCGGCTGCTCACCCAGGCGATGCTGGCGCTCGAGAGCGAGTGGCAGCGGCGAGCCCGCAGACAGGAGAAGCGGGAGGAAGGGGCTGGCTCGTGATGGTCCGGTGGATCACGTCGATCGGGGCCCATCTGGTAGTTGGCGTGGTGATGCTTTACCGCGTGACCCTTGGTCAGGTCATGGGCGGGCACTGCCGTTATCACCCGACGTGCAGTCAGTACATGATTGACGCTGTGGAGAAACACGGGCCGATCCGTGGTTGCTGGATGGGCCTCTGTCGCATCGCCCGCTGTCACCCCTGGGGCGGCAGCGGGTACGATCCTCCTTAACTCATTGGCCAGGAAACCAGGACCCGCGATGCCCAAGCCCAGCAAGACCAAGAAGCCCAGGCTCCGCGAGCGTATTGATCACTTTCTCAGTCGCCCGGGTGATGACCTCTCATTCTCGCAGCGATCGCTGCGTAAGACGCTGCTGTTCGGTCTGTACTGCGCTCGTGAGTTGCAACGTGATCGTGCCGGCACGATGGCCGCAGCGCTGACCTACCACACGCTCTTTAGTCTGCTGCCGACGCTGGTGCTGATGCTGGTGGTCTCGACGGCGTTCATCGGCCCGGAGGATCGTGAGCGTTTCAAGGATCAGGCCGTCGCAGCGGCCTTGCAGTGGCTCGATGTCGCGGAGGATCAGGAGCCATCTGCTGAGGAAGCTCCTGAATCTAACACGCCAGAGTTAGAAGCACCCACACCGGTTGAGCCTGTCGAGTCGATAGAGTCGATCGATGATGAACCGAGTATTGAAGATGGGGAGGTCGCGCCTTTCGGTGAGTTCAACCGAGCCCGAAACGCACTGAGCAGCAACCTCGAACAGCTTCTCGATTTTCTGGAGACCGTCAATCTGGGCGGGATCGGTGTCATCGGCCTGCTGGTGTTTATCTACGGTGCGACCGGCCTGCTGGCGACGATCGAGGGCAGCTTTAACCGGATCTACAAGGCTCAGCAGAATCGGCCGTGGTATTTGCGGATGGTGTTTTATTACTTCGTGATTACGATGGCCCCGGCGTTGGTTCTGGCGGGTCAGTTCATGCAGCAGCGTTTCATCAGCGTGGTCGAGGCGGGGGCCTGGACGCGTTGGCTGGCTGCGCCGCTGGTGGTTATTTCCCCCTTGTTTACGACCTGGCTGGCGATCAGTTTTGCTTACGTTTTGCTGCCTAATACGAGGGTGAGCACTCGGCTCGCAGTGCTGGGCGGGTTGGTGACTTCGGTTGGTTGGCTGATCGCCAGCGAGGCGTTTGGTCTGTATGTCCAGAGCGCCGCGATCACCTCGCTGTATGGTGCTCTGGCGTTACTCCCGCTTTCGCTGATGTACGTCTGGGTCCTCTGGCTGATCGTGCTCTTTGGGCTCGAGGTCGCTTACACGCTCCAGATGATGCCCGCTGAGGGGCTTCCGAAACTCACTCACGACGAGGATCGGCCGCTGCTGCTCTCGGGTACGGCGCTGATCGCCGCAGCGGTGTGCGTGGCGCGTGCTTTTGACAAGGGTGATGTGGTCACCACGGGTACCGTGAGCAACCGGCTGGGGATCACGATGGATGAGGCCGATGCGCTGCTGGATCGTCTCGAAGAGCGCAAGCTGATCCTTTATGTCGAAGGCCGTCATAGCGATACGTTGGGGTGGTCACTGTCGCGTCCGCCGGACAAGATCGGCGTGGGCGAGTTGATCAGCGTGGCGCACAGCCACGAGGCGATTGCGGGCAAAGAGCCTGTGTTGCGCGATCTACAGAAGCAGCAGGTCGAATCCGCGGGCGATCGCAGCCTCCGCGACCTGATTGATGCCTGAGGCTACTTCGCTGTCACGTCGATCCGGCTGCGGAACCGTTGAGCGATCGGCACGCGTCGGCCGAAGCCGAACGCACGGCCGGTGACTTTCAGTCCGGGGGCGGCCTGTTTACGTTTGTATTCATTGCGATCGATCAGCCCGATGATCCGCAGCACGACGTCGACCTCGAAGCCTGTTTCGTCCACGATCGTCCGGGCCGACTGCTCTTGTTCGACGTAGCGTTCGATGATGGCGTCGAGGACTTCGTAGGCGGGCAGTGAGTCCTGATCGACCTGGTCGGGGCGCAGCTCGGCGGAGGGCGGTTTTTCGATCGTTGACTCCGGGATCACCGGTCCGCGGTATTGCTGCCGGAGGGGTGAGGCGCTGTTGTGGTTGATCCATCGGGCCATCTCGTAGACCTGTGTCTTGGGGAGGTCCGAGAGCACGGCGAGTCCGCCCGCCATGTCGCCATAGAGCGTGCAGTAGCCGACCGCGAGTTCCGATTTGTTGCCTGTCGTGACGAGCATCGAGCCCTTTTTGTTTGAGATCGCCATCAGGAGGGTTCCGCGGACGCGGGCTTGGATGTTCTCCTCGGTCACGTCTGGTTCCAGGCCGGCGAAGACCCCAGAGAGGGCTTTCTCGAAGGCGTCGTGCGGAGCTTTGATCGGGATCTCGTGGAAGACGATGCCCAATCGCTCGGCGAGGTCGCGTGCATCGATCACCGAGCCTTCGGAAGAGTATCGCGAGGGCATGGCGACGCCCGTGACGTTCTCGCGGCCGAGGGCATCGACGCAGATTGCTGCCGACAAGGCCGAGTCGATCCCGCCTGATAAGCCGAGGACGACGGCCTTGAAGCCGCACTTGCGGCAGTAGTCGCGTAGCCCCAGCACGAGGGCGTGATAGACCCCCGCGATGCCTCGTGGGTAGACCGGTTCGACGGGCTGTCCCGGGGAGCCATCCATGGGCAGATCGACGACGGCGAAGTCATCTGAGAAGCAGGCGGCGTGGGCCAAGAGGTTGCCGTGGGCATCGACGACGCAGGACCCGCCATCGAAGACCAGTTCGTCGTTCCCGCCGACCTGATTGACGTAGACCAGGGGCATGCGGTGGCGTTTGGCAATGTGGCTCATCAGGCGGAGGCGGAAGTCCTGTTTGTCGCGGGTGAACGGCGACGCGGAGGCGTTGATGAGCACCTCGGCCCCGCCCTTGGCCAGCAGGCCCGCGGGTTCGGCGTGGTAGAGCCGTCTTTCGAAGAGGGCTTCCTCGTTCCAGAGGTCCTCGCAGATGCAGATGCCGAGGCTCCGCCCGCTGGCGATGACGGGTGACGGGCCCGGGCCGGGCTCGAAGTAACGGCGTTCATCGAAGACGTCGTAGGTGGGCAGAAGGGTCTTGATGACCCGTTCTCGGACCTGACCATCGCTACAGACCGCCGCCGCGTTGGCCAGCGGGAGCCCTTGACTGGACTCCGACCGGGTGGGATAGCCGATGACAGCGGTAAGCCCTTGGCATCGGGTGGCCAGATCGGCGATCGCCTCGCGGCAGCCGTCGATCAGGTCGGGCTTGAGGAGCAGGTCCTTCGGCGGATATCCGCAGATGGCCAGCTCCGGCAGGACCAGCAGCTCGGCAGACGACTGCCGAGCACGTTCGATAACCTCTGCGATCAGGGCGTGATTGCCCTCCAGATCGCCAACCGTCGGATTGATCTGACCTAAAGCAACGCGCATTCGCTAGACCTCATCGCGAACCAAACCGGCCCGTAGCGGGTATCGTAGGACCATCATGCACGACACGGGACACCATCGCTGGCTTTCGGGACGCTCAACCCTGAGCGCGGGTATTTTGCTCTTCACCCTGCTGGGCCTTACGGGCTGCGAGTCGGACGGCAACCAGCCTTTCATGCGCTCCGGCGACCAGCAGGCCGTCCGGCTCGTGACCGAGGCGCGCAGCGTGCTGGCTGCAGGCAATACGGCTGACGCCATGACCCTGCTCGCTGAGGCGATCGACCGCGACCCCGACCTCACCGAGGCCCACGTCGCTGTCGGCGAGATCTACCTCGAATCCGGCAATCTTAATGCGGCGCACGGTTCGTATACGAGGGCGGTGCAGACCGATCCGCGGGACTACGACTCGCAATACGGTCTGGCTGTGGTCAACCAGCTCCTGGGCCGGGTGAGTGAAGCCGTCACCGGCTATCTCCGGGCCCTGTCGATTGATCCTGACAGCTTCGAGGCCCGCCGCGATCTCGCGTCGGCTTATCTGCAGGCCGGCCGCCCCGACCTTGCGCTGCGACACGCGGTTGCTGCGACCGAGAACAACCCCGAGTCTCGCCCTGCCTGGATCAACCTCGGCGCGACATACTCGATGCTCGCGCAGTACGACAACGCTGTGCGGTGCTTCCAGCAGGCCGCCGAGTTGGGTGACCTCGACGCCCCGCTGCTGCAGAGCTGGGCCCAGGCGCACCTGAATCTCCGTGAGTTCGACCGCGCCTCGAATCTTCTCGAGCAGCTCGTTCGTGATGAGCCTTCGGCGCTGGGTTATGAGCGATACGGCTACGCCCTGTTCAAGCAGGGGCGTCGGCAGGAAGCCATTGAGCAGTTCCAGGCCGCCCTCGAGCGCGACAGCCAGATGCCGCCGGCTCTCAACGGCATCGGCGTCTGCCTGATGGCCGAGTATCTCGAAACCGGACGACGCAACCCGGCCCTGCGCGATCGTGCCATCGCCGCCTGGCGTCGGAGTCTGTCCATCGAGCCGCGTCAGCCCAAGATCGTTGACCTCATGTCACGCTTCGGCCGCATCGCGCAGTGACCACCCCGGCGACTCCCGACCCTCTCTTGCTCTGGCAAACGCTGGTCGATGACCACGCCGAGTTGATTGCGCTGGCGGCGTCGGTCGATCGCACGTCCGTCTCGGGCATCGCTCGGCTGCGCAAGAACGCCGATGCGCATCTCGCTCACCTCGCGGCCCAACTCGCCGAGGCCCGCGCGCGATCCATCGCCAAACTGGGCCCGGACTTCGCCGCCTCGGTCATCGCCGACATCGAAGGCGTCGAGCAGGCCAGCTCTCTCGCCGTCGCGCGTCTTAAAGCCCAGCGATTCAAAGATGCGGGTCTCATCGACACCATCGATCTGTGCTCCGGCATTGGCGTCGATGCGCTAGCCCTGATCGAAGCTGGCCATGATGTCCTCGCCGTGGATCACGATCCGATCCGCGCCTGGATGACCGAGCGAAACGCCCGGTGCACCAGCCTCGCGGCCGACGCCGTGTCCGTCGATCCGACGGGCAAGGCCTTGCACATCGACCCGGCCCGTCGGGCTGGCGGTCAACGCACGCAGACTCTCGCCGACACCGAGCCCGTACCCGAAGTCGTCGCTGGGCTGCTGCGCCGAGCCAAAGCCGCGTGCCTCAAGCTCAGCCCCGCCGTGGATATGCACGAGGCCGAGCAGGCTTTTGCTGAGGCATCCGATGCGGCGGGGGGGTGGTCGGTGGAGTTCGTGTCCGAAGGCGGTCGGCTGGTCCAGACGCTGTGGTGGACGGGCGGGCTCGCCGCTGAGCAAGGCTCGCGTACGGCCACGCGCATCGACGATGGGGGGATTCATCACCTCACCGATGAGGACATCTATCCGGCTATCGGGCCCGTTCCCGAGGCCGGCTGTTTGCACACCCTTGATCCCGCTGCGGAACGCGCTGAGCTCGCGATGACGCTCTGCGCCCGCCACGATGCCGTGATGCCTCACCCCCGGGCTGGCCTGCTCGCCACCGAGGAGCCGATTGACTCGCCGTGGCTCACGGCATTCCGCGTCGAGGCCGAGATGGGCTGGCGCGAAGACAACGTCAGGAAGTGGCTCGCCGAGCATCGCACCGCTCACGTCGAGGTCAAGCCACGCGGACTCCGCCTCGATACCGATGCCCTGCAGATTGCGCTGCGCGGGCCTAAGTCGCTCCGCAAAAAAGGCACGGGCACCGACCGCACGGTCTTTGTGACTCGATTGGGCGAGAAGATCCGGTGCTGGATTGCCCAGCGGCTGTAGTCATCACGCCATGCTGGTGATGGCTCACTTACACTCACGCATCCATGAGCACCCCGTCACCATCCCGACGCATTCGTATCGCCGGCGTCGGCCTCGTCACGCCCCTGGGTGTCGGTGCCTGGCCGACGTACCGGGCTCTGTGCGCCGGTCGGCGGATCACCGATCGCGTCGGCGAGATCCCTGAGGGCATCGACCCGGTCTCGACCGTCCGGGCGATCGGGGCGATCTCGACCGCGCAGCACACCGCGACCGACCCGACCGTTGAGATCGCTGAGCGGGCCGCGCGGGAAGCGCTCGCCGAGGCGAACATCAGCCCGACGGGTTTGGCGACGTGGATCGGGACATCGAAGGGTGCGGTGCTGGCGCTCACCCACAAGCACGCCGAGCATCGGAACCTCGCCGTGGCGATGGGCCCGCATGGCTACCTTGACCACTACCTCATGCAGCGTCTGGGGGTCTCATCTCGTGGGCACTGGGTGGCGGCTTGTGCATCGTCACTTCACGCGTTGGATGCTGCGAGGCGGGCGATTCTGATGGGTCGCGTTGATCGGGCGCTGGTGCTGACATCGGAAGCGGCACTCGGGCCTGAGTTCATCCACAGTTACCGGCGGCTGGGTGTGCTGTCGCCAACGAGTCCGCCCGACAAGTACATCGAGACGCCGCTGGCCCAGGAGCGCGGGGGCTTCGTGTTGTCGGAGTTGGGTGCTGCGGTGGTTCTCGAATCCGTGGATGATGACGTCACGGGTCTCGAACTTCTGGACACGGCGACCGCCTGCGAAGCCGACAACCTGGTCCAGCCCGCACCGGGGATGCCGGCTCTTGGTCACATCGCCAGCGGTCTGCTCGCCGGGCGGACGATCGACTGTCTTCATCCGCACACGCCCGGTACGGAGGGCCACGACCCGCAGGAAGTCGAGGTGCTTGCTCGCGCCTGTGCTCATCAGAAAACGCTGCCGAGTGTGTATGCCAACAAGGGCGCGCTGGGCCACGGGCTCGGGGCTTCGGGTCTGGTCAGCCTGGTTCTTGCGTGTGTCTGTCTGCGTGCGGGTCGGATCCCGCCGATGAACTGGCTGACGCCCGAGACCACGATGGACCTGCATGGTCTCGCGATCCCGGCAGTGGGGGGGGCAATGGGGGGGGGAGGGGGGCGGTGCTCCCGGAAGGGGGTTCATGCCGTGTTTGCCGCGGGGTTTGCGGGGCATACGGCGGGGGCGGTGGTGGGGAGCAACTGATCCAACAGGTGCTGAATGTAGGATTCAATGCTATGGATCAGAAGACTACGCGAATCATCGCTTCGGTCGTGATGGCTATCTCCGCAGCGGTGTGTGTAGCTCTTGTGTACTTCGTGACTGTTCTTATCCTTGCGCTGGAGTTCTCCAGTCCCTCATCTGAATCAACATTCGTCGGGGCTCTTTTTTTCTTACTGACCTTCCCATCCTGCCTTTTCTTCGATGCGATTATTGCAATACTCATCAACAGTTTATTGGTGGCTCTTATTGCAAGTGTGATCGTCTGGTATCTGATCCAGCGTCTCGCCTAAAGCCCCTTCCCCATCACCACCGTCGCGTCGTGTCCCTGGCGGAAGTAGTCCTGCCGAAGCATCACGTTGCCCTCGGCGCGCTTGGCGGCCCATTCCAGCAGCTTCACGGTAGGCAGGCGAGAGGCGGGGTAGTCCTGCGCGGGTGCCTTCGGCCCGACGAGGTCGGAGAGGAAGTTGAACACCAGCGTCTCGCTGGCCGCTTCCCAGCACGACTCCAGCAGTTGGAGCGCTGTCGGCAGGTCCATGGTGTTCAGCGTGCCGGAGAGAAACACCACCTGCGGGTCGCCGGTGCGCAGGGCTTCGGGTTGCTCGAGCAAGTCCGCCGCCACGAACTCGGAGTCCGGCAGCCCCCGACTCTTGGCGAACTCGATCACCCCCGCGAGGCCGTCGACGCCGGTGTACCGGCCGTACATCGGACCCTGCTCCAGCAGGTAGGCAGCGAGGTCGCCACGCGAGCAACCGGCGTCGAGGATTCGCTTGCCCTGCAGGTAGACCATCTCGCGCAGCACACGGAAGCGCTTGCGTTGGGACTCTTCGGTGTTCCAAAGCGTCACGCCGAAGGCCGACCCGCCTTGGGCGTGCGCCTGCCGGTAGGGCTCCAAAGGATCGTCGGTCCACTGCGTCGGCATCCCCTCAGTCTAGGCCATTGCGATATGTTCTAGCGATGCCCGCCCCCCCCGCTACCACCCCCGCCACCCCCCAAGCATGGATGCAACGCCTTGGCGGACGATTCCTCGTCTTCGATGGCCCCGATGGCTCGGGCAAGTCCACCCAGATCAACCGGCTGATCCGAGCGGCGGAGCAGGCGGGTTTGGAAGTGGTCACCGTCCGCGAGCCGGGGGGGACATTCGTCGGCGAGCAGGTGCGCAGCGTCCTGCTGGACCCGGCGAATGCTGATGCCATCGACCTCACCGCCGAGATGCTGCTGTTCATGGCGAGCCGGGCTCAGCTCCTGGCCGAAAAAATCCGGCCCGCGCTCGAACGCGGGGCTCTGGTCATCGCTGACCGCTTTGTTTCCTCGACGCTGGCCTATCAGGGCACGGCGGGGGGGTTGTCGCTCGACGGTATCCGTGCCGTGGCTCGTGTCGCGGTCGGGCGGACCTGGCCGGACCTGGTGCTGGTGTTCGATGTCGATGAGCAGACCGCCGCGGCGCGGATGAACCCCCTGACCCGGCAGCAGGAGTTTGATCAGGCCAAGGACCGGATCGAACTCCGCAGCGAGACGTTCCACCGCAAAGTCCGGCAGGGCTATCTCGACCAGGCGACCCGTGACCCCGAGCACTATGCCATCCTCGACGCTTGCCCGGACGCCGAGACCGTGTGCAACACGATGATGCAGACGCTCGCGGCGCGCTCGGCCGAGTGGTGAATCCGAAGCCTTATTCCGACTCAGGCATGGAGGCCTCGAACGGCGACGCGGGGAGCTTCTCGGTGTTCACCAGATTCGCCGACACCGGGTTGTCCGCCCACGCGTACCGGATCGCGACCGGCGACGGGACCTCATCACACCACACCTCGACGCGATCGCCCTCGATGCGTGCCTCGGCCCAGTGCCATGTTCCCATCTCATCCTGTACCGCGAACCCTGCGGGAGCCGAGCCGTCTCGGGTCGCCAGCCGTGAGCCGAAGAGATCGAAGGTCACGATGACCTTGTTGTCGACGAAGAACGCGCGATCAAACATCGGCCCGCTCCAACCGACGCCCTCTTGGCCATAAGCGTCTGCCATGGCCCATCGAGCGAGTCGGCTGCCGACGTCCTGCTTGTTGCGCGGGTGGATGTCATCGGCTTCGCCGATGTCGATGATGACGGCCAGGCCGACGTTGTCCATGGTCTTCGCGGTGTTGAGTTGCGCGTCGCGCAGCTCCGCCCACGCCGACTCGCGGGGGTCGGTCCGGACCTCCATGAAGTTGGCCAGTTGTACGATCCCAAACGGCATCGCCTCATCCCCCCAGTCCGCTCGCCAGGCGTTGATCAGCCCGGGCATCAGATCGCGATATCGCTCGGCTTCACTCGCGTTCGACTCGCCCTGATACCAGATCGCGCCCCGGATCCCGTAAGGCAGCACCGGCTGGATCATCCCGTGATAGAGCGCCGTAGGGGTTCGATTCGTCGCATCACCCAGCGCCGCCGACGCTGGCGCTGGCGGCATCGGCCCTGCCACGCCCGCCGCATCGATCTTTGCCTTCCACACACCCGCCAGACGAACCACGGTCTCCTGTGAGCCCGGCCGAGGCTCGGCCAGACGAACCAGGATGTCCCGGGCTGTGCCATTGAACCCGCCCGCGTAGTACCAGTCGCCCACCCGGATCGCCAGCGTTACCCGCAAGCCCGTGATCAACGTGCCGGGCACTTGGTAGACGCGTGGTTTTCGCCAGTGATCCCCCGCATCGAAGCCGGTCTTGCCGACCTCGGTTCCGTTGACATAGGTCGTGTCGATGTCATCGATCCCACCCAGTTCCAGCACCAGGTCACGTCCGACCCATGAGGCGGGGATATCGAACGTCCGTCGGTACCACACCACGCCATCAAAGGCATCAAACTCCTCGATCCCGCTGTCTTCCCAGTTGCCCGGCACGGCCATGTTGGTCCAGTCGCTGACATCAAGACCGGGCTCTGCCCAACCATCGGCGAGTCCCGTCCCGCCCTCGATCACCCGGCGACGGCGTTCTGCCACCGCGCGCGTGTAGGCCTCCTGCTCGCGTTCGACCTCGGTCGCTGCTTCCTCCACACTCCCTGTGAAGGATCGTGCCTTCTCCGCTGCCGCTTCGGCCTCAGCCAGCAGTTCGGGATATTCCGCCAAGGAGTGAGGCGGCATCCAGGGCTCGATCCGCGTGCCGCCCCAGGTGCTGTTGATCAGCCCAACCGGTACGCCAAGTTTGTTACGCAGTTCGCGCGCAAAGAAGTAACCCACCGCCGTGTAGTGCGGGACTGTCGAAGGTGACGCGACTGTCCACACCGACTCGGTGTCATCCAGAGGCAGAGGCGAGATCGTCCGTGGCACATCAAAGTGTCGGATGAGCGGATCATCCGCTGCCATCGCCTCGGCGTCCGCGTTATTAGAGAGGCGCACGGGCCACTCCATATTCGACTGACCCGAGCACAACCACACCTCACCCAGATAGACGTCATCCAACGTCACGACGTCCCCGCCTCGCACCACCAGCCGATACGGCCCGCCCGCCGGCTGCTCCTGAAGATCAATCCGCCAGCGGCCCTGTGCATCGGCCTGCGTGAACCCCTGAGCCAGCGGACGCGGGTTGTCCACCTCCAATAGTTGCACGGTCACCGCCTGGCCCGCATCCGCCTTGCCCCAGACCGGGATCTCCTGATCCCGCTGCAGCACCATGTGATCGCCAAACACCGAGGGCAACTGCAACGTCGCCCACGCTGACGAACACGCCCCGGATAGGATCAGAACAAACAGCAACGCGCGAGAGATGGTCTTCATCCCCGCATTCTGGCGGCACGCTCCGACTCCCGCAATCCGGCGGGCTCAGGCCACCAGACGAGCATCGACCCCAAACGTCATCAAATCGCCGACGCCCGGCAGCATCGCCAGAGGCCTCAGCCCCTTGACGGGAATCCGCTCGAGACGCTTTACCTCGAAGCCGCTCGTATGGACCGCTTGACGGAATCGCTCGAACGTCGCCCGATTGAGGCCCGTCTCCTCCCAGCTCGACACGTCCATCGGCGTACGACGGGTATTGCGGATTTCCATGACCGGCCCCAGCCCGAACATCAGATGCGCCCAGGGCACCTGAGTGACCCATCTCAGGTGATACCCCAGCGGGCTGTAGAACAGCGGGCCAAACCGTGTCAGCAATACCCCGCCCGGCCGCAGCACGCGCCGCAGCTCGCGGAGCACAGTCTCCAGATCCATCACATGCTCGAACACGTCCGTCGAGAACACCGCATCGAAGCGACCGTTCTCGAACGGCAGCTCCGTCGCCCCGACCTCCGCAAACACAACGCCCTTTGGCCCGCCCAGCACACCCCGTCGCTCCGCAAAGGCCCGGGCATGCTCGATGGCCGAGCTGCTGATGTCACATCCTGTGACGCGCGCCCCGCGCTCGGCGAGCCAGACCGACTCCCCGCCCCAGCCGCAGCCGAAGTCGAGGATGTCGAGACCCTCGACCCGGCCCAACTCATTGACAAAGCGCTGGTAACTCCCCGCCGCCTTGCCGTACTCGTGCTCCGCCTGCTCGGCTTCGCCGGAGGGGACCTCCGCCACGGCAGGGGGGAAGACCGACTCCAGGCCAAGCAGCAATCGGGCTCGCCAGGAGAACGAACGGCGATCATTCTCTGGAACCACAGTGGACCTCGCTGTCGTCATGACCCTTTCATCGGCAGCAGCCAAGCATTGAGCCCGGCTTCACTTTGTACCCCGATAATTTTTTGCCAGATGGCCGAGTTTGTTGCTGGGAAAGTGCAGGCGGTCGATAGGATCGAGTATTGGAGATTAAGCCAGATGTTTTGCTTTAATTTTCAAAGGAGTTAGCCATGAACCGATCTGGGATAGCAGCAGGCTTGATTTCAGCGTTTCTTTTAACAAATACATCGATGTCGACCGCGGCGACGATGACCCTGAGTTTTCTTCAGGAAGAAATCGAAGGTCTCCCCGGCTACACAGCGCACATTATGAACCTTGCCATTGATACCGGTGTCGTTAATGCCATGGAGCTCGATGTTCTGGCATCCTCTCTCAATCAAGTTCAACCCGAGGGTGTTTCAACCATTTTCCAGGAAAATAATATTTTTCTTGATTACCTCGGAATGGACCCTAGGCACGATACCCAACTGCTGTTTAATCGAAGCATCGAGGCAGTCCATCTAATCAGAGCAGCAGAAAGTGACCGCCATGTCGATGCGGTGTTCGGCCTGCGTGGTGACGCTGGATTTACAAACCGAGATATTGCAAGGATTGTTCTTCCTGACAACGGCGCAGCTAACTACCACTTAAAAGCGGTGAGTCCTCAGGAGGGGCGTATCGTCGAGTTTTCGGGACGGATCGGTGATCCCAGCGTTTACATCTGGCCTCTCGACTACCAACCTCCAGAACCAGAGCCCACCATCACCGATGTGACTGGCGAAATCACGCTCTCGCTCAAAAGCAGTGAGCCAACTCCAGGACTGCCAGGCTACACCACCTATACCCTTGCCATGACAAGTTCCGGCGTGATCGGCTCGCTAAAAGCCGATCTGCAGGGTTCTGCGATCCGTCAGATTGATCTGAATGGAACACAAACTGTCTTCAACAACCTTAATAATCTGATTTTACAGGAAGGCGAGGAGCCCAAAGCCGACACCCAGCTGCTGTTTAGCCAACTCAACTACCCCCTGATGAACCTCTTTATCGCAAGCGAGAGTGAACAACACCTCTATTCCGAGGTTGTTTTCCCTAAATCACAGCGTTATCTCGGCGGTGATCTTCTCCAAGTCGTCCTCGCAGACGGTGATTTGGCTGTTCTCGATCTCGGAGTTTCCGATGGCTCCAGTACCAACTTCCGCCGCGTCATCGGCCAGATCGGTGGCGACGCCGAACTCGTCCTCATCCCCGAACCCACGACCCTGACGACGCTGCTCGCGCTCTCGTTGCTCCGCAGGCGACGCGCCGCTTAGCGTCGACGCTTCAGCCCCACCAACCCAGCCCCCAGCAGCGCCGCCGACACCGGCTCAGGCACCGTCGTGCCCGCACCGAAGTTGCTCGCCAGCGTCGAGAGATCGATCAGGTCCACCACGCCGTCGAAGTTGAAGTCGCCAAACTCGGCCCCGATCGCCGAAGTCTGGAAGTTCGTCGCCAGCGTCGAGAGATCAATCAGATCGACCACGCTATCGAAGTTCGCGTCCCCGGGCACCAGCAGGAAGGCGTCGTTGGTGATCACCAGGTCGCTAAGCAGGATCTGTCCGCCCACAGGCGGGTTCAGCACGGGCAGTTCATTAAACGCCGGATGAATCGTAGAGGCATTGATGCGTAGCAACGCCGAGATCTGGTCCACGATGTCCATGTCGTTGCCCAGCACCCGTGCGAATACCGTGAACCCGCCATTCTGGAAATCCAGATTCGCGCTGTTGTCTCCGAGATTAAAGAAAAACTGATTTGACGCCGTATCCGGGCCAGCGGCCGTCTTCGCCATCGCGATCGTGCTGCGCGTGTTCGAGATGCCCGGCTCATTGATGACCGTGCCGTTGTCAGCAACGAACGCCAGCGATCCACTCACCGGATCGGTCACACGAAAGCCCCCGCCTTGCACGACAAACGGCTCGCCATTCCCCAGAAACGCCGAGCGGTGAAAGAACATGTACTGATAGGCGTCCTGCACAATCAGCGTCTTGAAGTTCGTCGCCGTCGCTGGTGTGATCGTCGTCTCATACGCCCCGTTGGTTCCGCTTGGGCTCACCGCATCGAAGACCTCGATGTGGATCGGTCCCAGCACCGTCTCGAAACGTGCCACGGTGTTGCCGGTGCCGATACCAACCACCAGCGGGTCAGCGGCGGCCAGCCCCGCACCCCCCAGCGACACCACAGCACCAACTGCCAACAGAGACTTTCGCATGCTCATCTTTCCCATCTTCACTGGAGGCCCATCAAGCCGTCACCCACAACCTTGGCGACAAACCGGGCAGAGGTATGCCCAAAAATACCCCACATCCCCAACCCGGTCGAGTCAAAATCCCGTGAAACCGGCTTGAAAACAACCGGCTGGGCCAGTTATTCCGTCTCCGAGCCCGCCTCCACCGCCTCAGCCTCGGGGTCCACCACCCGGGCTGTCTCGATGATCAGCAGCCCCGCCAGGTCCACCGCATCACCCTCAGGAATCTCCAGCAGCGGCAGGTCTGTGAACGGTCCGTTGGCATTGACGCGTTCCAAGCGATTCAGCTTATCCAACATGGGCAAGTCTTCCGGCATCACCTCAGCGAACACCGTGAACCCGCCATTCTGGTTGTCGAGATTCGCCCGGTTATCACCCAGGTTGATGAAGAACTGATTCGTTGCCGAGTCGGGATCACCGCCGAGCTTTGCCATCGCCAGCGTGCCTCGGACATTCTCGATGCCCGGCTCGTTCTTCACAGGTCCGTGATCCGGCACATCCCCGATGACCTGCTCACCCGCTTCGTTCTCCATCACCTTGAACCCGCCCCCCTGAATCACAAACCCGGGCACCAGGCGATGAAAAAACGCGCCGTCGTACGCCTTCTCGTCCACAAGCCGCAGAAAGTTAGCCACCGTCCCGGGCGTCTTCTCGTCGTACATCAGCAGATCGATGTCCCCCGCGTTCGTTGTCAGCCGTACCACCGTTCCCTCCGGGGCATCCCCATCCTGACCGAACGCAGAAACCGCCAATAACCCGGCAACCAACACCATCACTGCACTTCTAAACATCGTGACCTCGCACAACGGGGTTTATCAAAAAATCAAACAACACGCACCGGCATCACTCGCCAGGGATGTAACCGATTACACCCTCCCAGGGCGACGACGCGTTCGCATACTTCTTCTTGCCGATCCGGCCTGATAGATAGGCCAGCCTTCCCGCAGCCGTCGCATGACGCATCGCGTGCGCCATCCGCAACGGGTCCTTCGCGTGCGCGATCCCGGTATTGAGCAGCACGCCGTCCGCACCGAGTTCAAACGCGATCGACACGTCCGACGCCGTCCCCACGCCCGCATCGACGATCACCGGATAGTCGGCATCACCTTCCTTGAGCAGCTCAAGAATCAGCGCGATCGCGTGCGGGTTCAACACGCCCTGACCCGAACCAATCGGCGACCCCGCCGGCATCACCGACGCCGCCCCCGCTTCCTTGATCCGAAGCGCCATGATCGGATCATCACTCGAGTAACACAGCACCTTGAACCCGTCCGCCACCAACTCCTTGGTCGCCTCCAGCGTCCCAACCGGGTCAGGCAGCAACGTCTTCTTATCCCCCAGCACCTCGAGCTTCACCCAATCCTTCCCGGGATTGTCGAGCTGATCCAAGATCTCACGCCCCAGCCGCGCGACCCGCACCGCATCGTCTGCCGAAAAACATCCCGCCGTGTTCGGCAGAATCGTGTAACGATCCGTATCCACAAACTCCAGCAGCGACTTGCCCTCAGCGTCAATCAGCCGCTCGCGCCGCACCGCCACTGTCACCACCTCCGTCCCCGACGCATCCAGACAAGCGGCCATCGTCGGATAGTTCGGGTACTTGCCCGTGCCCACGATCAGCCGGCTCGTCAGCGTCCGTCCCCCTACTTCCAATGAACCACCCAACACAGCTTCATCTTGCACCAGCGTCGCCATCACATCACCTCGTAAGCATCATCGAAATCGAAAACAACCATGATCGACTCAACCGGTCCCATTAAACCGCACGAGAACCCACAGCCAGGAGCAGTGAGGGGGTGGGGTGGGGGGGGTTAGCCGCCGCCGACGAGGGTGACGACTTCGATCGCATCGCCATCGGTCAGTCGCGTAGCCTCGTGTTCCTTGCGTTTGACCACCTCAGCATTGCGTTCGACCGCTGCGGGCTGGCCCTCGAGCCCAAGCTCCTTGAGCAGTGCCGCGACCGTCACCGCCTCGGTCTCACGTTTCTCGCCATTAAGCACGATCTGCATACTTTGATGTTAGCAGCCGAACACGCACCACGAAAAGAACGCCGATCACTCCATCCGGGGCTAACATCCTCCCATGCCCTCCCCGAAAGGACGCTCATGCCCCGCCTCCTGATCCTGCTGACCCTCACTCTCGTCCTCACCGCCTGTGGCGACGCCACCGCACCGGCCCAGGAGCCCGGAACGACCCCCGCAGCACCCGAACAAGCCGCCACCCGAGCCCTGCCCCAGCTCGACGCCGACGCCATCGAAGCCCTCGTCGCCGAATCCGTCGCCAAAGGCCAGATCACCGTGATCGACTTCTGGGCCACCTGGTGCGCCCCCTGCATCGCCATGTTCCCCGACCTCCACACCGGTCTCAAAGACCTGGGCGACGCCGTCCGACCCGTCTCCATCACCCTCGATGTCCCCGGCGACTACGAACAACAAGCCATCGACTTCCTCGACAAGCACCACGCCCTCCACGACGCCTACCTCCTCTACCCCGATGCCGATGCCCAGATCGAGGTCGTCAACCGCATCGCCGACTCCTGGAACGACCTCGTCGTCCCCGCCGTCTTCGTCTACGACGCCTCCGGCAACCTCATCGGCGAGTTTGTAGGCGGGTCCGACCCCCAACCCATCATCGAAAAAGCCCGCTCCCTCCTCCCCACCAACTGATCCGGATTCAATGGCAGCCTTTTCGGCCAAGGGGTATCGTGCCCAGCGATGCCCAACCTCCCTAACATCACAGCCAGCCTACTCGCAGCCACATTAACCCTCTCCCTCTGCTCCCCCTCACCGGCAGCCGAACAACCCATCTCGATCGTCGGCCCGCGCGTCTCTCTTGGACCCCTTGCCGACCCCGTAGTCGATGCTCAGGCGATCCTCGGCGGCCAACGCGTCACCACTTGGACCGAAACCGACGCCACCCGATGGTTCCTGCTCGAAGACAATGCCACCTTCGCCGTAGGCAGCTACCGCTTCGCCGCGTCCCGCGCGTTAGTCCGCGTCCAGACCCGCACCATCCAGCACCAGACCATCCACATCCTCACCGTCTTCCTCCTCGACGCCAGCCCGGGCGACGCCACCGGCCCGATTGAAGCCGCCACCCCACGCATGACCCTCTCCGCCGCCACCCGAGGCGGGCTCGCCGTCGATGCCAACCTCCTGCTCCAACCCGACGCCGCGCCCGATAGCCCGATCATCACCCAGGCCCGCAGCGCCTTCGCCCGACTCGACCTCGCGCGTGCGACCCCCACCCTCGCCATCAACCCCAGCCCCGCAGTCACCGACGATCAGATCGCCCTCAAGGACCTTCGACGCGCCGAGATCGAACGACGCCGCGCCGAGATCGACGCCGTCTCGCCCGCGCTCGCCGACCAGCCCGAACCCAGCGGGCTTATCGATCTCCCGACGGAAGGACGCATCTCTTTCGCCGCTGGCCGTGCCGTCGCCCGAGGCGGAGACACCGAGTCCACCCTGACCCTCGTGGGCGGGATCACCGTCATCTACACCGACCCCCGAGGCGACACCACCCTCCGACTCACCGCCGAGAAGGCCGTCCTCTTCGCCGATGGCAACTTCGCTCTTTCCGGATCACTCGACGCCGACAAAGTCACCGCCATCTACCTCGAAGACAACGCGATCATCTCCGATGGCGTCACCACCGTGCGTGCCCCCCGCATGCTCGTCGATACCAAGGCTGAACGCGCCCTGCTCTTCGAGGCTGTCGCCTACACCTACGACCCCCGGCGACAGATCCCAATCTACATCCGCGCCGAAGAGATCCGACAGGTTGCTGGCACCGCCGCTGTCGCCACCAATGTCACCCTCGCCACCAGCGCGTTCGCGCAGCCACACTTTGGCATCGGCGCCGAAAAACTCGCCGTCAACGTCGCCCGCCAGCCCGATGGCTCGGCGATCCCCTACTTCGCCGCCGACGACGCTACCGTGCGTGTCAACGATACGCCGATCTTCTACACCCCAAGGCTCTCCGGCCGCGGCCAGGAAATTCCCCTCCGCTCGATCGACGCTGGTTTCTCAAACCAAAACGGGCTCGAACTCCAGACCGAGTGGGACCTCTTCGCCCTCACCGGCAAAGACCAACCCCAAGGCGTGGACCTCTCCGGCCGCTTCGACGTCCAGGGACAGCACGGCGTCGCCCTCGGAGCCGAAGTCCAGTACGACCGACCCAACGCCCTCGGCCAATCCCAGTTTTATGTCCTCCCGTTCGATCAGGGCGAAGACGAAGTTGGCGGACGCAACGCCGTTGGCCAGGAAGGCGAGTTCCGGGGCTTCCTCCACACCCAGCACCTCCAGCAACTCGAACAAGGCTGGCGCGCCGCCTTGCAACTCGCCGTCGTCTCCGATGAAACCTTCCTCGAAGAGTTCTTCCCCGATGAAGCCTACGCCGCCCTCCCTTATGAGACCTCCCTCTACCTAGCCAACACCGACCACGAAACCACCTTCTCTCTGTTCTTCCGATACGACGCCAACAACTTCATCGAACAACTCCCCGAACTCCAGGCCCAACCCTGGCGCATCGACGAAGCACCAAGACTCTCCTACTTCCGACAGGGAACGCCCCTTGGCAGTTCGGGTGTCGTCTATCTCACCGAGAACAACTACAGCTACCAACGCATCCGCTTCAGCGAAGACGCTCCCGAAGACCGCGGATTCGACACCATGGATTCCCTCATCAACTTTGGCGACTTCGAGTTCGTCTCCTTCGACGACAGCTACGCACCACTCGGCATCCCCGATAGCTGGCGCCACCGCATCGATACCCGACACGAACTATCGGCCTCAAGACGCCTGGGCATCGTCGATGTCAATCCCTTCGCCGCAGGCCGATTCGTCGGCTACAGCGAGAGCGCCAACTCCCCCTTCATCGACGACCCCAACGATCGATTCTGGGGTGCCCTCGGCGTCCGCCTCCACACCACCTTCATCGGCTCCAACTCCAACGTCCGCAGCCGTATCCTCAACATCGACGGCGTCCGCCACATCATCGAACCCTCCTCCGACCTGTTCATCATGGGCACCTCCTACGACACCGATCAGGTCTTCATCCTCGACAACGACACCGACCGACTCTCCGACGGCGCCGGCACCCGCATCGGTATCCTCCAGACCTGGCAGACGCGACGACAAGCCCTCGGCCAAACCCGAACCGTCGACTGGATCCGCCTCCGCACCGACGCCATCTTCCGATCCTCCGAGTCCATCGACGGCGCCATCATCCCCCGATACCACGCCTACCGACCCGAACTCTCCCGAGGCGGAGATCACCTCTTCGGCGAGCTCGCCTGGCTCGTCACCGACCAGATCGGCTTCATCTCCGAAGTCACCCACGACCTCGAAAACCAGCAGACCGCCCAGTGGAAATCCGCCGTCACCTTCGAGCACGACACCCGACTCACCTCCTTCATCAACTACCAGCAGATCCATCAACTCGACAGCTCCATCCTCGGCTACGGTGCCGGCTACCAGATGACCGCCAAGTACCGCGCCCTCTTCGAGCACCGCCTCGACCTCGAAGAAGGCGGGTCCCGCGATGTCCTCTTCAGCCTCGACCGAAAACTCCCCAGCTGGCGACTCCGATTCACCGCCGACTTCGACCAGATCGACAACGAATCCTCTCTCAGCGTGTCCCTCCAGCCCCAACTCGCCCAGCAACGCGCCGGCGAAGGCCTCCTCCCCTACGACAACATCGACTGACCCCCCGATTGGCCCCGACAGGGCAGTTCGCCTCGGGCGAATGGGCCGGGTGATGACCAACAACCGATCCGGCCTTTCCTCCGCCCCGCCGCCCACCCCGCGATATACTCGACCCTCACCCTTTGAACCCCATTTCGGAGCCTCTGCCCCGTGTTCAAGTTCTTCCGTCAATACCAGACGATCATCGTCGTCGTCGGCATCACCCTCCTCATGATCGCGTTCCTCCTCCAGGACACGCTTTCCTACATCACCCAGGGCTCGCCTGCCCAAGCCGTCATCGGCACCGTCAACGGCCGCGAACTCACGGTGCAGGACGAACTGGTCGCCCGCAACGAGATCCAGATCCTCAACAGCATCACCCCCATCTTCCAGTCCGTCGCCGGCAGCGCTTCCGACAGCCGCAGCGTCCGCCGCTGGCTCCTGCTCGGTGCCGCCGTCGATGAACTCGGCATCGCCGTCAGCCAAACCGAGATCGCCACCGCCCTCGGAGCCTTCGGGCTCGACGAAAACGAGTTGGCACAACGCGCGCTCACCATGAACGTCAAGCAGGCCAGCATCATCGCCACCATCGGCCGCTGGCTTCAACGCGAACGCGTCATCGCCCTCATGCTCGGCCGCACCACCCTGGACGTCGATCTCGACCCATCACCAGGCCTCCGCCGACTCACCGCCCAACTCCAGGGCTTCATCCTCCAACAACAGGGCAGACAAGCCCTCGACGCCGGCAACATCACCCAGGCCGAACCACTCCTTCGCCAGGCCAACGCGCTCCTCGGCATCGCCTCCGGCGCCCAACGCGTCTCCCGCCCCCTCATCGAGCAGGTCATCTCTGATCAGCAGGCCGCCGTCGCCGCCAGCTTCGTCCTGCTCCGTCCCTCCGCCCTCGGCATCGAAACCCAACCCCAACCCGAACTCCTCGAAGAACTCTTCACCACCTACCGCGACACCCCCCCAGGCGAAGGCGAACCCTACGGCTTCGGCTACCAACTCCTCGACCGCGTCAAACTCGAAGCCCTCGTCATCCCCTTCGACGCCGTCCTCGCCCAGACCACCGTCGAAGAAGCCGACGCCCTCGCCTTTTTCCGCGAAAACCAGGAGATGTTCCTCCCCCTCAACGAACAGGGCCAGCCGCAGGAAGGCGCCCAGCCCCGCGACTACCGCGAAGTCCGCGCTGACATCCGACGCTTCCTCCAGCAGCAAAAAGCCCTCGAAACAACCCAGGAGATCGCCCGCGCCGCTTCCGCCAAGCTCACCACCGAACTCCGCGGCATCACCCAGACCCAGGGCTACTACAACTTCCCCGATGACTTCTCGCCCAAGACCCTCCGCTCCGTCGCCGAGGAAATCGAGGCCACCTACAACATCCGACCCAACCTCCGGCCCGCACCCTCCACCTTCGTCAACGTCCGCGACCTCGCCTTCGACCCCGTCATAGGCGGGGCCGTCCTCCCAGATCGTCAACCCCGCATCCCCATCACCCAGGTCGTCGCCTCGCTCCGCGAACTCAACCCCGCCAAAGAAAACCCTCTCCTCACCCTCTACCTCCAAGAGCAGTCACCCAGCCCCGTCATGCAACTGCCCTCCGGCTCCATGCTCATCTTCCGCGTCACCGACGCGCTGCCCCTCCGCACACCCGAGTCCCTCGACGAAGTCCGCGACCAGGTCGAGCAGGACGCCCGCCAACTCGCCGCCTACCGCACCCTCACCGATCAGACCGACACCTGGCGGACACGCGCCACGACCGAACCTCTCGAAGACATCGCCTCCGAATCATCCGCCGCCATCATCGACACCGGCCCCTTCCCCAGACGTACCCGCGACCGCTCCGGCCTCTTCACCGTCCCCACCCTCCCCGGCCTCGGGCAGCAAGGCGACCTCGTCGACGCCATCTTCACCCGCGCCCGCGAACTCAACGCCCTAGGCGACATCGCCACACTCAACCCCTCCGAGCGCATGCTCGTCCAACCCGTCCCCTCCGAACAGGCTCTCGCCGTCATCCGCGTCGACGACTACGAGCCCATCTCCAAACGACGACTCGAAGCCATGCTCAACGACCCCACCCTCGAAGTCCTCGTCACCGAAGCCCTCCTCGACGGCAACGAAACCCGACCCCTCGACCTCGCCTCACTCCGAAAAGCCGTCAACTTCACCCCCGCCGATGGCTACGAACTCGAAGACCTGACTCCCTAGTTACGGGTTCAGGTGCGTGCGAGTCCCACACAGCAATCCAGGTCTGACACGAGCCTGAGGCGCAAGCCTCACGGGCCCATCCCCTCACAAACTCAACAGACCCATCCACATCCAGAGCGTCGCAGTCGCGCCGCTCTGCTCACCACTCACTATCTCCCAGCCAACCGACGACTGGCCACCGACACCAGATACAACCCCGCCGCCGCCAGCACGATCGCAGGCTCCGGGCTGATCGACGACCCCATCACCTCGATCTCATAAACCAGGACCCGAGGCGTCGTCGTCACCACCAGCCCGATCAACACCGACACCGGGATGATCGTCGCCAGCCGCGATAACCGATGCGCCGCCGTCGCCGCCGGTAACGTCAATAATGCCAGCACCAGAATCAACCCCACCACTTGAATCAGCGTGATCACTGTCAACGCTACCAGACACAGCAACACAATCTGCACACGCATCACGTTCACCCCCCGAAGCTCCGCCTGCTGCGCGTCCACACAGACCCCCACCAACTGCTTGTAATACACCGCCGTCACCCCAAGAATCACCGCGTCCAGCCCCGCCAGCAACCACACATCCGACCACGACACATACACGATGTTCCCAAACAGATAACTCATCAGCTCCGTGTGATAGCCAGGCGTAAACTTGATCAGCATCAGCCCCACCGCCATCCCCACCGCCCACATCGCACCGATCAGCGTGTCCATCCGCTCCGCCACCCGATCGTGCACCACCCCCAACAGCACCGCCGACCCCAACGCCACCACCACCGCACCCTCCAGCGGACTCATCCAGCCAAACACCCCCGGATAAAAGTGCCGGAGAAAAATCGCCCCGCCAATTCCCCCCAGCGCCATGTGTGCAATCGCACCCGACAGAAACACGATCCGTCGCGTGATCACAAACGGACCGATCACCCCCGTCGCCACCGACGCCAACGCCCCAGCCAGCAAACCCGTCACCAAAAACGGGTTGTCCGCCATGTCCCTGAAAAACATCATCACCCACCCCCCCCATGCGAAGGCACGCCTTCTCCGCCACCAGAACTCTCTGCGGAACCTATCGACCCATGCGGGAGGGTGGGGGGGTGGATGGGGCAGTCGTCTTCGTGGTGGTGGAGGATGCGGACCGGCCCCGCGTAGGTCCGTTCGATCTGGTCATAGGACAGCTCGCTCATCGGGTGCACCGAGAGCTTCGAGTTCAGGCACGCCACGCGGTTGAGTTCGCTGGTCACAAACGAGATGTCGTGACTCACCATGACAATCGGCATCCGCTCGTGCAGCCGGTGCAGCAGCTCGGTGAGCCCCCGCTGCGCGTGCGGGTCCACGCCCGTCGTCGGCTCATCCAACAGCAGCACCTCAGCGTCTGCCGCCAGCGCCCGCGCAATCAGCACCCGCTGTCGCTGTCCGCCCGACAACGACCGGATCGCCCGACTCGCCAGCTCCGCGCACCCCGTCATCCCCAGGCAGTCCATCGCCGCATCCCGATCCCGCTTCGAGTACCACAGCCCCCACCGTGACGCCCCCAACCGACCCATCAACACAATGTCCAGCACCGACGCCGGCGCCGCCGCATCGATCGTCGCCTGCTGCGGGACATAACCGATCCGCGACCGTCCCCACTCCGCCGCCTGCCCGAACACCCGCACCGTCCCCACCTCCGCCCGCAGTTGCCCCAGCATCAGCTTCAACAGCGTCGTCTTCCCTCCCCCGTTCGGCCCGATGATCCCCAGAAAATCATCCCGCCTCACCTCCAGACTCACCTCATCCAGCACCGCCCGCTCCAGCACCGAACCCGGGTACCGAAACGTCACCCCCGCAACCTCAATCACCACATCATCCGCTGCCACCATCTCGTGCCCCTACTCCTGCTGACCAGAGGACAACAACGCCGCCGCCACCTCACGCAGATTCGCCACCACGTCCGCCCGCATCGGGTCGATCACCGCCACCCGAGCCCCGATCGCTCCCGCGACCGCCGCCGCTCCCCGACCCGCGATCTGCGGCTGCACAAACACCACCCCGATCCCCTCCGCCCGCGCCCGGTTCTGCAACGCCGTCAACTCCCGATCCGTCGGGTCCTTCCCCTCCGTCTCAATCGCCACCTGCCGCAGCCCATACCGCTCCGCGAAGTAACCCCACGACGGATGAAACACAAAAAACGCCCGGCCCCGCACAGGCGTCAGCGTCAGCATCAACTCCCGATCCAATGCCCCCAACGCCGTCACCAACGCCCCATGATTCGCCGCGTAAACCTCCGCCCCCGCCGGGTCCACCCGCGTCAGCACCTTCCGCACCACCCCGGCCTGCGCGATCAGATTCGCCGGACTCAACCACGTGTGCGGGTCCTCATACCCCTCAGCCCCATCCCCATGGCCGTGACCGTGACCGTGACCATGATCGTGCGCGTGATCATGCCCCTCCTCATCGTGATGCCGATGCGCCTCCATCCTCCGCAGCGCAATCCCTTCCCGCAAATCCACCACCGCCACCGACCCGCTCCCCTCGATCGCCGAAAACCACCCCCCACGCTCAAACGGCACCCCTGCCCGGAAATAAACCCCGCACCGCAGCACACCCGACACCTGCCGGTCCGTAGGCGTATACGTCGCATGACTCGCCGCCCCCGGCAGCGTCACCACCACACCCACCCGATCACCCCCGACACACTCAATCAGCCACCCATGAGGCGGCAAACTCGTCGCCACCCGCACCGATACCTCCCGCTCCTCAGCCTCAGGGGCGCAGCCCACTGCCCCTAACCCCACAACCCCCGCCATGACCAGCGCAACCAATATCAGGCCTCGTCTCATAACTGAGATTCTATTCTCAAAAACCCCGTCCGTCACCCCCACGTCATCAGCTCGCCCCTCGAAACGCCTCCACCAGCCCCCGAGCCGCCGCCCCGGGCTCATCCGCCCCCGCAATCGCCGCACACACCGCCACCCCCAGCGCTCCAGCTGCAACCAGTTCCCCGACATTCCCCGCTGTGATCCCACCAATCGCCAGATGAGGCAGCCGCCCGGCCTCAAGATAAGCCCGCAGATACCCCGGCCCCGCCACCACCGGCTTAGCCTTGGTCATCGACACGAACATCGGCCCCAACCCAACGTAATCCGCCCCCTCATCCTCCGCCTCCCGCGCCTCCTCCACCCGCGATGTGCTGACCCCCACCACCAGCCGCCGACCCGCCATCCGCCGCACATCGCCCACCGAAAGGTCCCCCTGACCCAGATGCACCCCATCCGCCCCCGCCGCCAACGCCACATCCGCCCGATCGTTCACCACCACCGCCGCCCCAGCAGGCCGCGCCACCCCAACCACCTCGCGCACCCGCTCCAAGAGCGCCCGATCGTTCATCCCCTTCTCCCGCACCTGTACACAGTCCACCCCCGCCGCCACCGCCTCACCCAGCACCTCGCGCCATGGCCGCAGACACGCCGACTCCGTCAACAACAAACACACCCCCCACTGACATCCCCGCCCCGACCCCAACGCCACCACCACCTTTCGCTGCAACTCATACACCCGATACCGCAGCCCCTCCGCACCCCCCGCCAGCTCCTCACACCCCTCACGCTCGCCAACCAGCTTCCCGAACTCCTCGATCACCCGCAGCGCCTCCGCCACCCGATACCCCGCCGCCTCCGCGATCCCCGCCACGTCCTCCCGTTGCCCCTCGCGCACCGTCCTAATCCCCGTCCCCACATCCCCCGTCGTATCCCGATGCCACGCCAACCCCTCTACGCCCGCCAACAACCCCCGCAGCTCATGCCGCAGCCCCTTCGCCTCTCGCGACAAATCCTCACGATTCAACACAAACCGCGCCACATCCTCCAGCGTCCGCAGCCCCTCACTCGCTCGATTCGCATTCGCATCAATCGCCCGCAACACATCACCCATCACCCGCCTCCGACTTCTCCGCACCCGCACTAGCCACCCGGTCCTCCTTCCTGATCATCCACAGATTCCGCACATACACCACCCACCCAAACAACTGACCCACAAACCCCACCGGCTCGATCCGCCACGTGAAGTAGATCAGCAACATCGACGACCCGATCAGACTCAACCACCAGAACGCCTCCGGCACCACCGACCGCTTCGCCCGCTCCGACAAAATCCACTGAATCAGCATCCGCCCCATGAACACCGCCTGCGCCAGGAACCCAAACCCCACCCACAACATCCCCGTCCACGACGTGATGTCCAGCAGCGCATACACCAACCCACGATCCGCGTTCTTCGCCTGCGCCCGCTCCACCTCCGCCACAAACTCCTGAGGCGACAACAACCTCTCCTCCCCCAACCGCACCATCGGACCATCCTCGGTCGCCTCGATCACCACGCTCGCCAGACGATCCGACAACTCAAACCCCGCGCCCCCGAGCCGCATCCCCTGCTTGCTCGCCACCAGCAGCACTAGACCCCCCAGCACCACCGCAGCCCACACCATGAGCCACCACCGACGGCCGTGACGTGATCCGCCCATCAAGTCACACCCTCCCCGCCCGTCCCGACCTCCTCCACCGAGACATCCCGCACCCGCTTGCTCATCCAACGCACCGCCAGACAATCAATAAACCCCGCCACCCCACGATTCACCAGCCCCAGCCCGTACTTCGTCGACCCCGAGTGCCGCTCCCGATGCGAAACCCGCATCTCCGCGATCGAACCACCAAGAATCCGCACCGTCGCCGGGATGAACCGATGCATCCCCTTGAACTGCAACGGCAGCCGCTTCGCATACCCCGCTCGCATCACCCGCGCCGAACAACCCGTGTCCCGCGTCCGATCGCCCACGATCGCCCCCCGCGCAAACCGACCAACCGCACTCGCCCACCGCCGGATCGCATGATCCCGGCGATTCGCCGACCGATCCCCCTGCACCAGGTCCACGCCATCCCGCTTCGCGATCGCCAGCATCTCCGGCAGATCACCCGGATCATTCTGCAGATCAGCATCCAGCGTCGCCACCCACGCACCCCGCGCCGCCGCAATCCCCGCCGCCATCGCCGCCGACTGACCCCCCGGCTCATCTCGATGCAACACCCGCAACCACCCATACGCCGACTGCTTCGCCTTCAGCACCCCCAGCGTCCCATCCCGCGACCCATCATCCACCACGATCAACTCAACCTCGATCCCCACACCCCGAACACACCGATCAATCTCATCCACCAACGGACCCACGTTCCCCTCCTCGTCCAACGCGGGAACGACGATCGACAACTCAGGTTCAGCACCAGGCACGCTCTGCATCAAACAACCTCAATCAACTCTGGGACCATCCCCTCCAGCCTAGCACAACCCCTCCCACCTCTTCGCTCGCTCCTCCACCCTCACAGCCGCGACGCCCCCGTCGCCAGCCCATGCCGAAGCGCCTCGAGATGAGCCCTCGCCAACACCATCTCCCCCTCATCCGGCTGCTCACCACCAAAACGCGCCCGATAGAACAACGCCGTCAATAACACCACCGGCCCAAACCGCATCGGGTTCGCCTCCATCAGCTCCTCCGCAAACGCCTGAGGCGTCTGCCACGACGGTCGCACATAACCATGACGCTCCAGCAGCCGGATCATCCGCAGATAAAAATCCATCCGCCGAACCCACGACCACCCCTCAGACCAGCCCTCCAACTCAACGCCCAGCCGCTCCAGGTCCCGCTTATGCCGCGCCAGCAACACCGCCACCCCCGCCAGCAACGCCCCCAACCCCGTCGCCGCCAACCCACCCCACAACGCCAGCGACGAACCCGTCATCGCCGAAAACCACAACGCCGTCCGACCCCACACCCGACGCAGCACACCCGCGATATCCTCCGCAGCCATCGGAACATTCTGCGCCCAGGCTACCAGCAGATTCCGCGCATGATCGTCATACGCCACGATCAACGCGATCCACGAAAACTCAAGACGCTCATACCACGACCGCAGCCGATGCGCCAGCGTGTCCTCCGTCGCGTGCAACACCTCGATCGACGAATGAGGCGTCCCGTCCAGCGATCGCCAACCACCATCCGCATCCGTCGCCACCTCAACCCACGCGTGCGCATGCTTCTGCCTCGCAACGTAATACGACCCCGCCTCGTTGTACTCGCTCACCCGATAACCCACGATCAGCCGCGCCGGAATCCCCACCGAACGACACATCGCCGCCAACCCACTCGCAAACAACTCGCAATGACCCGTCCGATGATCCAGCAAAAACGCCGTCACCGGGTCCACGCCGCCTCGCGGCCGAGGATTAAACCGACGATACCGATAGTGATCCCGAAGCTCCTGCGCCAGCCTGGTCGCAACCTTCCAATCTTCCACCGTAAACGCCAACTCAGGATCACGCTCAAGCCCCGCACGCTCAAGAATCGCCATCGTGTAGTCACGGATCTCCTCCTCATCCACCAGCCACCCCCGCGCATACCGATCCACATGACGATCCGACATCAGCGACCGCGTCATCCCCAAACCATCACGATTCTCCATCGCATCAAAATAAACCCCGGGGATCTCCATCTGATGAAACAGCGGCCAACGCACCGTGTAGCCCAACGCGCCCCCAGGCGTCCCCGCACCACTCGTCCGCAACACCTGATCCAACGGGTTGAACTCCAGCCGCTCAACATTCGCACTCGTAAACGACACGACCGGCAGCACCGAAAACAACGCCTCATGATTCCGTCGACGAATCGTCACCTCACCCTCCAACAGACTCAGCGGCTCCTCCACCGATACAAACCGCACCGAACCCATCTCCAGCGGAACATGCTGGTAACGCGCCTGCGCTTCCACCCCACGCATCCACTGACCCGAAGCCACGTCATACTGATCAAACACCATCCCACGCAGCAGATACACCTGACCCGTCCCACGAAACGGCTCACCGTGAGCCATCACCCGTAGCCGCAGCACCGCCTCATCACTCCCCTCCAGACTAGGCGACGTCCGCACATCAACCCGCTCGCTGTAACCCGTCGCCTGCTCCAGCATCACACCACCAAGCTCATCCACAAACGCCCCGCTGTCCGACCTCGGAACCAGCAGAAAACACAGCAAACCCACCAGCAGACACAACACACCAATTACCGCCCGCGTCACCCGCAAACCCACAGGCGTCCGCCGCATCGGAACACCCCCCCGACGCGTGACCTTAGGCGACGACGCCAGACCAACATACGCCGTCTCCAGCTGCAAACGGCTCAGCGTCCACGTCAGCAAAAAACAATACCCCAGCATCAACACACCGAACACCATCGACACACTCACCACGCACGCAATGATCATCTGCACCAGACTGATCACCAGCATCGCAATGATGTCCCTCGGACGCTTGTGGCCAAACAGCAGCAACGCCTGCAACACAAGCGTGAAATGCGCCATCGCCAGCACCATCCGATGCCCCAGCACCATGTTCTCCACCACCAACATCCCAAACGCACACACGCCACCCGTACTCACCACCCACCCCGGCAGCCGACGCTGCTGAGCACGCTCAAACAACAACCAACCCACCACCGCCACCGAACCCGCGATCGCCAGCAGCAACGGATTGCTCAACGCCAGACACAACGCAAACACCGCCAGCATCACCTGAATAAACAGCAGCCGACGACCATTAGGCAGCATAAACACCACCCTCCGCGCGACGAAGCGCCGCCAGCGACGGCAACGGGTCCAACGGCAAGCCCGAAGCCGAAGTGTCCAGCAACCGTGCCGAATCACCACCATGCAGCACCATCAGGTCAGGCGCCCGCGGCGCCACACCCGTAGGCGACGCCAGCACCCACATCGACGGCCGCAGCTGCGCCGCACGACCCACCTCCGCACCACGACCCGGAACCATCCGCGCTAACGTCTCCAGAATGTCATCACGATGCGGAAGACTCGCATGAGGCCGATGCAGCGAACCCTCACCACCCACAATCACCAGACCCACCGGCATCCCGTGACCCTGCGCCGCGCACACCATCGACGCCACCAGCGTCACCGCCTGCTCCACCTCACCGCCCGTCGGCGAACCCGACGACATATCCAGACACAACATCACTCGAGGCGGGACCGGCCGCAGATGCTCACGAACCATCAGCGTCCCCAGCCGAGCCGTACGCTTCCAGTCAATCGACCGCACCGCATCACCAGGCCGGTACTCCCGCAGTCCCGCAAAATCACCCGCGCCCGAACGCGAATCCACCTCCGCCTTACCCGTATCGCGCCACACCCCCGACGTCGCCCGCAACTCCCGCGTTACCCGATACACCCGCGGATACACCAGCACCTCCGACACCCGACCAAACCGCCGCTCACCCCGCACCAACCCAAACGGGAAACTGCTCCGCACACGCACCGCCTCCAACGCCAGCACCCCACGAACCTCCGGGTACAACGTCGCCTCCGCCGTCGCACGACCCTTCCGCGCCAGATACAAGCAATAACCACCCTCCTGACGAACACCCGCCAACACCTCCGACACAATCACCGCACCCAAAGGCAGCCAGCCCCCGCGACCCACCACATAACGCACCGCCATCGCCTCACCCGCCAACCCCCGCGACGGCGCATACCGCCGCACCGTCACACCCCACAAACTCAACCCGGCCCACAACCCATCGAGCACCAACGCACCCACCAACAAACCCACCAGAAAAAACAGCAGATTCGCCTGCGTCAACACCGCCGACAAACCCACCACCCCCGTCGCGCCCACATAACTCCAACCCGCAGGCGTCACCGACCAGCGATAAACAGCTCGATCCATCCCCACAGTCTCCCCAACCCCTCCCCCACAAGCAACGCCCAAGACCGAACACGCCGGGTGCCACGGGTCATCAAGCCGCAGGCGAGTGACCCGTGCTGCCTTGTGCACCGACCTGACCCCTCAAGAAACTAGCTACCCGGAATCAACTGCCTACCGACGCTCAAACCTCTCACGCTCCCGCAGCATCTCCGAATACAAATCCTCATCCGGCAGCTCCGCCCCCGGATGATCCGGGTCCGTCAACGTAATGACCACCAGTCGATCCCCCCGCGGAACCATCAGCCGAGCACTATAGGTGCTCAACCCCGCCGCACTCACCCGCAACCCCGCCTCCACATCCAACCATCGCGACACCTCATCAAACACACCCGAATCCACCTCAAACCGCCCCGCACCATCCGTGACCAGCACCCCCAGCGACCGCCGATTCATCGACCGCGGGTCCAGCATCACCTCAACCTGCGCACCACCCACCGCATCACCAACAACCACCGCACCCTCGTCCACCACCTTTACACCCCCCGTCGGCCCCGACACCACCACCCCCGCCAAACGATGCTGACCACAACCCCCCAGCACCCCCGCCACAACCATCAACCCGACCACAGCGAACTTCACGATGCATCACCCTCCGCAACCTCATCCCCACCCTCTGCCACCGTCTCCTCCTTCGCCTTCACCTTCTTAGGCCGCTTCGGCACCAGCGTCTCCCGCTGCGGCAAGTCCCTAAGCGACCCCAACCCAAAAACCTCCAGAAAACGCTTCGTCGTCCCGTAAAGCATCGGCCGCCCCACCTCCTCCGCTCGACCCACCACCTTCACCAACTGCCGCTCCATCAACTGCCGCAGCACCTCACCACAACCCACTCCTCGAATCGTCTCCACCTCAGCCCGCATCACCGGCTGCCGATACGCCACCACCGACAACGTCTCCAACGCCGAAGGACTCAACTTCCCCTGCGATTTGCTCCGCTGCGCCTGCGCCACCACCTCAGCGACCTCCGGCCGCGTCAGCACCTGCCAACCCCCAGCCACCTCCTGAATCCGAAACACCCGCCCCGTCGTTTCATAAGCCCCATTCAACCGCTCAATCGACGCACCCACCGCCTCCGCCGAACCGCCACTCGTCAAATCCACCAGCCGCGCCATCCCCACCGAACGATCCGACGTCATCAACACCGCCTCCACCCGAGCATCAAGCTCCCCCGCCTCAACCTCAGTTTCGACAGTACCGGCGGTCAGGCCAGCATCAACACCAGGGGGGCTAGCGGGGGGGGTGGGTGGGGAGTCGGTAGTCATACCCCAAGTCTAACGCACCGCGACCAACCCTCACACCCTCAAAGCAGCTCCGGATGCTTCCGCAACGCCACCATCTGCGCCTGCAACACCCGCCCCGGACACGCTGTCGGATTCAACTCCTGATGCGTGTAAATCTCTCGCGAGGGCACCCGATACTGGCTGCACAACCACCGCAGCATCGTCACCAGCCCGCCAAACTGAGCATCCGATGGCCGCTGACGATCAAAGTTCCCCAACACCATGATCCCCACATTGTGCCGATTCGCCCCGTTCGGCCCCGCATGCGCCCCCTGGTAAATCAACGGCCGCGCCTCCCACACACGACCCGCTCGATCCACCACATAGTGGTACCCAATATCCCCCCAGCCCCGATCCTTCACATGCACCTTCCGGACCTGCAACAACCGGTCAATCACCGAAGACGCATCATCAAAATACACCGGCGTCCAACCTTCATGGTGAACGGTGATCCTCCGCACACCCCCCATCGCCGACACCCGTCCCGCCACCGGCCCCTCATTTGTCCATACCGACCGGCTCACCACCCCAACCGGCCCGCCAGGTCGCGTGGGCAGACTCGCCGTCGCCGGCGAAGCCGTCGGCAGCCGCGCCGGCTGCCAACCCGCCCGAGCCTCAGGCGACGCCGGAGTCTGACGCCGCGCACTCGGTATATAAAACGCCCCCTCACGCTCCTGAACCACCCCCGAACCGTTCGACACCCAACGATTCGACGACCGATCCCCCGACACACAACCCGCCAATGCTAACCCCAAACCGCCCAGCAACACCCCACGCCGGCTCACCAACTCGCCATCCCCCGTCCCTCGTCGTTCACCCGCGTGGCTCATCAGTCATCCATCCATCAAAAAACAACGACACCCACAACACCATCGTCCCACCCACCAGACCAACTGTAAATCCTACCAGCCAACCCCAACGCTCCATCCCATCCTCAACACCATCCCTCACCCCCATCCCCGCGAGCCGAGCCCTGTCGGCCCGGCCAACCTCCCCCCCAAAAAAATCCCCAAAAAAAGAGCGGCGGCCCGGTCAGGCCGCCGCCCCGCATCAGTGATCGGTAACCCGGGGGAGGGAATACCGAGATCGGAGACCAACTCAGAGCCGGTCAGCCGCTTAGCCCAGCAGCGACAACACCGACTGAGGCTGCGAGTTCGCAATCCCGAGAGACTGCGTCGAAGCCTGAACCAGAATCTGCGACCGCGTCAACTCCGCCGTCTCAGCAGCAAAGTCCGTGTCACGAATCGCACTCTCCGCAGCCGACGTGTTCTCCAGAGCAACACCCAGCGACCGAATCGTCGCACCCACGATGTTCTTCTGGAACGCACCCAGTCGGCCTCGAAGACTCGAAATCTGCCCGATCGCGTTGTTCACGATCTTCTGACCCTTACCAAGGTCACCATCCACCAGGTTCGCCGCTCGCGATGAGCCCAACTCATCAAGGAAGCCATTGGTGATCGTGCCCAGGTTACGAGCCGCCACGTTCTGGATGCCCACGGACACCTGATTCAGGATGTCCACGTTCGGACCCAGGTTGAACTTCGCACCGCCACCCGTGATCGTGAACGCATCGATCGAGCCCACATTCTGGGTGCCATCAATACTCAGCTCGATCTCAACGTCCAGGAAGTCCGTGTTGATCCGGGCCACACGACCATCCGAGGTCGCCTGAACACCGTTAATGATCGCACCCACATCCTGGCCAGCGTCACGAACAGCATTACTCGTCTCAGCCGAAGCCAGAGTAATAAAACCAGGGGCGATGATCGCGAGCTCCGCGTTCGAGTTGAACTGAGCCACACCACCTGCCTGGCCTGCATCATCCGCAACATCAATCGACACAAACTCGTCTGAGCCAAACTCCTGGCTCTTGAAGTAGATACCGTTACCCGAAGCCACCGCAGAAACGCCAGTGACCGCACGGAACGTATTGATCTGCGTCGCAATCGTCGAAGTCGTAGCGCTCTGGCCAAACGTGAACTCGCGGGAACCCAAAGAGCCAGCCACCTCAAAGCGGAACTGAGCATCCGGGGCCGACAAGGCCAGGTTCGTACCACCCAGCGACAGGAACAGACCTGCCCGCTGAGCCGAGTTGGTCACCAGCACCTGAACATCACGCTGCTCCTCGAACGCCAGCTTCGCCGCGTTCACCTGGAAGTCGAGCACCTGGCTCGCCTGACCAGACACCGTGAAGTCAAACGTACCATTAAGCAGCTTCGTGCCCTGGAAACTCGTCGCCGAGGCGATCCGGTCGATCGTCTGCAGAATCGAGTCCACCTGAAGCTGGTTCGCCTCTCGCTCCTCACGGCTCAGACCCGCGTCGTTCGCCGACGAGCCCACCAGACCCTGAACCTCAAGCAGCAGGGCATTGATCTCCTGGAGACCACCCTCCGCAATGTTCACGACCTGGTCCGCTCGCTCCGCGTTCCCGATCGCAGCGGTAATCGCCGCCTTCTCGGAACGCAGGTTCTCACTCGCAATCAGACCCGCCGGATCATCCGCACCGCGGTTGATCCGTAGACCCGTACTCAATCGCTCGAGTGAGTTGTTAAGGCTGTTGTTGTTCTGGTTCAAAACACGCTGCGCGAGCAGTGAGTTTACGTTGGTGTTGATCCGGCTCATCGTTACTGTCCTCCGTGAACGCCTTGGGGGGTCACGTTGATGCTTCCTGCGGGCTCCGCCGCCAACCTCTTTCGCGGGTCTCCGATCCAGGACCCTTGCGTGCTGGCGTGAACCGCTCACGCCACGAGACCGGTGCGCACCGACCGGCCCGCATCCTTGCGGCTCCCAAACACATCCTGTGTCCGGGAGTTTCGTCAGCGACGCGCTCTCGCCGACGGGTGCATGCTGGTCAGGCCTTCCGGCCCAACCCATCCTTGCCTGCTCCAGCTAAGTCGGGCAACCGTTGCGACCGACAACACCGGACCAGCAACTCAGACTTATCGGGCCTCCCAAACCGGCCATCCGGCCAACTCGGAAACACCCGTCTCATCCGTGTCACCCTCCCAATCGTCACAACCCACACCCCCCTTAACTCCCGCATAACCCTTTCAAACAACTTTCCCAATAATCCCCGCTCCAGCACCACAGAGCACCCCACCCCCCGTCGAATACCCTGCGCATCGGGTGGCTGTGGTCACGCCGCAGGCGTGCCCACAGAACCACCACCCCCTACCCCACCCCACAACGTCCCAATAACCATCACCCGTGAGCCGTGCCAGCCCACCCCCACCACCCACATCAACCAACCCAAGCATGAAACGAGCCTGAGGCACCAGCCTCACGAGCCCATCCCCTCGCAATCAAACCCCAACCAACCCACCCCACAACGCGCATAAAAAAACCGGGCCACCCAAAGGGGTGACCCGGCAACATTGAACGCTCTGTCCTAACGAGCCCGGGGCGGAAGCCCCGGGGCCCCAAGAACCTCTTACAGCAGCTGCAACACGTTCTGCGGGTTGTTGTTCGCAATCGCCAACGCATTCGACGTCGCCTGAACCAGGATCTGCGACCGCGTCAGGTCCGCCGTCGCCTGAGCGAAGTCCGTGTCACGGATGATCGACTCAGCCGCCGTCGTGTTCTCTAGCGTCACACCCAACGCACGAATCGTCGTCCCGATCACGTTCTTCTGGAACGCACCCAGCCGACCTCGCGTCGTCGACACCTGCTTGATCGCCGCGTTCACAACCTCCTGGGCCTGCGTCAGGTCACCATCCACCAGGTTGTTCGAACGACCGGCACCCAGCGTGTCCATATAACCATCCGTCACGTTGCCCAGATTACGGGCCGCGATGTTTCGCACGCCGATCGACACCTGGTTGCCAATGTCCACGTTCGGGCCAAGGTTGAACTTCGCACCGCCGCCCGTGATCGTGAACGCGTTGATCGAGCCCAGCGACGTCGCCGCCGTCTGGCTCAACTCAAGCTCCACATCCAGGAACTCATTGGCGATACGAGCCTTCGAACCGTTCGAAGTCGCCTGAACACCGTTAATCACGGCACCCACATCCTGACCCTCATCTCGCAGAGCATTGGTCACACTGGCCAGGGCCACATAGCCCGTCGCCGTGATCGCGTTCTGGTCCGACGAACTCAACCGGGCCACGCCGCCAGTCAGGCCCGCATCATCCGAGACGTCGATCGACACGAACTCGCTGCTGCCCAGCGCCGTCGAGTTCAGGAACAGACCCACCGCGGTGCCGTCACCCGACGCCACCGCCGAAATGCCCGTCACGTCCTTGAAGCTGTTGATCTGGGTCGCAATATCAGCCGTCGTCGTACCCGAACCAAAGCTGAACTGACGCGCACCCTTCGAACCGGCGATCTCAAACTGGAACGTCGCCGTATCCGAACTCAGGTCCAACGAAGTGGCTCCCGTCGACAGGAACAACGCCGCATTCTGCGCCGACTGCGTCACGATGATCTGCACCGCTCGCGTGTCGCCCTCGTTGAGCTTCGCCGCCTTGATCTCAAAGTCCACGATCTCGCTCGACTGCCCGCTGATCGCAAAGTCAAACGTACCGTTGAGCAGCTTCGTGCCCTGGAAGCTCGTCGCCTCCGCAATCCGGTCAATCGTCTGCAGAATCGAATCGACCTGCAGCTGGTTCGCTTCCTTCTCTTCCTGACTCAGACCCGCGTCATTCGCCGTCTGACCAATCAGGCCCTGAACCTCAAGCAGCAGCGTGCTCACTTCCTGCAAACCGCCCTCGGCAATGTTTACGACCTGGTCGGCTCGCTCCGCGTTCGAGATCGCCGCGCTGATCGACGCCTTCTGAGAACGCAGGTTCTCCGACACGATCAGGCCCGCAGGGTCATCACCACCCCGGTTGATCCGCGAACCCGTACTCAGCCGCTCAAGCGTCTGAGTCAGTGTCTGGTTCTGCGTCTTCAAAATACGCTGAGCAATCAAAGAACTGACGTTGGTGTTGATGCGACTCATGGTGTGCTTTCTCCCGTGGTTCCGTGGGGCTTCCGACTGGCTAAGACCGGCCCGACTTTCTCCCGCTCCGCCCCGTGGGTCCGTCCTCAGGACGGGCTCGGGTCGAGAGCCGCGGATACGCACCGCTATTGATCCGGTGCCGGTCCATGCCCGGTCTCGTCCTGGCCCCGACCGCGTCCTCCGCGGTCACGCCAATCCGGCCGGGCCCGAATCAGCAAAGGTCCCTCACCCAGCCCTCCGCTCTCGCGGTCGCCACTCCATGGCGAAGCCGAACTCAGGAGCCGTGATCCCTCACGACGCATCCAGCATCGACCCCCACCACACCCCCATTCACAACTCGAGCCCACCAAACCCACACCTCACCACCCATCCAACCGCAAACCCCGCACACCCCATACAAACCATCACCCACACCTCACCAACAACCCGGGTGGACCGAGTCATCGCGCAGCGTGACTCGGGAACCTGGACAACCCGTATGCCTACGTCGGGTGGCTGTGGTCAGCCGCAGGCTGACCACAGAACCAAGAACATTCCCGTCCCAACACGACCCCAAGCTCTGCCCAAACACCCCACCCCGCACAACCCTGCGAAGCCTTGGCGTAGCAGGGCCGTGCGCACAAACAGCCGTCGTTCAACCCCCATCAGTCACGTTTGATTGACGACCACACCCCTCAACCCACACGATGCGCACAAAAATCGACCCCAAAACCACCCCTCGGAGTACCCTCAACAGCCCGCTTAATCACCCCGCCCCAGCCGCGCCTCCGCCTGCTCAAGCTCCTTCTTGAGGTGCCGCACCTTCAGCAGGTTCTTCGCCCGCGTCAGTAACTCCACGCGATTCACGGGTTTAGAAAGAAAATCATCCGTCCCGCACTCTACCGCCCGCTCCACATCACCCACCTCGTGCAACGCCGTCACCATCATCACCGGAATCGCCCGCGTCCGAGGGTCATCCTTGATCTTCCGACACACCTCAAACCCCGACATCTTGGGCATCATCACGTCCAGCAACACAAGATCTGGTAGCTCGTGCCGATCCCGCCCGTCCAGCATCCCGATCGCCGTCACCCCGTCCTGCACTGCATCCACCCGACACCCCAGCGGCTCCAGATAGGCCTCCAAAAGCTCCAGATTCTGCTGATTGTCATCCACCACCAGCACCCGGCAACTCGAATAATCCGGCTCATCCCGACCCGCATGCTGCACCGCCAAAGCCTGGTCCTGAACCGGCGTCTGAATAATCATGAGCTTCTCCAGTTGCTCGCGCAGCCGGGCTAACGCCCCCTCGGGCTCGCCCTCCAGCCGCCGGAGCAAGTCAGTAAGTCCTTGTTCATCATCCACATCCGGCCACACCGGAAAACGATCTCGACTGATCCCAAGCCCCTCCAGATTGTCCCACAGCCGCCCCAGCACCCGATCACGCCCCCACTCAATCCCCTCCCACAGACCCTCCGGAATCGATCGCGCCACCAGCGTCCAGAACCCCCCATCCTCCGCAGGACCCACCGCCACATCCGCGTGATCCAGAAACTCCCACAGCCGCTCCAACGCCTCCGCAGGCACATCCGGGCTGTCAATGCCAAAAAACGCGATCGGCCCCGAACCCGCCTGCTCCCACGCCGCAGTAAGTCGTTGCCCCAGATCACCTTCCGACTGACCCAGAATCTCCCACCCCATCTCCTGCGCCTCCTCCACCGTCGACCGCAACGCCGCCTGCTCCACACTCTCCCCGCTCACAGGCGGGCTGTCCGGGTCATACCCATCCAGCGCCAGCACGTGTTTCCCCGGACAATGCGCCTTCAAACGCTCGAGCGCACAGATCAGCATCAGCCGATGCGCTTCGGTCGCGGACGCCTCACCCAGCGTCGCGGCCAGACGGGTCTTCACCCGACCGGGGATCGGGGGTTTGGCCATCAGCACGACGGCGGCGTGTTCGGGGGCGGAACGGCTCGGCTCCATCGCGGTGATGGTACCGGAGCCGGACTCAGGATGCACCCCACCTTGTCGAAACCGTTGGAGACGCTATTGTTACAAGGCTCCGCAGGTCCTCGGGCCCGCCCGGTGGGGACCGTGTTTTTACCAGGCCTTCGCTCCCAGAGAGGACCTCTTTCCCGATGAATCGCCCCGCGATCCAATCCCCTGTGCCCTGGCTGGACCGATGGAATATTCCCCAAGCCGACGTCCTGCTCAAGCCCTACAACGAGCTCACGCTCAAGCTCGCCGAAGACATGATGCAGGCCATCCTCGACCTCGGTCAGGTCGAGCAATCCATCGTCTGGCATGGCGACTCGTGGCGCTGGACCTTCCAGTTCGATCTGGTCAGCAGCCAGGTCGAGCAGGGACTGTGCTACCTGATCCCGAACCCCGAGACGTTCATGTTCGTCATCCCGATGCACCGCGACGTGATCGCGAAACTCCCGATGCGTCGGCTCAACCGTTATGTCCGCGATGCGATCCGCAGCTCCAAGTGCGCCGTCGATCTGCACTGGACGCTCTGGCGGCCGACCCTCAAGAGCGAGGGTGAGCACCTGCTCGACCTGGTCAAGCGCAAGCGCAAGCTGCTGCTCGAAGCCGAGAACGCAGGAAAATAAGCAGGTCGTTACGGGTTGATCCTGCGTCGGGCCGAGGCGGCGTGTCCATCGAGACCTTCCGCGTCGGCCATGGCGGCGATGTGCTGCGCTGCGACAGCATCGAGGCCGTTGGGGTAGCGGACCGTGCCCGAGCGTTTGAGGAAGGTGTACGCCGAGATGCCGGAGGTGAAGCGTGCCGTGGTACCGGTCGGCAGACAGTGGGACGGCCCCGCGTAGTAATCGCCTGAGGCGACCGGGGTATCGCCCAGGAAGATCTCCCCGGCGTGGTGGATGCGGGGCAGGAGTTGTTCAGCGTTCTCCGTGGCGAGATTGAGGTGCTCGGTGGCGAGCTGGTTGGCGATATCAATCGCCTCGTCTTCATCGCGAACAATCACGGCGCAGCTCTCGTCACGCAGGGACGCGGTGATGGCGGCGCGTCGCTTGCGGTCGTTGAGTTGGCGCGTGATGGCATCGGCGATCTGTTCGATCTTCAGCGACGACCACGACACCAGGAAGCACTTCCCGGGGTCGTGCTCGGCCTGAGCGATGAGGTCAGAGGCCACGCGGTCGGCGTTGGCGTGTTCATCGGCAATCGTGACGATCTCGGAGGGGCCATAAAACCCGTTGTCGGTGCCGGTGAGGCCGGCGACCTGAGCTTTGGCGAGCTGGACGAAGATGTTGCCCGGCCCGGCGATGAGGTCAACGGGTTGGATGGATTCGGTCCCAAGAGCCAGTGCTGCGACGCCCTGGGCCCCGCCCAGGCGGTAGACCCGGGACAATCCAAGGAGCTTGCAGGTGGCCAGGACGATCGGTGAGATGTCCTTGGCGGGCTCGCCGGATTGTCGTGTTGGCGGGGGGTTCATCACGGCGATGCTGTCCGCCGGGACGCCGGCGACGAGCGCTGGGACGGCGAGCATGATGACGGTGGAGAACAGCACCGCCGTACCGCCCGGCACGCAGAGGCCCACGGAATCCACCGGCGTCCATCGGAGGCCGAGTTCAGCCGAGCCGACGCGGATGGGCTCCGTCGGCTGAGGCATGACATGCTGCTGGTAGGCGCGCACGTTGGCGATCGACTGCTCGATCGCCTCGCGGAGCTTCGGATCGAGCTGATTGACAGAGGCGTCGAGTTCGGCCTGGGTGACCCGGAGGCGGTCAGCGGTGAGGTCGGGGTCGGTCCAACGCTGCATGTAGTCGATGACCGCAGCATCGCCACGATCACGGACGTCGGTGATGATGTTGGCGACGGTCTTGGCGGCTTCAGACGAGGATGAGGTGGTGCCCCGAAGCTTGGTGAGGCGGTCCTCGAAGTCGGCACGGCCCTGCTGAGTGGAGAGGTCGAAGGTGGGGAGCATGGTTTCTCGTGGGCCGCCGGGGGTGAAGCTGTCCGGCGGAGGTTACACGATAGCGCGCCTGAGTCAGGCTCGCAGCGAGAGTCTTCCCTGATCCCGTTGAAGTAAACCCTTGATTTCGAGGATGGTGATGGCGGCCTGGATGCGGGCGGTCGGCAGGTCGATGCGTTCGGCGAGCTGGTCGAGGGTAAGCGGGTCGGTGAGGTGCTGGGCGACCGTGCGGGGCTCGCCTTCGAGGGTCGCCAGGGGGTCGAGCTTCAGCCGTGCGGGGGTCGAGGGCTCGGGCGGTGCAGCGGGTCTCGTGGTGAGCAGGGGGGGCTCGATCGTTTTGATCGGCTGGGCGAGAAGGCTGTGTCGGGTTTCTGCGAGTTGCTGGAGAACCTCATCGGGTGAGGTGACGAGGGAGGCCCACTGCTCGCGGATCGCACGGTGGCAGCCGGAGGAGTCGCCGCGGTCGAGGGGGCCAGGGACCGCCATGAGTTCGCGGCCATGCTCTTCAACGCAGAGCCGGGCGGTGATCATGGCCCCGGAGCGGGCACCGGCTTCGATGACCAGGGTGCCCAGGGCGAGCCCGGAGATGATGCGATTTCGCCTGGGGAAGTTCTCAGCGGCGGGTGGCGTCAGCAGCGGGAGTTCGGAGAGCAGGGTTCCGCGGCCGGAGTCGATCAGGTCCTTAAAGAGGTGGCGGTGGGCAGCGGGGTAGGGGCGTTCGAGGCCGGAGCCGATGACGACGAGCGTGGTTCCGCCAGCCTGTAGGGCGGCGCGGTGGGCGGCGCCGTCGATGCCCAGGGCCCCGCCCGAGACGATGGTGAGGCCGAGGCTGGCGCAGCGGGCAGCGAAGTGTTCGGCCTGGGTGCGGCCATAGGTCGAGCACTTGCGCGAGCCGACGATGGCGAGCGCGAGCCGGTCGTCGGCGTCGAGGGGGCCTTTGGCCCAGAGCAGGGGCGGGCTATCGGGGATGTCTCTGAGGAGCGCGGGGTATTCGGCGGTGCCCCGGGCGATAAGCCGGACGCCAGCCCGGTCACAGCGGTCGAGTTCCTCGTCGGCGCGCTTCTGGGTGATGGTGTCGTCGAGGGCCTGGCGGAGGCGTCTGGCGGCAGTGGGGGCGATGCCGTCGATCTGTGCGAGTTGGGCGGGTGTCAGGCGTAGGGTTTTGGTCGCGGAGCCAAACTGTTCGACGAGGCGTGTGATGCGGCGCACGCCAAGGCCTTGTGTGAGCTGGAGGGTGAGCAGGGCGTGGGTTTCGGGGGTGGTCACGGGCCAACTATAGTTTATATTGTTATTTTGCTCAACGTGAATGAGTGGTCTGTGGGTGGTTGGCACACATTGTCGGCACTACGCGGTGACAATGTGTGGCACCAGGGTTCTTGATTAGCGGCGGTAGCGGTGGAGGATGTTGAGGACTTGGCGGTGGACTTCGAGGGGGTTGGGGATCATGTGCCAGAGGGTTTCGTCGAAGCCGGTGCCTGCGGTGGCGAAGAGGAGGGAGCCGAGGCCGAAGAGTCGTTCGCGGATGGAGAAGACGAGGGTGGTGTGCTGGATGCGTTCGAGGGGGGCCTGGAAGACGACGATGCGGAGGACGCCTGAGAGGGTGATGACGCGGCGGTCGGTGATGATGTAGATGCGAGAGAGCCACTCGAAGAAGGCCCAGAAGAGGGTGAGTCCGATGGCGGCGATGCCGAGGAGGACGATGTCTCGGGATCGGAGGGGGGAGCCGAAGGCTTCGTTGGCGTACCAGCAGCCGGCGGTGATGAGGGCGAGGGTGGTGAGGTGGCGGAGTTGAGAGAGGGGGATGAACCAGGGGCTGGGTTTGAGCAGGAGGATGATGATCTCGCCGGACTGGATGAGTTCGGGCGGGATGACGGCGGCGATGCGGGGGTCGAGGCCACGGGGTGTATCGACGGCGTCGCCGGTAGCTGGCTCGGCTGGGGTCTCGTGTTTTGGGGGCGCGGTGGTGATCATCGCGGGTGGCCTGTGCCGGATGGGGTGTCAGAGTCGGGCGGCCTGGTCGCCGGTGTGGCGGTGGATGACTTCGGGTCGTGGCACAGCGATCATCGGCAGATTGCGGTAATAGCCTGCCAGATCGAGTCCGTAGCCGACGACGAAGCGGTCGGGGATGTCGAAGCCGACGTATTCGGCGGGGACGTTTCGGGCCGCATCGGTGGGCTTGCGGAGGAGGACGCAGGTTTTGAGGGAGGCGGGATTGAGGGCTCGGACGTGGTCCTGGGCCATGGAGATGGTCTGGCCTGAGTCGAGGATGTCATCGACAAGAACGACGTGGCGGCCGGTGAGGTCTTTGGGGAGCGAGGTGAGGCCGCGGTTCATTTTGGCTTGACCGGGGGTGGTTGCCCCGCCATAGGAGGCGATGGCGACGGTGTAGAGGCGGAGCATGGTGGGGATGCGGCGGATGAGGTCGGCGGTGAAGACCAGGGCCCCGGTCATGATGGGGATGAGGGCGAGTTCGGCGGGCTGGCCGTCCTCGACGGGGAGGTCGGCGACCATCTGCCTGGCGAGTTCATCGAGGCGGTGGGCGATCTGGTCCTGGGTGATCAGGATGGATTCGAGGTCGGTCTCCATGGGCGGAGTGTACGGGAAAGCGGGGGGAGCCTTGACCGTGGGGCGGAGTCAGGGAGAATGGTGTGTTATGCCCTCCTCCCCGCCAGGAACTTCGTTCAGTGTTCTGATGGTCGTGTCTGTAGTTGTGCTGGGATTGGGGGCGGTGCTGTCGGGGTGTCGAGGGGGTGAGGACCCGTCTTTTGATGAGCCGTTGACGTTTCCGGTGGAGGCGTTCCGGGGTCCAACGTGGTTGCGGGGGACGGTGGGGAGTATGGCGTCGCTTCGCAATGGCGAGCCGATGCTGGTGTCGGGGTATGGGTTGATGGTGAATCTTGAGGGGACGGGGTCGTCGGAGGTGCCGTCGTTCATCCGGACTTATCTGATCAACGAGATGCGCAAGCGAGGGATGCCGAATCCTGAGCAGGTGCTGTTTGATCGTGACACGGCGGTGGTGGCGTTGGAGGGGTTGATCCCTGCGGGGGTGTCGCGGGGTGAGCGGTTTGATGTCCTCGTGTCGGCGGTGGATTCGCAGACGATCAGTCTTGAGGGCGGAGATGTGTGGACGGTGGACCTGGCTCCGGGCCCGTTGGACCCGAATCTGCGGTATGTCGCGCCGGTGGCTGAGGCAAGTGGGGCGGTGTTTGTCGAGCCGTCGGACGAGGTTGAGTTGGAGGGTGAGGTGACGGCACGTCGTCAGGCGTTGCTGGTCGCTGGGGGTCGTGTGACGGCGGACCGTGTGTTGGAGTTGGTGTTGTTCCAGCCGAGCTGGCAGCGGAGTCGGTTGATCGCGGACCGGATCAACGAGCGTTTCCCGAAGGCTCCGTCGGATCGGTTGGATACGGCGCGGCCGATGTCGGATTCGCTGATCCGGGTTCGTGTGCCGGGTTACTGGCAGAATCAGCCGGAGCGTTTTTTGGAGCAGGCGTTGCTCCTGTACACGCAGCGGGGCTCGGGGTTTGATGAGCGCACGACGCTGGCGCTGGCCGAGCGGCTAGCGGGGCATCCTGAGGATGAGCGATTGATCGTGGCGGCGTGGCAGGCGCTTGGGCGTGGGGTGTTACCGGCGCTGCGAGGGTTGTATGACCACGAGAACGAGCTGGTGCGCTTGTCGGCGTTGGAGGCGGGAGCGGGGTTAGATGATGGTCGCGCGGCGCGTTTTCTGTCTGAGGCGATCGCGGGGGCTGATTCAAGCACAAAGCTGAGCGTTGCGCGGTCGCTGTCGTTGCTGGGGGAGAATCTCGAGGCGGGGCGGGCATTGCGGCGGTTGCTGAATGATCCGGACGAGTTGGTGCGGGTGGCGGCTTATGAGGCGATGACGCTGGCGGGCGATCCGGTGATCGATCGGATTCCCGTGTTTGGTGAGCGTGGGCTGAAGATGTTGATTGACCAGGTGCCAGCGGAGCGCCCGCTGGTGTATGTGACGTTCGATCAGGTTCCGCGGGTGGTTTACTTCGGCGGGCCGATCCCGGTGCCGCCGGGGGCGTTGGCTCGGGTGTGGAATGGTCGGTTGATGGTGAAGGTGGAGGGCGGGGGTCCGATGGCGGTGTTGTATCAGGGTCGCGGGGTGCGGAGTCGGACGCTGGAGATGTCGCCGAACCTGACGGAGTTAACGTATGTGTTGGCGCATCAGCCGACACTGGATCGTCCGCAGGAGGGTTTTGATCTGTCGTATGGTCAGACGGTGGACGCGGTGTATGAGTTGCGGGCTGCGGGGATTTTTGAATCGGATTTCCGGCTGCGGCGTAGTCCCTTATCTGAGTTGATCGAGCAGATGCGGGGTTCGGCGGAGGGTCGTCCGCGGACGGCTTCGGGAGATGGTGGGGGTGGCGGTATAGTGGACAGCAGCCGGGTGGCCGGACGATGAATGGTGAATGTCGGCGGAGCCGACTGATTGAGCCGAGATGGGACGTGCTTGCTGCGTCTCTGGACATGGAGGTCTGTCGATGAGGCTGCAGAAGGTCACGCTGGCTGGTTTCAAGTCGTTCGCGGACAAGACGGAGATACGTTTTGACGAGCCGATGGTCGGGGTGGTGGGGCCCAACGGCTGCGGCAAATCGAACATCGTGGATGCGATCAAGTGGGTGCTGGGGGAGCAGTCGGCCAAGAGTCTTCGTGGCGGGGCGATGGCGGACGTGATTTTCAACGGGTCGGCGGGGCGCAAGCCCTCGGGTCTGGCGAGTGTGACGCTGACGTTCGAGAACCCGGTGCGTGAGGAAGCTGCGGACGCGTTGGAGTTGGAGACCCTGGACGATCTAGCGGCGCACGCGGAGGGCCATGCTGAGGTTGATGAGGGGGCGGCAGAGGCTGAGTCGTCGAACGCGGGGGTGTCGGTGGCGGCGTCGGGCCTGCGGCGGTGGTTGGGGATTGATGCGGAGGTCGTGGACGTTACGCGGCAGTTGTATCGGGACGGGACGAGTGAGTACCTGGTGAACGGCAAGCGGGTGCGGTTGCGTGATGTGCGCGAGCTGTTCATGGACACGGGTGTTGGGACCGATGCGTACTCGGTGATCGAGCAGGGGAAGGTGGCGCGGATGCTCGACGCGAATGCGAGCGAGCGTCGGCTGATTTTTGAGGAGGCTGCGGGGGTGTCGCGGTTCAAGGCGCGGCGGAAAGAGGCGCAGCGGCGGCTGGAGCGGGCCGAGCAGAACCTGGCTCTGTGCCGGACACGGCTGGAGGAGACGGAGCGGCGGCTTCGGAGTGTCAAGCTCCAGGCGGCACGGGCGCGGAGTTTCCAGACGCTCAAGACCGAGCTTGATGCGTTGCAGCGGCGCGAGGTGATCTGCCGGTATCACGCGTTGCGGGCCGAGTTGGAAGCGGTGAGTGAGCGGGTGGATGCGGCGGAGGCGGCGCGGCGATCGGCGGGGGCGAAGCTGGCTGAGGCCGAGCAGGCGGTGTCGGATGCGGAGATTGATCAGACGGCGACACGGGCGACGGCGGAGGCCAAGGAGCGCGAGCGGATGTCGGCCGAGGCGGCCGCGAAGCAGGCGTTGGAGCGGGCGACGTATGCCGAGCGGGCGGCGGAGACGCTGTTGTCGCGGATTGAGGAAGAGCGCCACCGGCTGGAGGGTTTCGAGAGTCGACAGGACCAAGCGAAGGATCGGATTGAGACGACGCGCGGCCAACTCACCGGGTTGCGTGATGAGCATGGGGGGCTGGCGGCTCGGGCCGAGGCGGCGGACGATGCGAGGCGTGAGGCGGCGGAGTCGTTGCAGGCGCATCGCAGCGGTCTGGATCGGCATAAGGCGGAGATTCACGAGCTGCTTCGGGGGGTATCGCGACGAGAGAACGAGATCGCTTCGCACGAGCGATTCATGTCGAGTCTGGGGCACTCGATCGAGAAGCTAGTGGGGCAGGAGTCGGATCGGCGTGGCAAGCGGGATGAGCTAGATCAGACGCTGGCATCAAGGAAGATTGAACTCGAGTCGGTCGAGCTTGAGCGGGGCGGTTTACGAGAGCAACTGACCGGGCTAGAGGCGGAGGGTGAGCGGTTCGGGCGGGATATTCAGGGCTTGACGGCGACGCTGGCTGAGCACCGTGAGCGGCGGTCGTCGCTGGCGTCACGTCGGGGTGTGCTGGAGGAGATGCGTGATAAGCGCGAGGGCATCGGTCAGGCAGTGCAGGCGGTGCTGGGGCGTGCGGCGGAGGGCGCGACGGTGCTTGATGGGCAGGTGGTGGGGCTGCTCGCGGAGTTGATCTCGACGGACCGTCGTTATGCGAAGGCTGTGGATGCGGCGCTGGGTGATCTGGGTCAGTCGATTGTGCTGGATCGGCCGGTATCAACCCGTCGGGAACATGAGGATTGGGGTTGGCTCGGCGGGCTCGAGGGATCGGTGACGCTGGTGTCTGCGGCGGATGTCGCTGAGGGCTTTGCGACCGAGGCGCCAGGGCTGTGTCTGGGGGACTTGGTCGATGCGCCGGATGCGGTGAAGCCCTTGGTCCGTCGTCTGCTGGGGAACACGATTCTCGTTGAGGACCTTGAGCGAGGGGAGTTGGTCCGGATGGTGGCGGGGCGGTCGGTGCGCATCGTGACGGCTGAGGGTCTGGTGCTTGATAGCGACGGCTCGCTGCGGCTGGGGCCTTCCGGTCATGAGGCGGGGCTTGGGCTCCTTGAACGCAAGACGGAACTGGCCGAGCTGGTCACAGCGATCGAGGCGCTCAATGAGACGATCGATCGTGAGAGCGCTCGGCTCAAGGATGCCTCGGAGCAGGCGGAGTCGCTGGCGCGTCTGAGCGGGGAGGTTCGTGAGCGGTTGTATGGGTTGGATGGCCGTGCGGTGAAGCTAGCGGGTCAGATCGAGACGGAGGGGAAGCGGCTGTCGGAGCTGGATCAGGAGCTGCCGAGGATCGTGAGTGAGCGAGAGCAGCTTGAGGCTCAGGTCGCGGCGGCGGGGGCTGAGATCGAGACGGCTAAGGGTGATCTTGAGGGGCTGCGTGGGAAGGTGGCGGAGGCCGAGCAGCAGCTTGAGGTTGCGGCGACGGAGCTGCCGACGCTGGAGCAGGCGGTGGAGGAGGCGCAGGCGCAGGCTCGATCGTTGCATGTTGATGCAGAGCGATTGAAGGAGCAGATTGTTTCAGCCGAGCGGTTGCTGCGTGCTGCGGAGCAGGCGGCGGCGGAGTTGGAGCGTGAGGCGTCGATCGCGGGTGAGCGGCTGCGAGGCCATGAGTCACGCTTGGGTGAGACCCGGCGGGAAGCCGAGAAGGCTCGGGCTGACGCAGAGGTGGAGAAAGATCGCGCGGCGTCGATGGTCGCTGCGGTTGGCGAGGCGCGTGCTGCGGCGGATGCAGCGGAGCAAGCGGCGGCTGAAGTGAAAGCCTCGGTACGAGGGGTTCGGAGTGCCGTCGAGACGGCGGATAAGGCGCTGCACTCAGAGGAGGTCGCCAAGCGTGAGGCCGAGGTCAAACTCGAAGCCCTGATAGCGCGCGGCCGAGAGCAACTGGAACTCGATGTTGAGCGGGCGTATTCGGAAGCGGTCCGCAGCGTGATGCGTGGCGAATCCCCCTGGCCGCCCCCCGCTATAGCCGACGGTGCTGCGGAAGCCGAGGGTGATGCTGAGGCTGACGTCGCCGAGCCGTTTGCGATCGACCGGACCACGGTGGAGGCTCGGATCAACGAGTTGAAAGAGAAGATCATGCGGCTGGGGAACGTGAACCTTGAGGCGATCCACGAGCTGGAGCAGCTTGAGGGCCGTCACGATGAGCTGGCGGATCAGGTGAAGGATATTGAGTCGGCGCGGGCGCGGCTGGAGGACCTGATCGAGCGGATCAACATCGATTCGCGGGTTCGGTTCGAGAAGACCTTTGACACGGTGCGCGAACACTTTGCCGGTCAGGACGGGATGTTCCGGAAGCTGTTTGGTGGAGGCAAGGCGGACCTATTCCTGGTGGCGGATGAGGACGGGAAGATCGACGTGCTCGAGTCGGGTATTGAGATCATGGCCAAGCCCCCCGGCAAGGAGCCGAGGGCGCTGAGTCAGCTTTCGGGTGGCGAGAAGACGATGACGGCGGTGGCGCTGCTGATGGCGATCTTCAAGACGCGGCCTTCGCCTTACGCGATTCTGGACGAAGTCGATGCGGCGCTGGACGAGGCGAACGTCGAGCGGTTTACCAACGTGGTCAAGAGCTTTCTGGATCGGTCGCACTTTATTGTGATCACGCACCACAAGCGGACGATGCGGGCGTGTGACACGCTGTATGGCATCACGATGCAGGAGCGTGGGGTCAGCAAACGGGTGGCGGTGAGCTTCGATCAGGTCGGGTCGGATGGCGCGATCTCGGCGGACGCGGTGCGTGACGCTGAGCGCCAGGAGCGTGACGCCGTGGCTGTGCCCATGGAGACGGATGAGGTCGTGGTGGAAGCCACGGCGACTCCGGATCGCGTGACCGCTGAGACGACGCCTAAGCGAGGGGCGCTGCCCAAGCCCGAGAAGTCGGCGGACCGGGTCAAGCCTGCGGGACCGGCGATGCCAGGGGGCTCGCGGCTGCGGAATCGGCTGGCGGCGATGCTCAAGGGTGATGAGGATGAGCCAGGGAATGAGGGGGCGGAGAAGGCCGAGCCTGTTGAGAAGGATGTTGCCTGAGTTTCGGCCTTCAGATGTCTGCCGGATATGCCGAATGTAGGGGCACGGGGCGGATGGGAGAAACGTCCGTGTCTCGATGATGATGATGGTTAGCGTGTGGTGTGTGGCTCGCTTCACCTCCACCTCGTATGATCGTGGGATCAAGAGGAGTTTTGGTGATGGAGTTGCTGCCGAACCGTTACATGATGGTCCCGCCGGGGTCGAACCCGCCTGACAAGATCAACGCGATCGTCGAGATCCCCAAGGGGAGGCGGTCGAAGTTCGAGATTGATAAGCAGACAGGGATCATCAAGCTGGACCGATATCTGTATTCGTCGGCGCACTACCCGGGCGACTACGGGATCATCCCGCAGACCCATGCGGAGGATGGTGACCCGCTGGACATTCTGGTGATGGTGAACGAGCCGACGTTTTCGGGTTGTTTGATCGAGGCTCGGCCGTTGGGGTTGTTCAAGATGACCGACAAGGGGGACAACGACTATAAGGTCCTCGCGGTGCCGGATACCGACCCGATCTTTGCCGAGTACAACGGGCTGTGGCGGGTTCCGCCTCACTTCCTCCGGGAGGTCGAGCACTTCTTCGCGACCTACAAGCAGCTCGAGGGCGGGGAGGTCCGGACGCTGGGGTGGGAGGGCGAGGACAAGGCCCGGGCGGAGATCATGGCTTGTATCGAGCGGTACGACGCTTTGAAGGCTGAGGAAGAATCGGCGGAAGTAGAGGCGGGGTAAGGGCCGCGTTCATTCAGACACAAAGAAGGCCCGTCCTCTTTCGAGGGCGGGCCTTTTGGGTTGGGGTTGATCAGGCGGTGCGTCGTCGTGTGGCGAGGAGTCCACCGAGGGCGAGGAGTGCGGTGGAGGCGGGTGTGGGGGTGGAGTGAGCTAGCAGAGGATCGCGAGCGTCTGCGCGATGGCTTCCAGCAGGAGAAAGCCAAAGAGAATCCAGGCGGTGATGCCCAGGGCTCGCCGTTTTTTTCTCATCAGGCCGGCTGCCAGCCATGCCGTACCGATGAGGCAGATGAGCACGATGAGGGCGTGTGTCATTGAGGACTTCTCGTGGGGCGCTTGGGCTCTGTTCTAGCTGAAGAACGCCCCTGCGTCTCGCCGTGGCTGGGCGGCAGAGCACACGCTGAAGCGCGTCGCATCCGTGGTGTGTTGGGGGGTGGTGTGGCGTCCGGCTCAAGATTGGCTGACACAAAGTCGGGGGAAAGACCGTAGTCTGGTGGGGTCGAGTTTCTGACTTCATGGTCTTTGGCGGAGTGATGCGATGCGCAGCTGGATGGTGTCGGTGCTGGTGGTGCTCGGGCTGGCTTCGGTTTCGGTGGGTGATACGGTGACGGCGCGGGGGGTGGTGTTTCACGATCGGAACGGGGACGGGGTGCGGCAGGCGGGTGAAGAGGGGCTGCCGGGGGTGGCGGTGAGCGATGGTCGTGCGGTGGTGCTGACGGGTGATGACGGGGGTTGGGAGCTGGAGATTGATGCAGCGGACGCGATCGTGTTTGTGGTGAAGCCGGCGGGGTACCAGGTGGTGCTGGACGGGCTGAATCTGCCGAGGGGGTATTACGTGCACAAGCCGGCGGGGTCGCCGGATGAGGGTTTTATCTTCGAGGGCGTGGACCCGACGGGTGAGCTGCCGGAGGTGATCCAGTTTGCGCTGCGTGAGGTGGAGGAGTCGGATCGTTTCACGGTGATCGCGTTCGGTGATCCTCAGCCGTACAACCTGGCGCAGATCGACTGGTTTCGTCGGGAGGTGGTGGACCCGCTGGTGAACGCGGAGGGGATCACGAACGGGGCGGTGTTCGGGATCAGTCTTGGGGATCTGGTGGGCGACAACCTGGATCTGTTCGGCCCGCTGAACGAGGCGCAGGCTCTGTTCGGGATCCCCTGGTACAACGTGCTGGGAAACCATGACATGAACTTCATGTCGGGGGGGACGCCGGCGACGGAGGCGGATCCGGATCGTTATTCGGACGAGACGTATGAGCGGGTGTTCGGCCCGCTGACGTACGCGGTGCAGTACGGCCGGGTGCACATGATCGTGCTGGACAACGTGAAGTGGAACGGTTTCGCGGGGTATCGGCAGGGTGATCATCCGGACTGGCCGACGGCGAGGCGTCCTGTGACGAACAACTATCAGGGGCATTTCCGGGAGGATCAGCTGACGTTCCTCGAGAACTATCTGGCGGTGGTGCCGAAGGACGAGCTGGTGGTGCTGGCGATGCACATCCCGCTGAACTCGGCGGACGGTCAGCATGAGATCCCGGAGACGCGTCGGCTGCTGGAGATTCTGTCGAGCCACCCGCACACGCTGAGCATCTCGGGTCACACGCATTATCAGAAGCACTGGCACTTTGGTGCGGAGCAAGGGTATGCGCCGGATCCGGAGATGGGCCGGCTGAATCAGCACGTGCTGCACGATTCGGAGCGTCATGCGGCGGCGCCGCATCATCACGGGAACTTCGTGACGGTGTCGGGTTCGTGGTACGGGGGTCTGCGGGATGAGGAGGGTGTTCCGCACACGACGATGCGGGACGGTGCGCCGAACGGTTACACGCTGATTCACTTTGACGGGAACCGGTACCGGACGGAGTTCCGGGCGGCGCGGCGGCCGGCGGATCATCAGATGACGCTGCATGTGGTCGAGGGTGAGGGTGGGGGCGGGGTGCTGTATGCGAACGTGTTCAACGGGATAAAGGGTGACGTGGTGGAGGTGCGGATCGTGCCGGCGGTGGTGACGGGTCGCGCGGCGACGGGGTGGATGGCGATGGCGTACACGGAGGAACTGGACCCGTTGTACGTGTCGGTGCGTAACGGTGAGGCGGCGATCCCGGGTGAGGTGCGTCCGGGCGGGGTGTCGCCTCGGCCGCAGACGTCGTATCACCTGTGGAAGGCTGAGTTGCCGGCGGGTCTGCTGCCGGGGACGCATCTGCTGGAGGTGCGCCACATGGATCAGTTCGGGGTGGAGCGTCGGGACCGGTACAGCCACCGGGTGGAGTAGGGCGGGGTTGATGCGCAAGAAGAAGGCCCGTCCTCTTTCGAGGGCGGGCCTTTTGGGTTGGGGTTGATCAGGCGGTGCGTTGTCGTGTGGCGAGGAGTCCGCTGAGGGCGAGGAGTGCGGCGGAGGCGGGTTCGGGGACGTCGACGAGTTCACCGATGGCCTCGATGGCGTTGATGTCGATGTAGGCGAGGCTATCGTCGGGGGTGCCGAGGATCGCGAGGTTGGTCAGGGCGTAGGTGTGGTCCCAGGTGTGTCCGCCATGGCGGAGGTAGGTAGAGAAACCTGTTCCGTCGAGAACGAAAAGCTCGGAGCCGGTGGCGTAGAAGCCATCGGAGTCGGCGGGATCGACGATCTGACGGATGCTGAAGATGATGGCGTCGAGCGCAGCATCAGAGTTCTCGAAGGTGTTGAACACATCATCTTCGCCTGCGACATCACGGACCATGAGGGCGTCGAGATTGATGGCTTCGATGCCCGGGAAGTTGGGGGTATTCGAGGCGCTGGCGGTTGCAGGTATAGGGCCGAGGAGTGCTGTGACGGCACTGACGATCATGGCGTGGGGGATGTACGGGGTGCTGGTGTTGGTGCCGGCGTCGTAGTTCCAGACTGAGATGCTGCCAGTGGTGACATCGACATCGAGGGAGTACTTGTCGGCGTCAGCGGTGAGAGCGGGTTCAGGTCCCCAGACTTCGACGCCATCGACGTCTTTGGGTGCTGGCATGCCGTTGACGGTGAGAGCTGGAGCCCAGAGTCCCTGCGTGCTGGGCGCGGCGAAGGCACCGGCCTCTTCGATGGAGATGTCGCCTGAGCCGCCGATGGTGTTGCCGTTGGAGAGCAGGACGGGGCCTGATGCGGGGATCAGGGCGACGGTGGAGGGTTGCTCAAGGATGCCCAGGGGTGGTCCGCCTGGGGTTGGGACGTATCGTGCGACGGTGTCGTCGATGGAGAAGATGAGGTGAGCCCGATCGGAGAAGGATCGGTCAGCGGAGTTGTAGTGCTGACGGAAGAGGGCGTCGGCGTGGTTGGCGGTGGCATCGACCTGCTGTTCACGGGGGAACTGAGGTCCGCGGCTGGCTGTGTAATCGACGCCATCAGCGGTCCCGCCGAGGCCGTCCCAAGCGATGATCTGCTCGGGATCGGCGAGTCCGCCCACGCCCAGGGTATTGGTGTCGATGTCGGAGGAGTATTCCTTGCCGAAGACGAGATCAGGGGTGATGACGCCCGCGCCGACGGCGGGGAAGGCACCGGGAGGCAGGGCGACAGGCGTGTAGGGGATCGTGGCGACGGCGGTGCCAACGAGGGGCCCCGCGGTGAGTGCGGCGATCAGGCTGATGGTGTGCGTGCGTGACATAGCTCTTTCCTCTTGCTCTTAGGGCCTTGGATCAGTCAGTGCATGGCGTTGGCGGGGTGCCCTTCTCCCGACCGCATGCGACGTTGTCTGGTGTGTGATTACGCTTGGATTCTCTGGATCCTGTGGGCAGAGACTGAGTCATGAGATGATGGCGTATAAGAAATGCTTGTATCTATCGTGACAGTGAGGCTTTGGCTTTGTTATTGGGGCTTTCCAGCGGTTGGGGGTGTTCGGTTCTCCAGGGGTCGATGGCGGAGAGGGTGGGTCTGCGTCTAAGATCATGCCATGGAAGACTTTGAAGATCAGACAGAGGGTGAGATGCAGGCGCCGATCGATCTGGCGGAGTTTGAGACCAAGATCGAGCTGCGCCGGCTTCGGGAGGATGACTTTGACGAACTTCTGAAGATGCAGGAGCGGTGTTTCCCGGGGATGTCGACGTGGAAGCGGGATCAGATCGAGAGCATGGTGAAGATCTTTCCCGATGGTCAGATGTGTCTCGAGTATGAGGGGCAGATCGTGGCGTCCTCGAGTAGTCTGATCGTGGACTTCGATGAATACGAGGACTGGCATAACTGGATGGAGATCGCGGGCGGGGGGTATATCCGCAATCACGATGAGAACGGGGACACACTCTATGGCATCGAGATCATGGTGGACCCGGATTTCCGTGGTTTGAAGCTGGCGCGGCGCTTGTACAACGGCAGGAAAGAGCTGGCTCGTGATCGCAACCTCAAGCGATCGATCATCGCGGGGCGTATTCCAGGCTACGGAAAGCACAAGGACAAGATCTCTGCGTCTGAGTACGTCGAGCGGGTGGTTGCGAAGAAGCTGTTCGACCCCGTGCTGACCGTGCAGTTCTCGAACGGTTTCTCGTTACGGGGCCTGATTCCTGATTACCTGCCGGGGGACTCGGCTTCGGCGGGTTATGCAACCTTTCTGGAGTGGGTGAATCTGGACCATGTCCCTGATCGCAAGCGTCGGTTCCAGGCGGTGACGCGGGTACGGCTGTGTCTGGTGCAGTACATGATGCGTCGGATCGCCAGCTTCGACGAGTTTGTGAAGCAGTGTGAGTTCATCGTGGATGTGGGGTCGGATTACAAGAGTGATTTTCTGCTGTTTCCGGAGTTGTTCACGACGCAGTTGCTGGCGTTGATTGATGCGAAGCGCCCTGCGGAGGCGGCAAGAAAGCTGGCGGAGTACACGCCGGAGTATCTGGAACTGTTCAATGACCTGGCCGTTCGGTTTAACGTCAACATCGTGGGCGGGTCGCAGTTCGCCGTGGAGGGCGATGACCTGTTCAACGTGTCGTATCTGTTCAGGCGGGACGGGACGATCGACAAGCAGTACAAGATCCACGTGACGCCTAATGAGGCGAAGTGGTGGGGCGTGAAGGCGGGGAACCAGGTGCGTGTATTCGATACGGATCGAGGCAAGATCGCCATTTTGATCTGCTACGACGCTGAGTTCCCGGAGTTGGCTCGGATCGCGGTCGCCCGAGGGGCGCAGATCATTTTCGTGCCGTTCAACACGGACGAGCGGTACAGCTACTTGCGTGTGAGGCATTGTGCGCAGGCGCGGGCGATCGAGAATCAGGTGTATGTCGCGATCGCCGGTTGCGCGGGGATGATGCCTTTTGTTGACAACGCTGACATGCACTACGCGCAGTGTGCGGTGCTCACGCCCTCGGATTTTCCGTTTGCCCGCGACGCGGTGGCGTCGGAGAGCATGCCGAACATCGAGACGGTGGTGGTTCACGATGTGGACCTGGAGTTGACCAGGCGCAACCGTGTGGATGGGACGGTGCGGCCTTGGACGGATCGTCGGGCGGACCTGTACTCGATTCGTTACCAGGACCCGGACCTTGGCGAAGTGAGTATCTGACGCGGTGGGCCCTTGGCTGACGGAGAGCACCTGGGGTCGTCGGCTGCTGTTTACGGTGCTGTATTTCAGTGAGGGCGCGCCAATCGGCTACCTGTGGTGGGCGATGCCGGTACGCCTGAGCGAAGCAGGCATGGGGGTGGAGCGTGTGTCGGCGATCATGGCGGCTTTGACGCTGCCTTGGGTGCTGAAGTTTCTTTGGGCACCGGTGGTGGACGCGCTGCAGGGCCCTCGATGGGGGTTGCGTGCGTCGATCACGCTCGCCCAGGTTGTCATGGGCCTGGCTCTGGTTCCGCTGGCGGTGTTTCCTCTGGAGGACCTGCTGTGGTTGGGGGGCCTGCTGCTGATGACGCATGCTGTTGCCGCGGCAACGCAGGATGTGGGGATTGATGCGCTGGCGATCCGGGTGCTTCCCGAGGCTGAGCGGGGGACCGCGACGGGTTGGATGCAAGCCGGGATGCTCGCGGCGCGGTCGGTGTTCGGGGGCTTGTCGCTTTGGGCTGAACGCTACATCGGGCCACAGGGCGTGGTGGTGGCGTTGATCGGCTGTATCTGGTTCTCGATGACGCTGGTGTGGCTGGTGCCAGCTCAGGGATCGAGTGAGGGTCTGCGTGGTGTGGGCGCTCGATTGTGGTCAACCGTGGGTGCTCTGAGTCTTGTGATCCGGAAGCAGTCACTCTGGCTGGGTCTTGGGGTGGCGATGACAGCGGGGGCGGGGTTCGAGGCGGTGGGAGGTTTGATCGGTCCGATGCTCGTGGAGCGCGGGGTCGAGGCAGAGTCGATCGGAGCGTTTAGGGCGTTGCCAGTGGTGGGGTGCATGGTCGTAGGTTCGCTGATCGGCGGGATACTGGCTGACCGTATGGGTCATCGGCGGCTGGTCATCAGTTCGGTGGTGATGATTCTCGCTGCGGTGATGTTGCTGGTGGTGGTGGATCGGTCTGGCGTTCGCGGGGTGGGTTTGATGTCGGCGGCGTTGCCAGTGTTTCTGGCGTTGGGATCGCTGACCTCGGCGAGTTACGCGATGTTTATGGACCTCGCCGACCCACGCGTCGGCGGCACGCAGTTTAGCGCATACATGAGCGCCACGAATCTGTGCGAGATGTGGGCGGTGGCGCTGGCGGGGATGTTGGCAGGGGCTTATGGGTACGGCTTGGGGTTCGGCGTGGTCGCGGGGTTGTCGCTGGTGTCGATTCCCCTGGTGATGGGGTTGTCACGTCCGAAGTAAGACGCGGCTTTGCCTAGAACCGGTCGCGGATGACAACCTCGTCAATGGGGAGTTGCCCGGGCTTGGGCCAAGCGGGTTTGAGGGCTTTGCCGATGGGCAGGAGCATGCCGATGACGTGGTGTTCGGGGAGGTTGATCAGTTCGGCGACCTTGATCGGATCGAAGCCAATCATGGGACAGGAGTCGTAGCCCATGGCCTTGGCGGCGACCATGAGGGTCATCCCGCCGATGCCCGCGGAGCGCATGGCCTCGTCGCGTTGGAGTTGGGGGTTGTTCTGGTAGAAGGGCTTGATCATGGGGACGAGCTGTTTCTGAGCGGGCACGGGGGCATCACGCCAGTAGCGGCCGGGCTCGCGGTCCCAGGCATGCAGGTCGGCGCAGATGATGACGAGGATTGAGGCTTCGGTGACCTGGGCCTGTCCCCATGCGGCGGCCTGGATCTGCTGGCGGAGTTCGCGGTCTCGGACGACGACGAACCGCCAGTTCTGCATGTTGAACGAGGTGGGCGACTGGGCCGCGGCTTCGAGGAGCTTGAGTTCCTCAGCGTCGGTCATGTCGTGATTGGGGTCGAAGCTTTTGATGGCGCGACGCTGATAGATGGCTTCAAAGGTGTCCATGAGGTTCTTACTGGCTCCGGGGTCATCGGGAATGATCGCAAAGCATAGGCCCGACAGCTGGTGGGCGTCTCGGGCCTGCGTGGTGTTCAGGGGAGCGTGTTGCTATCGGGCGGCGGCGATGGGTTGGGCGATGGCGAAGGGGACCAGGCCATCGGAGTTGGCGATGAGCAGTTGGTCGGGCGTGGTGTCGTCGCCGGGGAGGACGTGGAAGCCCGCGCCGTGTGAGGGTCCGGGGACCCATCCGCGATAGACGACGTCGCCGTTGTCGAAGTCGTAGATCGTCAGCAGTCGAGCAGAGCCGACATCGTTGATCACGGCGTCGAGTTCGGGGGCGTGTCGTCGGAGGTGACCCGCCTGTTCGGCGCGACTGTAGTCGGCGAGGATGACAAGGTACCGTTTGTCATCAGTGCTTAGCTGGGCGAAGCGGAGGGTGAAGTCGGGGATGGTTTTACCCGCGGTGGCGATGTCGGCGGACCAAGACGCGTTGGCCTGGTTGTTGTAGGCGGAGAGATGCATCCTGATCGCGCTGCCATCGAGATCGAGTTCTGCTGTCGCGGCGGCGAGAGCCATGCCGTTGTCCATTGGGGAGATGGCGAAGTCGATCAGGGTGTCATCGGCGGGGAGATTCAGCGGGAGGGTGTTGGCCTTGATGCCCTCGGGGGTCTGGGCGGTGATGATGACCTGGTTGCGTTCGCCGATGAGGGCGAGGGTCTTGCCAGCGCGAGGGTGATCGAACCACCCGCCGGGCTGCGGGGCGGGGATCCAGGCCTCTTCGGTGCGATGGATCGGAGCTTGCTTGGTGAGCGTGTCGGGGTTGACCGGTTCGAGAATCCGGGTGCGGGTTTTAGCGGCATCGGTGGGGAGTGCTGCGCTGGCTTGAACCAGAGATTGGCCCGCGAGCAGGGTTTCGATCTCGCGGGCGTAGATCACGGGGCTATGAACCGGGTTGTACCCAATGTGGACGGCCTGGATCACACCTTGTTGGTCGATGATGACAAGATGAGGCAAGGCTTCGAGTCGGTAGCGATCCCAGAGCACTTTTTTTTCGTCAAGGACGAACTCGAAGCTGAGTTCTCGCTGATCAACAAACCGTTTAGCGGTCGCGCGATCTTCGCCCATGTTGACGCCAATGATCTTGACGCCTTGGTCCGCGTACTTGCTGTGGAGCTTCTGGATTTCTGGCATGGCAACGACGCACGGCCCGCACCAGGTGGCCCAGAAGTCGAGGATGACGACCTGGCCCTTGAGTTGGTTGAGTCGGACCGGATTGCCTTCGAGATTAGGGAGGGTAAAGCCGGGGGCGGGTTTACCGAGCAACGGGTGGGGGGCGTTCTGGGCGAGGGCCGGTAGGGCGGTAAAAAGCAGGGCAGCTGCGAGGGCGAGAATGCGGGTCATGGGTTTGCTCCCGGGGGTGAATCCGTTCTGGTGTCATCGTAAGGGGTAACTGGTGAGATGGATGGATTATTCGTCCGCGCTGACTCAGAGAAAACCTATAAAGAACACGACCGCCCCGATGAAAAACCCGGCGAGGCCTGCCTGGATGACGATCGCACCGAGGTTGGAGGTGGCGTCGTGGTTACGGTACTTGAACTCGCCGATGAGTATGCCGGCGAGGGCGCCTTTCATCAGCAGGCCCCCTGAGACGTGCCAGAGACCGGTGAACGTCCAGACATCAAGCAGCAGTAATAGGGGGTTCCCTTCTGCTGGGAAATAGATCTCGCCCCGGATCACATTGACGATCATCAGCAGGACGATCACCACCGGAACGATGTGGCCCAACCAGAGAACCGTGACCGGGTGGTTCTTCACACTCATGGCGATGCCTGAGCGGCGAGAATGTCTTGGGGTTCACGGGCTTCGAGGCCGTGGGCTTCAGCCACGGGGACGCAGGTCAGTTTGCCCTTGGCGGTATTGATGCCGTCCCAGAGTTCGATACGGTGGTTGCAGGCACTTGCGACGCCCCGGTCAGCGAGCAGCAGAGTCCAGGGGCGGGTGGCGTTGGAGAGGGCCTCCGTAGACGTGCGGGAGAAGGCGCCGGGCATGTTGGCAACGCAGTAGTGGACGATGCCTTCTTCGAGGTAGACAGGGTCCTGGTGGGTGGTCGGCCGGGTGGTCTCGCAGCAGCCGCCCTGATCGACAGCAATGTCGACGACCACGCTCCCGGGCTTCATGAGCTTGAGGTGGTGGCGTCGGATGAGTTTGGGCGCTGCGGCACCGGGCACGAGGACGGCACCGATGACCAGGTCCGTGTCCGGCAGCAGGGCTTCGATATTTTCGGGTGTGGAGTAGAGAGTGCGCACGCCTGGGAGTGCGATGTCGAGGTACCGGAGTCGTTCGGCGTTGACATCGAGGATGGTGACTTCGGCGTCGAGTCCGAGGGCGATTTTGGCAGCGTTGAGCCCCGCGGTTCCGCCGCCGATGACCATGACCTTGCCTGCGGGGACACCGGGAACGCCCGGGAGAAGGACGCCCGAGCCTTCGTGGTGTTTGGCGAGCATGGCGGCGCCGTAGATGGCGGACATCCGACCCGCGACCTCGGACATCGGTTCGAGCATGGGCAGCTTGCCGTTGACCGAAACGGTTTCGTAGGCGATGGCGGTGCAGCCGGTGGCGACGAGGGATTCGGTGAGCTGTTTGTCGGCGGCGAGGTGGAGGTAGGTGAACAGGATGTGATCCGGGCGGAGACGCTTGATCTCGATGGGTTGGGGTTCTTTGACCTTGATAATCATCTCGGCGTGGTGGAAGACGGAATCGGCATCAGGAAGGATGGTCGCTCCGGCTTGCTCGAAAGCGTCATCGAAGAAGCCGCAGCGGGCTCCGGCGTTGTGCTCGACGACCACCTCGTGCCCGCGGCGGACGAGTTCAGCGACGGTCATGGGAACAGTCGAGATGCGGTTTTCCTGGGGTTTGATCTCTTTGGGGATCCCGATACGCATGGCAGGCCTCCTGGTTTCGTGCGACACTGGCGTAGCGTACCACTGCGATGGTTGACAGTCTGGAGCCCGGTTGAACAAGGAGTCTGGTGATGATCCCGAAGCAGTCGAAGCATGATTGGTTGAGTCGGCGTGAGCTATTTAAGGCTGGCGCGATTGGGCTGGCAGGGATGGGAGTAGGCGGATCCAGGGTGCTGGCTCAGGAAGGTGAGGTGGTGGCTGCCCCTCCGGCTCAAGCGCCGGTTGAGTCGATGCCACAGGGCGCTGGCTTCTATCGATTCATGGTGGGCGATCTTGAGGTTGGTTTGATCGCCGATGGGGGTTTTGTGGCGCCAGCCTCGGTGTTTGGTGCCAATCAGCCGGAGGAGGTTGTGGCGGAGCATGCGCGTCGGAACTTCGCTGACCCGGCGGCCATGCAGTGTCATATTCACGGGCTGGTGGTCAAGACGGCAGAAGGCGTCGTGCTGATCGATACCGGTTGTGGGAACAACTTTGGCCCTACCGCCGGTTCCCTGGTGAAGAACCTTGGGCACTTCGGCGTCAAGCCTCAGGAGGTGACGACCGTCATCCTCACGCACCTGCACGTTGACCACATCGGCGGGATCGTTGGCGGAGAAGGGGCGGCCACGTTCCCGGAGGCGCAGTACGTGGTCGCGGGCGCAGAGGTCGATTTCTGGACCGGGGAAGCGGACCTGAGCCAGTCATCGATCGATCCGAACATGTGGGACTTCTTCAAGGACCTGGCTCGCCAGTCGGTGGCGAATGCCGGCGACCGACTGGTGCGCGTGCGTCCGGGCGGTGAGGTGGTGCCCGGCATCTCCACGATAGCGCTGCCTGGACACACGCCGGGACACTTGGGCGTGATGATCGATTCAGGTGGTGAAACCCTGCTGTACGTCTCCGACCTGATGCACAACGCCAAGATCCAGATGGCGAATCCGACGTGGCATGTCGCGTTCGACACCGACCCCAATCAGGCGGTGCAGACTCGGCAGCAGACGCTGGATCGTGTCGCTGTCGAGAAGCTGATGATCGCTGGCGCGCACCTACCCTTCCCGGCCGTCGGTCATGTTCGCGCAATGGGCGCGGGTTACGAGTGGGAGCCTGTGGCGTGGTCGTGGTGAGTTTGTGTGGGATCTGACTGATAGCCAAGCGGGCGCACGCTGAGGATGCGCACGCTTGCTTGGGGGGTGGTGTCGTGATTTAGTTGGAGCGTCTGGCGATCAGGGTGGCGCCGAGGGCGATGAGGGCGACGCTGGCAGGTTCGGGGACGGGGGTTTCGACGGAGAAGGAGGGTCCGATGTTAAACGAGCCTTTGGAGAGGGTGCCGAAGGAGTAGACGCCGAAGCTGGGCGCGCCGTAGGTGCCGTCGGGGACGACCGAGTTGGCGGGGACATGGTGGGCTGAATCGAGGAGGAAGGGGACGGCGTCGCCGAGAACCCCGAGCCAGTCGAAGGAACCGGCGGACCAGGGGCCGCCCACGGCGTCCATGGTGAGCTTGAGGGCGTAGACACGCTGGTCATCGAGTGGGATGGGATCGAAGTCGAAGTCGAGGATGGTGTGTCCGGTGGTCACCTCGGCGGCGGGGATGACGGCCTTACCGAGGAAGGTGAAGGTGTTGGCGGCGTCGGGCGCAAGGAAGGCGTTGGGATCGAAGCTGCCATTGGTGTCGAGCAGTTCGAGACGCACATCGCGCTGCTGGCGGGCGCGGAGCGCGATGGAGACACGGCCCATGGTCTCGTCCATGTCGGGCGAGAAGAAGATGGTGGTAGTCCAGATGGGCTTGGTGGTGGAGGTGCCCAGTGAGTCCTCGTGAGCACCGATGAAGTATGAGTTTGTCGGGCGGATGTAGCTCATCGCGTTGACATCGACGGTCTCGGGGTCAAAGTTCGCCGCGATGACGCCGGCTGAAGCCAGTGAAGCACTCGACAGAGCAGCTGTGACGAACATAAAAAGGATGGTGCGGTTCAGCATTGTTCTCTCACTCCTCCAGAGTCCACAACTTGACACAATCATTAGTGAAGTTAGCCAATGAATAGCACACCCACTGGAGCTAGCCAGCGGGCGTTACAGAATTTTCTCGGCCTGTCACACTGGGAAAGAGGAATGTGAGGATTCAGCGGGTCAACACAAGTCGGTAGCGTGGCGAACCCGAGCGGAGTTTCTCAAACGCGTCGTTGATCTTGTCCATCGGGAAGGTCTCGATGACCGGAGCGATGTCGTGGCGGGCGCAGAAGTCGATCATGCGTCGGGTTGTCCCCGGGCTGCCGAGTGGCGAGCCGCTCAGGGATTTCTGGCCAAGAAGCATCGGGAAGACGGGGAGAGTGATGTCCGGCGCGGCCCCGACGACGTGCAGCCGACCTTTGGGGGCGAGAGCGGACAGGTACGTCGGCCAGTCGAGCGTGACGTTGACTGTGGAGAGGATGAAGTTGAGAGAACCCTCGATCTTCTTGATAGCGTCGGGGTCGCGAGAGTTGACAATGTGATGCGCGCCTAGATCGCGGGCTTCCTGAGCCTTGGCTTCGGACGAAGTGAACGCCATCACCTCACAGCCCCACTTGCTCAGGAACTGGAGGGCGAGGTGCCCGAGTCCGCCGATGCCGATGACGCCGACACGGTCGGTGGGCATCACGCCGAACTGTTCGATTGGGTTATAGACCGTGATGCCCCCGCAGAACAGCGGGCCAGCGGCGATCGGGTCGAGCCCATCGGGCAGGGGGGTGACCCAAGACCAGTGGGCACGGACTTTGTCGGCGAATCCGCCGTGGCGGCCGAGGATAGTCCCCTCCACAGTCGGGCAGAGGTTGTGGTCGCCGCCCATGCACTGATTGCAGTGCATGCACGAGCGAGAGAACCAGCCGAGGCCGACGGTTTGACCGACCTTGAGACCCGGCACGTCATCAGCGAGCTTGGCGATGCGTCCAGCGACCTCGTGCCCACCGACGAACGGGTAGGCGGTCATGCCCCACTCGTTATCAAGCATCGAGAGATCGGAGTGACAAATCCCGCAGGCGGTGACATCAATCTCGACCTCCCCAGGACGAAGGTCGCCGGGGTCAAACGCATGAGGCTCAAAAGCGGCTTTAGCGGCAGGGGCGGCGTAGGCTTGGAACATGGTGAGGCTCCGTACAGGTGTTCAGAAGCCAGACCCTATCCACAGCAGGACGCGTTGTCGCCGCTACGGGTGGGAATGCGTTGTTTATGTGATTGATCTACGAAGAAACTCAGTACGAACCGCGATCACTCCTGCCACACCACCACCATCGAGTAGGGCGGCAGCGTCAGCTCGCCCGTCGCCGCGCCCAGCGGCTTGTCTGCCGAAGCCTCCTCGGCGTTCACGACGACAGACCAAGTGCCTTCGGGGAGGGGAAGGATGTGGGCGTCGGGCTCGCCGTTGTAAGCGACCAGGATCCTGGACCAGGAGTCGCCGAGGGCGTCGCCGTCGAGTTCGAACGCCACGAGCTTGTCGAGCATCAGGAAGCGCATGTGCTGGCGCACGGTCGCTGCGTCGGGAATCCGGAAAGCCGGGTGAGCCTTGCGGATGGCGATGAGCCCGCGGGTGTAGTCGTATACGTCGGCGTAATCGAGCTTGCGGGGCCAGTCGAACTTGTTGACCTCATCGCCAGCGTTATACGAGTTATGGTTACCGCCTTTGGTGCGGGCGAAGTCGGACCCGCCGTGGAGGAACGCAGCACCCTGCGAGGTGAGCACCATGCCGAGGGCCAGCTTCTGCATCGCTCGCTTCTCGTCATCGGTAGCGTTGGGGAGGCTATAGACGAGCTTGTCCCAGAGCGTGCGATTGTCGTGGGCAGAGACGTAGTTGATGACCTCCGCAGGGTCATCAGCGAAGTCGTCGATGGCTCCTGCCGCACCTTCACGGATCGCTTCGATATCCCCGCCAGGGCCGTTGGCGAAGCCGGTGGTGTCGCCATCCAGGTCGCCGCGCACAGCGTTGCGGTAGTGGTCGTTGAAGACGGCCATCGCCAGACCACGCTGAGCGCCCTTGGGGAAGTGGGTGATGCCCCCACCGGTCCAGGGCTCGCCATAGAGCGTGATGTCGGGTCGCAGCCGGAGCAAGACATCGCACACAGCCTCGACGGTTTCCGGGTAGTGCGTGCCGAGCAGGTCGAATCGATACCCGTCGATGCGGTACTCGTTGGTCCAGAACACAAGCGAATCGATGATGTACTTGCGCACCATCGGGCGTTCGTCAGCGATCGAGTTGCCCACCCCCGCGTCGTTCATCAACAGCCCATCGTCTGTCGTGCGGAAGTAGAAGTTAGGGACCGTCTGGTCGAAGTGCGAGAACTCGAAGCTCGATGACGTGTGGTTGTAGACGACATCGAGAATCACGCGGATGCCCGCCTGGTGCAGACCCTGGATCGTCTGCTTGAGTTCGGTCGGCCCAGCCATCGGATCACGAGGGTCACTGGCGTAGTTCGACTCCGCCACATTGAACAGGGCGGTCCAATAGCCCCAGTTGTATTCGCCGATCGCCGCGGAGAAGTCCTGGATCGGCAGCAGGTGCACCGCGGTGACGCCCAGGTCGAGAAGGTGGTTGATACCAGTGGAGGGCTTGCCCTCAGAGGCAGGGTTCTCGTGGATCAGGCCGAGGTAGGTCCCGCGCAGCTTCTCGGGGACTGTTGGGTCGGCGATGGTGTAATCGCGGACATGAATCTCGTAGATGATCTCATCGGTCTGGTGCGCACGAGGCGGGGTCGGCACACGCCCCCAACCCTCGGGGTCGGTGCGATCGAGATCGAGGATGACCGATCGCTGAGAGTCGAAGGTCGCTCCGTAGCTGTTGATGTCCGCGGCGATCCGTGTCTGGCCGTAAGAGACGAACCGGTAGACATACGCCCTGCCGTGATGGTCGCCGGGAACTGTCAGCTCCCAGACACCTTTGTCGCCAAGGCTCATCGCCAGCGTCTCGTCGGGCTGGTCACCTGCGGGATCGTTGTAGATCAGGATTTCAGCAGAAGTCGCAACGGGGGACCAGACGCGGAACGTCGTGGACGCCTTGCTGTAGCGGTAGCCGAGTTCAGCATCGAGCGGGGTGTACCCCGGGGCGTTCAGGATGTCGCGGGCGTAAACCGTGCGGTCCTCAAACTCGGGGATGCTCACCTTGAGCAGCCCGACATGCTCAGGCTGGACCCGGCGGGTCAGGTGCAGGTCATAGATGATCCGGGCCGAGGTCTCGCTCTTGGCTCGCGCGGCTCGGGAGACCGAGTACGTCGTCGGATTCTCATCGTCCGTGGTGTGCACACGGATGGCGGTGCGCTGCCGGGGCGTGAGTTGGCCGGAGAGCGCGATGCGCACGCGGTCCTCATCGTCCAGAAATGCGGCGATGAGCTTGGTGGAGAGGTCAACACGGCCGGGAGCGGGATAGATCATGCTGTCGCCTGACACGAGCCAGACCTCCGTGACATAGGTGTCGGGTGAGAGGGTAACGAAACGGTCACGGGCTACATCCCGAGCCTCCCAGTTGTTCTTCCGCAGGAGGAAGCCGAGTCGCTTCGAGGCATCGTCGAACGGAACCGCGAGATACGGACCGAAGCCGGTCTCACCCGTGAAGTCGAGCTGCCCGCCATCCTCACCCTCCACCCACCCCCAGAGGTTCCAGCCGTCGTAGTCGCCGTCGGCACGGTGGTAGTGGATCACCAGCAGATGCTGAGAATCGCCGGGCTGGCGCTCGTAATGATCAGCAACGGAGACCGGCGTGACCTCCTGCGCCAGAGCCAGGCTCGGCAGGGCGATGACGATGAGCAGCAGGACGGAGAACTGACGAAGGAGTCTGAGAGTCATGACGAAGGGTCCTGATGGAGTGTCCAGAGAGTTTAACCGGTTCAACGACCGGACTCCATCACCCCCCTTGGTCACCGAAAATCGCGACTCCGGCTCACGGTTGTGGTGGAAGCACTAGGGGTTTACGGACGAACAGGCCACTCTGCGCAGCCTTCAAGTCATCGGCGCGTAACACTTGGCGAGTCGGGCGTGTCGCCCGGGGCTGATTGGAGTTGTACGGGATGAGACCCGCCGACCGGATCGAGACCATCAGAAAGGATGGGACGCATCATGGAGAAGGGCTCTGTTAGCACACGGATCTTCAGGACCTCGGCACTCGTCGCGAGCGCTCTAGCGCTGATCGGCGTCGCCGACTCGGCACAAGCCGCAGGCTGGGCTCCGTCGGCGATCACAGTCTCGCCGACGGTCAACCTCGGCATCCCGTCGCCTGACCTCGTACCCGGCAAGGAGTACAGCGACCACTCCGACAAGAACGACCTCGGCTTCTTCGATCTCGATCAGGTCCTCGCTTGGGACGGCATCTTCCCTGGCGGGACTGCCGACAGCTGGGACTACTCAGGCTCGCGCCTGCTCCCGGGAGCCCCCCTCGAAGCCAATGTCGATGCCCTCGCCGCATCGGGTGATGCGCTCTACCAACCAGTGACCAACGACCAGGTCGCTCTGCTCTTCTCGGTCGGCGATCTGGGTGTTGGCGGGCCCCTCGGCGATGGCAACATCTACGTCGAACCCGCCACCGCAGGTGGAGGAGCCCCCGCAACCACCATCTGGGCCGACCCCTCAATCATCGACCGCAACGGCGTGACAGACCTCGACGCCCTCGAAGTCTGGGGTTCCAACGCGTCACCAACAGACGACGCCAAACGCTACTCGATCTATGGCGATCCCTTCGTCGAGATCGCGCCATCAGTTAGCGCCAAGGTCGCCATCTGGCAGTACGACTCGGGCGCGAACACCTCACTCCCGCACACCCTCACCGCCGACCTGGCGATGGCCATGGACCGCCAATACGGGTTCAACGGCCTCGGCCCGGTCTTTGGCCAACTCGTGGAGCTGATGGATGTCGACGCCACGATGGTTTTTGCCGAACAGGTCATGTTCAGCATCGCCCCACTGGACCTCTCGGTCTTCAGCCCGCTCCTCCCGAACTTCGATGGCGGCGAGATCTTCGTCTACGACGGACCCGGCTCAACTACCCGCTTCCTCGACCACGGCGGGCACCTCTGGGACACCGCCTTCGACATCGTCGGAACCTTCGGCCCCAACGGCCTCGGCCTCCCCATCTTCAGCGAAAACATCAACGCCCTCGAAGCCGTCGCCACCCCCGAACCCGCCTCCGCGGTCCTGCTCACCCTCGCACTGGCCGGAACCCTACGCCGACGCTGACCCAGCTTGAACCAACCGCCGGCCCTCCGGAGAAGGGACCCGGAGGGAGAGGATCAAAGCCCCGGCTGCACCAAGTGGCCGGGGTTTTTGTTTCAGTCGCTCATCGACGTCACATTAAGAAAAAAACAGTTCTGCACGGACAGGCACTTGCTCCCTACATCCCCCCCACCACCGCCTCCCCAAACTCCGAACACTTCAACAACTTAGCCCCCTTCATCAGCCGTTCAAAGTCGTACGTCACCGTCTTCGCCCCGATCGCCCCGTTCATGCCTTTGATGACGAGGTCGGCAGCCTCGTGCCAGCCCAGGTGACGCAGCATCATCTCGCCCGACAGGATCACCGACCCGGGGTTCACCTTGTCCTGGTCAGCATACTTCGGCGCCGTACCGTGCGTCGCCTCGAAGATCGCGTGACCCGTGTCGTAGTTGATGTTCCCGCCCGGCGCGATCCCGATCCCGCCCACGCACGCCGCCAAAGCGTCCGAGATGTAGTCGCCGTTGAGGTTCAGCGTCGCGATCACGTCGTACTCCGCCGGCCGCGTCAGGATCTGCTGCAGCATCGCGTCGGCGATCACGTCCTTGATGATCAGACCCGCACCCGCCTTACCCTCGGGGATCACATGCCACGGCCCGCCATCCAGCGGGACCGCCCCGAACAGCTCCGCTGCCGTCTCGTAGCCCCATTTCATGAACGCCCCCTCCGTGAACTTCATGATGTTGCCCTTGTGCACCAGCGTCAGCGACGGCCGCTTGTTGTCGATCGCGTACTGGATCGCCGCCTTGACCAGCCGCCGCGTCCCCTCCTGCGAGACCGGCTTGATGCCCAGCCCCGCCGTATCGGGGAACCGGATCTTCTTGAACCGATCCGGGAAATTCTCCTTCAGCAACGCCTTGAACTTGGTGTTCTCCTCGCTGCCGTGCTCGAACTCGATGCCCGCGTAGATGTCCTCGGTGTTCTCCCGGAAGATCACCATATCGGTGTCCTGCGGCCGCAGCACAGGCGTCGGCACCCCCGTAAACCACCGCACCGGCCGCAGGCAGGTGTACAAGTCCAGAATCTGCCGCAGAGCGACGTTCAGCGACCGGATCCCGCCCCCCGTCGGCGTCGTCAGCGGGCCCTTGATCCCCACCAGATAGGTCCTAAACGCATCCAGCGTCGCGTCAGGCAGCCAGTTCCCCGTCTGATTGAACGCCTTCTCACCCGCCAGAACCTCCATCCATGCAATCTTCCGCTCACCCCCGTAAGCCTTCGCCACCGCCGCATCCAGCACCAGCTGCGACGCCCGCCAGATGTCCGGCCCCGTCCCATCCCCCTCGATAAACGGGATGATCGGGTGGTTCGGGACGCTGAGAACGCCGTCCTTGAGCGTGATGGGCTGGCCGTTGGCAGGGGTGGTCACGGTGGTCTTCTCCGAAGCGGTTCAAAGCGGTCACGGAACACTGAGTCGGGGAGTTTAACACGGTGGGCGGATCGGTCTTGCAGTCCCGAGAGAAGCTATGTTGGGGCCGTGGGTGATGCTCCCCTGATCGTGAACTGCTCGCGCTACGCCCAGGACGGGCAGGGGGGGTATTTCGCCGACCGCCTCAGTGATCGTGTCCGCCAGATCGAGTTCGGTCCCTTGGGCGTTACCGGGCTGGCCGCACGCATCCGCAGGCCCGATCTCGCGGGCTGGCTGGCCTGCCGCCGCGCCACCCGAACCGCGCGATCCGAGCAAGCCGCACTCCTCCTCTCGCACGACCCCCACCTGACCTACCGCTGCGAGTTGTTTCAGGGCCGCCAACGAGTCCGCCACCTCGCTCATGCCTTCAACTTCCCGTACGTGCCATCGGGACCAAAGCTCAAGCTCCTCCGCCACGCTCTTCGGCACGTGGAGGACCTGGTTGTTTTTACCCGCTACGAAGCAGGTCTCTATAGCGACCTGCTTGCCTTACCAGTTGAGCGCTTCCATCCCATCCGCTGGGGCGTTCAATCCCCCGAAGTTGTCGATGGTTCCTGGCAAATCCCCGAGCGCCCCTACGTCGTCGCCGTAGGCGGGAACGCACGTGACTACCCACTTCTGGCCAATGTCTGCCGCCTCTGCACGGACATCGACTTCGTCTGGGTCGTGCGCCCGGAGAACCTCAACGGCATCGACGTGCCGAACAACGTCTCCGTCCGAGCCAACATCCCCCTCGATGAGGTCCACGCCCTCGTGGCCGGTTCCCGATTCATGGTGCTCCCCCTCCTCGCAGGCGTCATCTCATGCGGGCATGTGACGCTGGTCATGGCGATGCACCTTCGACGTGCCGTCGTCATCACAGAGGCCCCCGGGATCAACGAGTACATCGAACACAACCAGCGTGGGCTACTGGTCGATCCCGGTTCGCCGACGGCGATGGCCGAAGCGGTGGTAGACCTGTGGAACAACCCCGACCACACTGATCAACTTGGAAACGCCGGGAAACTCTTTGCTTCAGAGCACTGCAGCGAGAATGCAACCTGGCGCTGGTACGAAAACTATCTCCGATCATTGAGCATCCTGTGATTCAGGAGCTGTCGGTGCGCATCCACCCCCACTGCCTCCTCACCCCCTCCACTAACGACGTCGTCGGCTCGTAGCCCAGCTTCGCCTTCGACTTACTCACATCCGCGAACGTCCGCTCAACATCACCCGGCTGCATCAGTTGTCGATCAATGATCGGCTGCTTGCCCACGGCTTGTCCGATGGCGTCGATCATCTGCGTCAGCGTCACCGGGTCGGACCCGCCCAGATTAAACAGATCAAAGCCCGGGGCCACATCCGGCGTCCCGACCGCTGCCTGATCCATATGTTCAGAAGACCCGCAGTACCGTGTCGCGGCGATCACACCCGCAACGATGTCATCGATAAAGGTGTAGTCACGCGAGGTCGTGCCGTCTCCAAAAACCGGGATGCGCTGCTCATCGTGGACGAGTCGCAGGAACTTGGCGATAGCCAGGTCCGGCCGCTGGCGTGGCCCGTAAACCGTAAAAAAACGAAGACCAACCACCGGAAGTCGGTGGAGATGGGCGTACGTGTGAGCAATCAACTCGCCCGCCCGCTTGGTCGCGGCGTACGGGCTGATCGGACGATCCACCGCATCCGACTCGGCAAACGGAACCTTCTCGTTGTTGCCGTAAACAGATGACGATGAGGCAAACACGAAACGGGGCCGGGCTGCTAGCACCAGAGATGCATCGAGAAGATTCACCGTGCCATCGAGGTTGACAGCCGTATACAGCGAGGGCGACTCGATCGACGGTCGAACACCCGCCATGGCCGCAAGGTGGATCACCGTCGAGGGCTGATGCTGCTCGAACGCCCCAAGGACAGCCTGCCGATCCCGGATGTCCATCTCGATCAGCGAGAAGGACGCGTGGGTCTTGGCGCGCTTCAGATTGCTGTGCTTGATCTCAGGGGCGTAGAAACTGTTGAAGTTATCAATCCCCACCACCCGGTGCCCGAGCCCCAGCAGTCCATCAACCACATGAGAGCCAATGAACCCCGCCACCCCGGTCACGAGGATCGGGCCATCGTCTGGCAGAGGAGGCAAGTCGGGTGAGGGGGGCTGGGTCATGAGCACTCCGTCGGCATTCTGCGGAGAATAACGTTGACAAGGCTTGTCGGGAGGGTAGTCTTACGTCGAGATGAACGCGTCCGCCACCCCGAATCTTATTCTCGGTAACCCAATGACGCTGCTTACCAGCAGTCAGGTGGCCGGATAGGGCGCGTTGGTCCAACTCAGGACGAAACACCACCCCTGCCCGGCACTCGGGCAGGGGTTTTTTATTAGGTACACAGATCACCGATATCGAGGTCAGACGACCCAACAGGAGCCACATCATGGCCAGCAGAGAATCGGATCAGGACGAATCGAACAGCCAGCCGCAGGGCGCGGACACGATGGCGATCCGTGTCTTCGACACCACCCTCCGCGACGGCGAGCAATCGCCCGGAGCCAGCCTCAACCACCACGAAAAACTCGAGATCGCTCGCCAGCTCGAACGCCTGGGCGTCGATGTCATCGAAGCCGGATTCCCGATCACCAGCCAGGGCGACTTCGAGGCGGTCCGCGCAATCGGCCAGGAGGTCTCCGATTCAATCGTCTGCGGGCTCTCGCGCTGCGTACCCAGAGACATCGATCGCGCCGGAGAAGCCCTCCAGGACGCCCACAAACCGCGCATCCACGTCTTCTGCGCGACCTCTAAGATCCACCGCGAACACAAACTCCGCAAAGCCTTCGACGAGATCGTGAAACTCTCTGTTGACTCGGTCCGTCGGGCCCGCGAGTTCGTCGCCGATGTCGAGTTCTCCCCCGAGGATGGCAGCCGCACCGAACTCAACTACCTCGCCGACATCACCGCCGCCGTCATCGAGGCCGGCGCAACCACCATCAACATCCCCGACACCGTCGGCTATGCCGTCCCCGAGGAGTACGGCGCGATCTTCAGCGAACTGCGACGCCAACTCCCGCAGATCGACGCCCAGAATGTCTACCTCTCCTGCCACTGCCACAATGACCTCGGTCTCGCCGTTGCCAACTCCCTCGCCGCGATCCAAGGCGGGGCCCGCCAGGTCGAGTGCACCATCAACGGCATCGGCGAACGCGCCGGCAACGCTGCGCTCGAAGAAATCGTCATGGCCCTGCGCACCCGCTCCGATGTCTTTGGTCGCTACGCCACGAGAATCAACGCCAAACGCATCTATCCCACCAGCCGCATGGTCTCGACCCTCACCGGCCTGACGGTTCAGCGCAACAAAGCCGTCATCGGCGACAACGCCTTCGCGCACGAATCCGGCATCCATCAGGATGGCGTGCTCAAACACCGCGAGACCTATGAGATCATGGACCCACGCGACATCGGCGTGCCCGAAAGCAAACTCGTCCTCGGTAAACACTCAGGCCGACACGCCCTGGCCGACCGTCTCGTCCAGCTCGGCTACACGATCGACGAGGCACAGCTGCAGAAGGTCTACGACCGCTTCAAGGAACTCGCCGACAAGAAAAAAGATATCTACGACGAGGACATCGAGGCGATTCTCGATCAGATGATGGAGGTCGGCCGCTCGCTCTGGGAGCTCAGCCGCTTCCAGGTCGTCGCCGGGACTGGCGCGATGCCCACCGCGACCGTCACCCTCGCCGACTCCGCCGGCGAAGAGAAAACCGAAGCCGCCGTCGGCGACGGCCCGGTCGACGCCATCTACTCCGCCATCCAGGCCATCACAGGCGTCAAAGTCACCCTCGAAGACTTCGCAACACGCTCCATCACCCACGGCAAAGACGCCCAGGGTGAGGTTCAGGTGCGCGTCGATCACCACGGCCACAAGGCCCGTGGCCGCGGCCTGTCCACCGACACCATCGAGGCCGCAGCCCTCGCCTACCTCGCCGCGATTAATCGCATCCGAACAAGCTCCCCGGATCGTGAAATCAAGTCCGAAGTCGAGGCGGAATCGCCATGAGATTTGATCGACCGGGCACGGTGAAGCTCAGAGACGGGCGTGAAGTAGCAGTACGTTCAGCGGTACCCGATGACGCAGAGCGATTGCTGTCGTACGTGGATGGTGTTCGGACAGAGTCGGAGTATCTGCTGGTATCACCTGAGGACGAGTTGTTCAGTCTGGAGGCCGAGCGCGGCTGGGTGCAGTCGCATCTGGATGATCCCTATGGGGTGTGTCTGGTGGCGGAGGCGCATGGTGAGATCGTGTCGTGCTGTGGTTTGCAGGGCAACAGGTTCAAGCGGCGACGGCACGCGACCGGGCTTGGGATTGCGATACGCAAGCCCTGGCGTGAGGTTGGGCTTGGTCGTCACTTGATGCAGACCCTGATCGACTGGGCGGATCGTCATCCGGACCTGACGGTCTTCGAGCTGGAGGTGTTTGCGGATAACGAACCGGCTCAGCGGCTATATCGGAGTGTTGGGTTCGAGGTAGATGGCCGCAAACGCCGGGCAATACGCCGCCATGACGGCCGGTACATCGATGAAATCCTCATGAGCCGCTGGGTTGGACCCGAGGATGAGAAGCCTCAGCGAGGTGCAGCATGAAGTCCTCCGTCGACGAAATTCGCGCCCGCTTCGATGCCGATGTCGATCGATTCTCAAACCTGGAGACCGGCCAGGCCGCCGCGATCGACTCGACCCTTTGCATGAACCTCATATCGAGCGCTGCCGTCGCAACAGGCGACCCAATCAGCCGCGTCTTGGATATCGGCTGCGGTGCAGGCAACTACACCATCAGCCTGCTCCGAAGCTTGGCCCAGCGGACCGGTCAGTCACCTGAACCCACCTGCACACTTCTCGACCTGAGCCAGCCGATGCTTGATCGCGCCCGGCAACGCGTCGAGGCTGAGACCCCGGGTGCCGTGACCACGATCCAGACCGATGTTCGCGACTACGAGCCAGAGGACGGTTCGTTCGACGCCATCATGGCGGCCGCCGTCTTCCATCACCTCCGTGATGACCAAGAGTGGGACGCCGTCTTCGCCAGACTCCACGCGGCCCTCAGGCCGGGCGGATGGCTCTGGATCGTGGACCTGATCCACCATCAGCTACCCGCCGTCCATGAGCTGATGAGAGGTCGCTACGCCGACTATCTCGACGCCGTCGTTGGCCCGGACTTCAGAGTCAAGGCCTTCGACTACATCGAAGCCGAGGACACCCCAGACCCTTGGTCTGGCAGATCGACCGACTCCGCACGGCCGGCTTCGAGCAGGTCGAGGTACTTCATGTGAACACCGTATGGGCTGCATGGGGGAGCCAGCGACCCGATACACTCTGAGCAGAGCGACAGGAGGCCCGCGTGTCACAACTCGTCAAAGAACTCTCCGGGATCGACACCAGCACCGACATCAAACACTTCGTGCTCGACACCAACGTCCTGCTCCACAACCCCAAAGCCCTCTATATGTTCGACGACAACCATGTCGTCGTTCCCTTCGCCGTCCTCGAAGAACTCGACAAGTTCAAGAAGGGCAACGATGACGTCGGCCGCGCCGCCCGCGAAGTGATCCGCCAGCTCGACAAGCTCCGTCAGCAGGGCCGACTCGCCGATGGCGTCGTCTGGAACGACCGTGGCGGATCGATCCGCGTAGCCTTCGCCGAGGAGCTTCGCCCCAAGGCCCTAACCGAGAACGCACCCGACAACCGGATCATTGGCGTCGCCTGGGGACTCAAGGAGCAGGGCTACCGCTCCATCATGATCACCAAGGACATCAACGTCCGACTCAAGAGCGATTCCCTGGGCATCCACACCGAGGACTTCGAAGCCCAGAAAGTCGACATCGACCACCTCTACTCCGGCTACACCACCCTCGATGTGCCCGGCGACATCATCGATCAGCTCTACGAAGAAAAACAACTCGAAATCGAAGCCCTCGACGAACTATGGGCGCAGCAGCCCCAAACCGAGGACACCCCACACCTCGGCAAAAACGATGACACCATCCCCGAGCTCTTTGCCAACCAGTTCGCCCAGCTTCGCAGCGCCACCGATGACTCCCACACCGGACTCGCCCGACGACTCGCCGACACCGATCACCTCATCCCCGTCCACGGACCGCGTAAACCCGTCTCCGGCATCATGGCGCGCAACGTCCAGCAGACCATGGGCCTCGACCTGCTCCTCGATGACGAGGTCAAACTCGTCACCCTCCTGGGCACCGCCGGAACCGGCAAAACCCTGCTCGCTATCGCCGCCGGCATGACCAAGGTCTTCGCCGAGCACCGCTACGACAAGCTCCTCGTCGCCCGCCCCATCATGCCTATGGGCCGTGACATCGGATACCTCCCAGGCGACAAGGACGAAAAACTCTCCGCCTGGATGCAGCCGATCTTCGACAACCTCCAGTACCTCCTCTCAACCCGCGGCGCCGGTTCCCAGCACGCCGAGAGCAAGCAGCCCGAGCAACGCATCGAGTACCTCATGTCCACCGGTCAACTCGTCCTCGAACCCCTCACCTACATCCGCGGACGATCGATCCCCCACCAGTTCATGATCATCGACGAGGCCCAGAACCTCACCCCCCACGAGGTCAAGACCATCGTCTCCCGCGTCGGCGAAGGCACCAAGATCGTCCTCACAGGCGACATCGCCCAGATCGACAACCCCTACCTCGACTCCTCATCCAACGGCCTGTCCTTCATGGTCGAACGACTCAAGGGCGAAGCCCTCGTCGGCCACGTCACACTGGCCAAGACCGAACGATCCGAACTCGCCTCGCTGGCCGCAGAGAAACTCTAGAAAAGCCCGCACTCAAGGCGTCACGTTCGTCAACGCCGGTGGCTGCAACGGCAGCGTCGGTCCCGGCACGATGCCCAGCTTCCGGAACCACGGCGCGATCTTCGGATGATCCGGATCGACATACATCGCGTACCGCAGATTCAACGCCGTGTTCGCCGGATCGCCAATCGAATCATAGAACCCCGCCGCCCGCAGGTAAGCCGTCGCATCCCCCGGCTCCGAGAAACGGCCCGCCTTCCGGTACGCCACCGCCGCAAGATCGTGATCACCCAGCTTCACCAGATAATCCGCCTGCCGCAGATACGAACGACTGGTCGGGTACGCCTCCACGCTCGACTCCAGCATGTCATACAACGCATCCGCCCGGTTCTGCCGATAGATCGCCTCCGCCAGCTTCTCGAGTACGCGAGGTACCAGCAACTCATCCGACGGCCGCCCCGCCATCACCTTCTCGAATGCCAACTGAGCCTTGAGGTTCTCGCCGATGGCCAGATAAGCCTCGCCCAGATGAAAGCGAGCCCGATGGTCTGCCGGGTTCTTCTCCAACGCCGCCTGGTATTGTTCGATCGCACGGCTGAAATCACCACGAGCCTGAGCCGCCTGGCCCTTCTCACGGTGCATCGTCGCCGTCACACAGCCCGACAGCAGGGGGGTGACGCCGAGAAGAATGACCATAACCAGACGCACAAGCCGGGATGAACGTGTTTCGTTGCGGATCATCGGGTTCTAAGCTCCATCAAGGGCAAACCGCCCGTCTCTGGGGGACATCGGCCGATTCGTAGACCCGAGATTACCGCCGAGGCTTGACGCGGGCCAGCCGACCGGCGATCAGAGACCTATGCAATGCCTCCGCTACGTCATCCTCCGCCACCTCATGCCCGGATTCCCCCACGTCGATCTCATGATCGAAGACCCGCACGCAACAGGACGACCCGGCTCCACGGACCCCGACGCACCCATGCTCAAGACCTGGCGTCTGGCTCACATGCCCTCACACTGGAACGATCGCCCCATGATGCTCACGCCGCTGCCGGACCACCGCCGAGCTTACCTCCGACGGACCGGCCCAATCACCAGCGGCAAGGGCTCAGTCCAGCGACTCGGGCAGGGAAGCGCCCTCGCCTATCTCTGGACACCGAGCCGCATCTTCCTCGAACCCCTTGCCCAGTCTCATGGATCACAATGGGAACTCCGCAGACTCCCCGCCAGCGATCCTCTGACCCCCAGCAACCACGAAGGCGGCACCGGACGCCACATGCGCGGGCGGGCGGGCGGGCGGGGGTGGCAAATGCGAGTGATCTCTTGATAAAGCCCGCATCCGACGTATTCTGGGGGGGCATCAAGTTGTGACTCATCCGGGTTCCTGACCCGATCCTATTCTCGCTGTTCTGGAGCCGCTCATGCCCGACGAAAAGCACTTTGAAGAAGACGAACTTCTCGAAAAAGCCATCCCTATCCCTCCCGAAGCCCTCGAAGAAGAACCCGAGGAACAAGAGATGGTCATGGACATCGTCCCCGAGGACCCCACCGAGAAGAAACCCACGATCTCCTCCTTCGCCGAGCGAGAGAAGCACCAGGTCGTCTGGAAACGCGCCCCCTTCAAAACCGGCACGGGCGCCTGCCACGTCAAGACCTTCGTCACCAAGCTCCGACTCGACGCCATCGACCACATCGATGAACAGGTCAACCAGTGGCTCGACGAAAACCCCGAGTACGAGGTCAAGTTCGTCACCACCACCGTCGGCAAAATGGTCGGAAAATCCACCGAAGACGCCTTGATCATGTCCGTCTGGGTCTAAGCCTCCACAAAAAATCTTTGACACATCAACTCGCAACTGATCAAGCGTGAGTTGAATCACCCTCGCTCCTATCCCCCAACCCGCCTCGCGTGCGGTAAGCTCCAGCCATGCTGGAAGCCAACCATTTCCCACAGTTCGATCTGCCCCGTCTCACCCGCGCCCGTGAGCGCGTCGAAGCCATGATCTGGCAGATCGACCCGACGCCTATCACCGTCGAGCAGTCCAAACCAGCCCACGACCACACTACCTTCGCCCAGGCGCAGAAACTGACCTACAAACCGGTCAACAAACGCCCGCACCACTGGGGCAAGGTCTACGACCAGTGCTGGTGGCGCATCAAACTCCCCAGAATCAAAAACCCCGACAACACCTACCTCCTCTGGAAAGACCAGGGCGAAGCAACCCTCTACGCCGACGGCCAACCCGTCTACGGCATCGACCCCGGACACAAACACGCACCCCTCCGCGCTGGCGTCAGAAAATGGATGATCGAATCCATCTGCTGCCGCACCGGCGTCTGGGTCACCGGCGAAATCAACGGCATCGACGCCCAAGGCAGCCGCTTCGACGGCGCTAGCCTCGCCATCCGCGACGACCATGCATGGGCCGCTTTCCACGACCTCGACGTCCTCATCCAACTCCTCGACCTCTCACACCTCCCCGATTACCCCCAGCGGGGCAACCGCTACAACGCCGTCGGCTACCGCCCCGAACTCCACGCCGCCGACCCCGCCTTCCGATGGCTCCTCGAGCAACTCAGCCTCGCCGTCGATGCCCTCGACCGCCAAGGCGTCCCCGCCCTCCGCAACCAACTCGCCAAGACCTATCGCGGACTCCAGCAAGACGACGACAAGCTCAAAGGCATCCTCACCGGACACGCCCACATCGACCTCGTCTGGCTCTGGCCCGAACGCGTCGGCGAGTTCAAAGCCATCCACACCTTCTCCAACGCCCTCAGCCTTCTCGAACGCTACCCCGAAGTGCACTTCGGCTACTCACAGCCCGCCAGCTACCAGGCCGTCAGCCGCCGCTGCCCCAAACTCATGGACCGCGTCGATAACGCCATACAATCCGGCCACTGGGAACCCACCGGCGCGATGTACGTCGAGTCCGACACCCAACTCGCCTGTGGCGAAGCCCTCGCCCGCTCGGTCGCCCTCGGACAGCAAGGCTTCCGACAACTCCGTGGCGACGACAGCAAGGTCCTCTGGCTCCCCGACGTCTTCGGCTACTCCGGCTGCATCCCGCAGATCCTCGCTGGCTTCGGCGTCCCCTACTTCTTCACCACCAAACTCCACTGGTCCACCGCCCAGCGATTCCCCTACACCAGCTTCCGCTGGATCGGACACGATGGCAGCGAAGTCCTCAGCCACGTCATCTGGAATCACTACAACATGGCCGGGACCCCGCAAGAGGTCCGCGAACTCGCCGAACACCACCGCCAGACCCCCCAACACCCCGAACTCCTCATACCCACCGGCTATGGCGACGGCGGCGGCGGACCCACCGAAGCCATGGCCGAACGCGCCCGACGAATGACCAACCTCCGCGGACTCCCCAAGACCGAGTGGGGCACCATCGAAGGCTTCTTCGACCGCATGGCCCAGCACACCCCAAACCTCCCCGCCTGGCGCGGCGAGGTCTACCTCGAGTTCCATCGCGGCGTCCAGACCACCCACGCCGAACTCAAACGACTCTACCGCCGCGCTGAACGCGGACTCCAGATGCTCGAAGCCGTCCACGCCGTCAACGGCAACGGCCCAATCGATCCCACCCTCTGGGAACGAGTCGTCTTCGCCCAGTTCCACGATTACCTCCCCGGCAGCTCCGTCAAGGAAGTCTACGACGAAGCCCTCCCCGAACTCGCCGACATCGGCGACACCACCCGTAACCAGGCCGCCAAAGCCCTCAAAGCCAAAAACAAAGCCAAAACCTGTATCTTCAACCCACTCCCACAACCCTTAACCCGAGCCATCGACGGCGCAATGCGTACCCTCCCGCCTCTCGCTGGCGTCGAGGTGAAATCGCTCCCCGCCATCATCAGCCCCGATGTCCGCATCACCAAACGAAGCCTCACCAGCGAACGCGTCGAAGCCCGATTCGACACACGTGGCAGGATCGAGTCGCTCATCATCGACGGCGAACCCATCGCATTCTCCGCGCCCGCCGCCGAGCCATGGATCATCCCCGACCAGCCCGCCATGTACGACGCCTGGGACATCGATCGCAGGAGCCTATCCCTCGGCGAACCCGTATCCTCCAAAGCCCAGATCACCATCGACGAATCCGATGAACTCCGACCCAGACTCCTCGTCAAACGCTCACTCGCCAACCAGAGCAGCATGACCCTCGCCTACAGCCTCGACCCGATCCACCCCGTCCTCCACCTCGACCTCGACATCGACTTGCGCGACCGCGAGAAGCTGCTCAAACTCGTCTTCCCAACCACCTACGCCGGCAAGCAGGCCCGCTACGGCGCACCCTTCGGCAGCGCCCTCCGCGGACAACACGCCGGACCCATCGCCCACGAAACCGCCTTCGAAAACCCCGCCAGCCGATGGATGACCGTCGCCGACGAAACCGAAGCCGACGGCATGATGCTCCTCGCCGAACGCACCTACGGCTACGGCTGCCGCGAAGGACTCGCCCACATCAGCCTTCTCCGCAGCCCCATCATGCCACGCTCAGGCGACACGCCCCTCGACAAGTCCGGTCGGCCGACCGCCGATGTCGCCGACCTCGGCTCACACCACATCCGACTGGCCGTCGGCCGCTACACCTCCGACGCCGACCTCCCCGATCAACCCGCCTCACTCGCCGAAACCCTCTTCGCCGAACCCATCGAGTACCGCGGAACACCAACCCCGCAACCTCTCCAGAGCATCGAAGGACTCTCCTCCGTCATCCCAAGCTGGGCCCAGCCCGAACCCGGCGGGGGCCTCACCCTCCGACTCCACGAAACCCTCGGACAACGTGGGTGGATCGAACTCAACCTCGCCGGAAAAACCTGGAACCTCACCGACCTTGCCGGAACACCCACCACAGAACCCACCACCAACCCTTGCGTGGTCGAGGTCAAGCCATACCAGATCATCAGCGTCCGCGTAGCCTGATCAGCCGCCGAGTCGCTACTTCTTCCCAAGCACAAACCACAGGATTGTGCCCAGGATCGGCAGGAAGATAACGACCAGAATCCAGATCAGCTTCTTGGTCCCATCCATCGCACTTTTGATGATGTCAACTAACGCGATGACCCAGGCGACCAGAATAACGATACCGATAATAGTGTTGAGCACAGTGGTTCTCCTTGCGCGAACTACATGCGCTGCAAAGAGCTTACCTGCGCCGGACCACCCCCGCTAGCCCAACCACCAGCACCGCCGCGCCCGCAGGCTCCGGAACCGTCAGGTCACTCCCAAACACCGACGCCAGCGTCGACAGATCAATCAGGTCAACATTGTTGTCCGCGTTGAAGTCCCCGCCGGTCCAGCCCGCCCCACTCGTGCCGAAACCCGACGCCAGCGCCGACAGGTCGATCAGGTCCACCTTCCCGTCGAGGTTACTGTCCGCCACGACGCTCCCGTAGACACGCTCAACCCAATGCCTCAGGTCGTCCGCATCCACAACGCCCGAACCATCCACATCGAAACTCAAAGCCGCTCCGCCCCCAACAATCGCCGCGATCAGCACATCGAGATCATCCGCATCCAGCGTCGTATCGCTGTCAAAATCAAACGCCGCCACACTCGGCTCCCAGCCAATATCCTCCAGCCCTGCCACATCAAGCGCCGTGATCAGCTTGCGTGTCCCCGTCGTCAGGTCCGGGTCCATCGCCGTCTCCTGCTCGAAGATCGAGCCGTACAACACCGACTCCGTATCCTCGATCCAGTGCGACTGATCGCCCGACACCGGCACGTTCCCGCCAAACAACGCCGACGACGCCGAACCCGTAAACAACCCGCCCGACACCAGCCCCTCCCAATCACTGTTCCCAAACCCCAGCGCATGCACCAGCTCATGCAACGCAACCGAATAGAAATCAGACGTTCCCGGAACCGGTTCCGCCGTGTGGTCGTAATGCCATGTCGAGGAACCATCGTTATCAAAGCTGATCGACCCGCCCCAACGGCCAAACCCCGTCGCCTCGCCGCGCGTCTCGACCGCATCAAAGAAATCCGCCGTGATGACATCGAGCTGATCAATCTCACCCTGTGTAAACCCACCCGAAGGCGTCGAGCTCACCCCAAACCCGCCCGCTCCCCCAACACCCAGCGTTGTCCCACCAATTGCTCGCCCCCCCGCAAAAATCCGCACCTCATCCTCCGCAATACTCAAATCGTCCAGGATCGTCAGCGACCCCGTCGCCGGGTTCGCAAACCGCGCCTCCCACGACCACACCACCTCACCACTGAAAAACTCACTGTTAAACACAGGCGGAGTCTCAATCGCCACAAACGTGTCCGTCATCACCGCCGACAGATAAGCCGCCGCCGCCTCCAGCGAAGCCTTCGCCTCAGCGCCCGCCACCGCACCATCCGGATTCCCGGCACCAAAGAAGTTGGCGTTGGCCGAGTCGTAGGTGTAATCAAGCGTGATGTTGATCGCCGAAGCCGTCGACACCAACGTCAAACCAGACAACGCACCAACCAACAGGAACTGGGATCGGGTTCGAGACATCAGCGTTTCTCCTCTGCAAAATGAGTCGAGTCATCATGGTCTCATTCGACGAACCATCAACACCCCCAGAATACCGCCCAGCAACCCAACAGGCTCGGGAACAGCCACATTTTCTGCCGTTTCGCCAAAACCACTGGCCAGCAAGGAGAGATCCACCAGATCAACCACCCCATCCCCGCTGAAGTCCCCCATCGCCCAACCACCAGGACCACCAAACCCAGAAGCCAGCACAGATAAATCAATCAGGTCCACCCGCCCATCAAAGTTCGCATCCCCACGCGCAATCTGCGCCAGCTCATCCAGCCAAACATCCACATCCTCCGGCCCCAACGCACCATCGCGATCCAGATCAAACGCCACGTCATATGACCCGCCCACACCCGCCGCCAGCGCATCAACATCACTCGCGGTCAGTCGATAGTCGTCGTCGTAATCACCGCCCACCACAAAAACTATCGGGAACACCGCTGACCCGCTCAGCAGATCAGTCTGCGTCAACGGCACCAACGAAAAAAAACCCTCCACACGACCCACAAACCCCTCATCCCCTGTGCGCAGGATGTACGTCGGATGAAAATCCAGACCGTTGCCAGGCGCATTCAGCACCAGCCGATCCCCAACACCATCCAGCAACGCCTGGCCAAACGCGAACGCCTCAAACATCGCGTCCAGCGACACCGCCTCCAACGCAACCTGAGGATGAGACAGCCCAAACGCGCTGAAACTCAAAAAACCATAGCCCTCCGCCAGACCCGTCGTCGCTGTCCGAAAAGCGATGTCCTGAGTAGCCGAGAAAACCAGATTGATATGACCCGAACCGCCCTCCGGCAGAAACTCCGAGAACGTATCAATCACGATCGCTTCACCCCGAACCACCCCATCAAACCCCACCGCAAGCTGACCATCCGACCGCACACCGATATCAAGATGCGGAGATAAATCCTGAGCCATGACGACCGAGCCAAGACACATCGCCAGACCACAAAAAAACAACGGCTTCATATCTCGGTCTCCTTTGCCTCTAGTAACTCAGGTCACGAATCTACGCGTGTATAGGTAGGGCGGACGGGGCGGGGTGCGGGGTGCGGGGGGGGGGGGTTAGCGCGGGTCGTAGTGATTCACACTAGGAACAAAAGGCGGGCCACTCATGGTCTCCTCCCAATCCAGGCTCGCCGCATGACCATCCAGATACAGATAGTTCGACGAAGACGCATGCCGATCGATCGCCATCTGCTGGCCCACCACCGAGGCTCGCTGCGCAGGCGGCATCGTCAACCACGCCTCCGGATGCACATGGTCCGAAACCGCAAAACCCGGGTCCTCCTCCGCCAACTCCACCGCATAGATCGTCTCGGTCGCCCGCGCAATCCGGTCCAGATCCCGGTAGTCCTCAAACCCCGGCACATTCCCGGTGATCAGATTGTTCAGCGCATAACTCACCAGCCTCAACCGACCGAGCGTCGGCGACACCTCTTCCCAATACACACTCACATCCGATGGACACCGCCCAACCAGGGAACCATCCGCATAAGCACTCAACGTGAAAAACCACGACCCCTGCTCATTCAGCCCCACACCCCCCGCATGATTCAGCCCCGCCCCAGGCAGCAGACCATCGTGATCCTGAACATACGCGTACACCCCCACCCCGACCTGACGCAGATTCGACAGACACACCGCCGATCGCGCCGTGTCCCGAGCCGCCCCCAACGCTGGCAGCAGAATCCCGATCAGCAACGCGATGATCGAGATCACCACCAGCAGCTCAATCAGCGTGAAACCACGCCTCCGTATTTGAGAATCTTTTATCAACATGGCTTGACGGTTCATGATAATGAGTTTATGTTCTCAGTCAAGTGAAACTGATAAATCGTTCTCATGTACCGATCGGCCCTTATTCTCGGAGAAATGATCATGAAGCTCGATGCCCGCCCGACACTCGCCCTCCTGGCCGCCCTGTCCATCACAGTCCCCGCCCACGCTGATGAGGGCGACGCCGCCCCTCACGTCCTGATCGGCGTCCTCTCCGGCACCACCCAGATCGGCGTAGGGTTTGAGGGCGCAACCACCGATGCCTCCGGCAATGTGCTCGTCCAGGTGCCCGTCTTCGAAAACCTAATCCCGCTCACGCCACTCTCCGGCTTCCGCAACATCCCCTTCGATCCCGACAACGACCTCGCCTTCGAAGCCCCTGGCGACGAAGAAGCCGATGAACTCGAAGATTTCGGACTCATCGCCGCACCCACCTCCGCCCTCTTTGCCCTCGAAGCCGTTGACCTCCCCGCCGACTTCGCCATCTTCGTCGTCGGCCAGACCGTCATGGAAACAACTGGCGACAGCATCCAACTCGGCAGCCCCGAGTTCGACCTCCACCCCCTCTACGTCCTCGAAACACTCAACCCCTCAGCGACCGGTCCAACCACCGGCCTGTTCCGCATCATCGACCTCAATGGCGGACTGCTCCCCTCAGACACCTTCGGGATCACCCTCGCCGTCCCCGAGCCCGCCTCCGCAGCCATCCTTGGCCTCGCAGGCCTGACCCTGATCCGCCGCCGCTAAGTCCCAGACACCCGATGCATCCCGAAAACTCGCGGCCGGGCGGCCTCAACAGGCCGCCCGACTTTTCATCACAGGGAGACCACCCTCCTTTGGCCTATGATGACAGGATGAATCAGAAGCCTCAGCACGCTACCGACAAGCAACCCAAACGCCGTACCCAGCAGCGCGACTCCATCCGCAAAGTCCTCGAAGACGCCGGACGACCCCTCGCCGTCCAGGAGATCCTCGACGCCGCAGGTGCCGAACTCCCCAACCTCGGCCAGGCCACCGTCTACCGAGCCATCCACCACTTCGACGATCTTGGCATGCTCTCGCCTATCGATCTCCCAGGCGAACCCACCCGCTACGAATGGAAACGACCCGACGCACACGCACACTTCAAATGCGACACCTGCGAGCGCACATTCTGCATCGATTCACAGCGCTTTGAGGTCAGCGCACGGCTCCCCAGCGGCTTCGAGCTGCGCTCACACGAGCTGTTTTTGCACGGAAAATGCCCCGAGTGCGCACACGAACAATGATCAATTAACACAACCGTAACGCCACTAACGCAATCATAACGCGACCTTCACATTTCACTCACCGTTTATAAGTCGTTCAAGGGTACGTTCTCCCATCAAGGGAGACGGACCCAATGCGATCCAAACAAACACGCAACCCCGCACGGGAGAACCTGTCGCTGACCCTCGCGATCAGTGTTCTGCTGCTCACTCTGGGCAGTGCGCACGCCCCAGCACGCGTCATCATCTCCGAAATCTGGCCAGGCGGGCTCCCCGGCGAAGAAGCCAGCTCCGACTGGATCGAAATCACCAACCTCGGTCCCCAGACCATTACCAACCTCGACCAGTGGCACATCCGCGATGTCCCCGTCCCGCCCACCGTGCCCGACGGGCTCTGGCTCTCCGGCGGGCAACTCACAGGCGTGCCCACCCTCGCACCCGGTGAATCCGCCGTCTTCCTCATGAGCTGGGACGACGTGATCCTCGACAACCTCAACCCAACACTCGAAGAGGCCATCGCCGCCTTCCACACCCTCTGGGGCACCGCCAACTCCGACCTCAAGCTCGGCTACACCCTCGACATCAATGGCGGAGGCGGACCCGGCCTCAGCCGCGATGGCGACACCGTCATCCTCTACGACGCCAGCCTCACCGGCGCTAACATCGTCGATACCCAGTCTTTCCCGGTCTCAAACCGAGCCTCATACATCTACAACCCCGCCGCCGACACCTTCGGCGACCTCGCCGTACCAGGACGCTTCGGCGCCTACAACAGCCTCACCGCCAGCAGCACCGACTCCGACCTGCCCGCGATCGCCTCGCCGGGCGCGATCCCCGAGCCCGCGACAGCAGGTGTCCTGGCCCTGCTGCTCGCGCTGACCGTTCGCCGCCACCCAAAAGAAGCCTGATCCGGGTAATGCCACGTGGCTTACCCACTGAATGTGAGATGGAAGAACGCTGAGGAGAACCAAGATGAAGACTCGCATGATGCTGACCCTCGCCGCTGCCGCGGCCATGACACCCGTTGCCTACGGCTCCCCGCTGCTCAAGATCACCGAGGTCTACGAAGGCCTCCCCGGCGACGACGTCACCGGCGACTGGATCGAGATCAGCAACTTCGGCGACATGCCGTTCGTCTTCGGAACCGACGGCGACCTGTTCTACGATGACAGCTCCGCTGACCCGACGACCGACGAAAAAGTCACCGGCATCACCTCCATCGCTCCCGGCGAAGCCGTTGTCGTTGTCCTTGAGAACGACCCTGCCGAAGTGACCACCTTCATCACCTCCTGGGGCTTGTCCGCGAGCGTCCAGGTCGGCTACCTCCTCGGCGACAACCCCGGCGGCCTCAGCCAGGGCGGTGAAACCCTTTACCTGTTTGACAGCAATGGTGCCGGCGCTGGCACGGTCGATGCCGTGTCCTACACCGGCAACGATGCCGACGCGGCCGTCAAGGGGGCCACCTGGACCTACAACCTGGGGGACGACACCTTCGACGGCATCCTGCAGTCGATCGCTGGCGTCGACGGCGCCTTCGTCGCTCCGGTCGCTGGCGGAGACTTCGGCGAGTACCCCCTGATTGGCTCACCCGGTGTGATCCCCGAGCCTGCCTCGCTCGCGCTGCTGGGTCTCGGCGGGCTCGCACTCGCCACCCGTCGCCGCGTCTGATCATTGATTGGAAACTCAACCGTGGCCTCTCGGAAACGAGAGGCCACGGCTTCGCAGGCGGCGTGGCCGCTCGCTCGACAGGGGGATAACGACACAACCCTTTCAAGGAACGCTCGATGCTCCGAATGACAACCGCCGCCGGCCTGGCGTTGACGATGATGACCTGTGTCTCCGCTCACGCTCAGTTGCTGCTCAATGAGGCAAACTCCGTTGGCGCAGACAGGTACCTTGAGTTCGACCTCAACAAGCCCTACGAGGGCTATGACTTCGGCACGATTCTCTACTCGGGCAACACCAACCCGGTCAACGCCCCGGTCTCGCCCGGCAACCCGTTCCCGGATGTTGATGCGAGGACGCCTGAGATCGACACGACCCTCCCCAACGGCTGGGCGGGATCGACCGGCTGGGCGCGAGTCCTCGGCAATGGCGGAGACTGGATCGAGCTGGTCGTGACGACCGATCACGCCGACCTGCGTGGATGGACGCTCTACTGGGAAAACGATGAGGTCGATGCCAACGGCAACGCCGTGCAGACCGGCCTGAACCCCGGCAACCTCCTCGCTGGCGAGCACCCAGACGAGCGAGGCTTCATCAAGTTCACTCAAAACGATGTGTGGTCGAATCTCCGCCAGGGCACGATCATCACCATCAGCGAGCAGAACACGGTGATCGAACGCCGTGACCTCTACCCCACCGCCCCCGGCGGGGTCGGCCAGTTCAATACCGGCTTCAGCTACGACCTCAGCACCGACCTCAGCTACAGCCCCAAAGACGGCGATTGGCACATCCACCTCCACCTCGATGAGAACCTGACCGATGCCGGCCAGGCGACCGAGTACTTCGAGGGCTTGTCCGACATGAAGGTCGATAACGACAACTGGCGCATGGCGATCTTCAACGCCTCGAACACGGCGTTGGCCGGTCAGGTCGAAGCGCTCACAGGTCGTGGGGCACTCGACCTCACCACGGGCCTCGTTGGTGAGTTCATCGGCGAGATCGGCCAGCCCACCGGGCCAGACGGAGCGGGCTACGGTGCCGGAGCAACTGATGACTGGGGCAGCTCGACAGGCGCTGGTGGCCTTGGAAATCAAGAGGTCCTCAACTACCATGGCGCCGTCGGGACCAACCTGGTCGGGGCCGACAGCACCAGCGATAATGAGGACTACGAGGATGTTGACTTCTCAACCTTCGGTAACCCCAACCTCTTCAACGCCGGCGGGATCGAGAACGCACTGACCGGCGTCCAGGACTTCTCCGAGGTCTGGGCCTGGATCAACAGCATCCTCGATGGCGACGCGAATCTCGATGGCACCGTCGATCTGATTGACCTGAGCGTGCTGGCATCGAACTTCGGTGCATCGGCGACCACCATCCAGTGGGTTGATGGCGATTTCAACGCTGACGACACGGTCGACCTGGTGGACCTGAGCCTCTTGGCCAGCAACTTCGGCAGCAGTTCGCCGGTTCCTGAGCCAGCAAGTCTCGCCATGCTGACTCTTGGCGCGGCCGCGATGCTCCGCCGACGGGTGGGTTGAGGACTGTCTAAGGACGGGGAAGAAACGGATCGGGAACGGTGATCCTTCTCGCCCTTGTGGCCGGAGTTGATGAATGCTCAAAAGAAACCAACGTGGTTTTACGCTGATCGAGTTGCTGGTGGTGATCTCGATCATCGCGTTGCTGATCGGGATCCTGCTGCCCGCGCTCGGTTCCGCACGTGGGGCCGCGCGGAACTTGGCCTGCCTGTCGAACATCAGGCAGTGGGGCATCGGCAACGCGATCTTCACCGAAGATTACAAGGGGCTGATGCCCGAGGACGGCCCGGACAACCCGGGGTACGAGTTCTGGAATGTTCGCGGCCGGACGATCCCTGCCTGGCAGGCGGACTTTTACTGGTTCAACGATGTGGTCGCCAATCTCAATGGCGGGGAACGCTACCGCGACACCATCGCACGGGCCCAGGCCAGCGGGAACGCCAGGGATGTTCCTCTGCCCGGCGACGGGTCGATCTTCGTCTGCCCCAGCGCAGAGTTGCCGCAGTCGCCCGAGATCGAAGCGCCGTATCAGATAGGCTTTTCAAGCCCTCCCGCTTACTTCTACTTCAACTACGTCCCGAACTCGAAGCTCGATCAGAGCAGCACCGCCTCCTGGCCTGGTGCTGTGAACGCTTCGGGCAACGAACCGATCATCACGATGAGCCTGAATCAGATGCCCAATCCCTCTGCCACCGTCGCCATGATCGAGCTTCGGTCGACCAACAACGAATACCCCACCAACAGCAGCGGACAGACCATCGACCTCAACGGCAACGTGATCAGCAACAGTATTGATCGTACCCGTGGCGACTGGCAGCGCATCGCCCGTCGCCACGGCGACAGCTGCAACATGACCTTTTCAGACGGCCACGGCGAGAGCGTCAGCGTTCAATATGCGACGGATACATCAGGTACTGATTCAGTCTCGGGTCAGGCTGGCGGGCTGAATAAGCCTGATTTGATCTGGAACCCGCTTGGCACAGCGATCCCCAACTGACGATACGGATCGTTAGTGCTCATCATCCCGATGTACCGTCTCCGGTGAGAACGCCGGAAGGCACACCGCGATGTAGTCGGCGCCGCCCGGCTCGGGCGTGCTGTAGCGGACCCATTCTCCAGGCTCGGTGATGATGGCCTGACCAGCGGCCACCCGGTACTCCCCGGTCCGCGTTTCGACCCGCAGCATCCCCCGAAGCACCAGCGTGTACTCCGCGAACTCCGGCGTCTGACCCGGCTCGGACCACCCCTCGGGGCTCTTCATCTGGGCCACACTCAGGGCGTCACTTCCGGTGTTCACTCGGCCGACATACTCGTCAATGATCTTCGGCTGGGAGCCGACCGCAGTCACACGAGAGGGTTGGTCAATCAGTCGGGGCATGACGGGTCCTGTCTTGGGTTGGAAAGTTTTGGTTGTAAACGTCACGGGCTGGCTGGCTAAGTGTATGCCGCTGCCAACCGGGTACAATCCGCCACTCTTGGAGCCCTTGCTGGCTCTGGGTCAGAGGAAATGATGGCTGATCTCAACTCGAAACCAGTTGGCGACGCCAGCGGTGCTCGTGGCGATCACTCGGCAAGCGTACCCAGTGTGCTACCGGTTGACATTCTGCCCCAACCCGATGACGAGACCTGCGGACCAACCTGTTTGCATGCGGTCTACCGTTACTGGGGCTCGCAGATGTCCCTTGAAGAGGTGATCGCCTCAGCGGCCACGCTGGGGATTTCTGATGAAGGCCGCGGCACCCTCGCGGTCATGCTGGGCGTCGATGCCCTCAAGCATGGCTATCAGGCAACCCTCTACACCTTCAATCTCCAGGTCTTCGACCCGACCTGGTTTGATGAGCACGGGCAAGCAGACGAGACCGTGCTGGCCGAGCGGTTGAGGCTGCAACTCAAGGCCAAGGGCGATGGCAACCCGAAGTTCCGCCTGGCCACCGAGTTCTACCTCAAGTTTATTGAAGAGGGGGGTGAGATCTGTTTTAAGGACCTCACCAGCCGCCTGATTTCGGGATTCATCCGCGACGGGATACCCGTTCTCACTGGGCTCAGCGCGACCTACCTCTACCGATGCGCGCGAGAGTTCGGACCCAACGATGATTACGATGACATCCGCGGCGACCCGATGGGCCATTTCGTGGTCCTACATGGATACGAGGGACGCGGACGCCGTGTGACCATCGCCGATCCCCTCGCCGACAATCCCGGCTTTTCCTCGCAGCGATACACCGTCTCCATGTCTCGGCTCGTGCCAGCGATCATGCTCGGCATCCTGACCTACGACGCCAATCTGCTCGTCCTTGAGCCAGCGGGGCGGGGTGATAAGAAAGCGATCAACCGATGAAGCCGTTGCTGGTGGTGGACGCGCCCGAGCGTTGGCCCCTCACGATCCCCGGGATGGAAGTCGTCTCGGCCTACCGATACCTGTCTGACGCCGAGTTGGCCCAAGGAGCCGGGCGGAAGGTGTTTAACCTCTGCAGGTCGTTCAAATACCAGGCCGAGGGCTACTACGTCTCGCTCCTGGCCGAGGCTCGCGGGCATCGGCCGCTCCCATCGATTGCGGCGATCCAGGACCTCAAACTCGCCCCGGTTGTCCGGCTTGCCGCACAGGATTTGGACGACCTGATCCAGTCCAGCCTCAAGCGGATCAAGTCGAGCACCTTCGAACTCTCCGTCTACTTCGGCCACAACACCGCCTCGGCGCACGATCGACTGGCGCTCGCGTTGTTCAATGCCTTCCCCGCCCCCTTGCTTCGTGCAAAGTTCGAGCACGATGGCTGCTGGCAACTTTCGAGTGTTCGTGTCATCGGCCTGGCGGATGTACCCGAATCGCATTACCCGTTCGTCATCGAGCAGGCATCCCGCTATCTCAAGCGCACGCCGAGAAGAAGCAAAGCCTCCCCGCCAACCAAGTATGACCTCGCCATCCTCCACAACCCCAACGACCCGATGCCGCCGTCGAACCCCGAGGCGATCCAGAAGTTCGTGGAAGCCGGTGAATCCCTGGGCATCGGCTGCACGCTGATCGAAAAGGACAGTTACGGCCGCATCGCCGAGTACGACGCCCTCTTTATTCGCGATACGACCGCTGTCGATCACTACACGTATCGCTTTGCCCGTCGAGCCGCCGCCGAGGGCCTCGTCGTGATCGACGACCCCGGTTCCATCGTTCGCTGCACCAACAAGGTCTTCCTCGCTGAGTCAATGTCGCGACATCGACTCGCCTCACCCAAGACCATGATCCTGACCGTTGAGAACGCCCTTGAAGGCATCCGGTCGATCGGGTTTCCCTGTGTCATCAAGCAGCCCGACAGCTCGTTCTCGGCCGGGGTGACGAGGATCGACGAAGACGTTGACCTCGATCAACAGGTCTCCGAGCTATTCCAGAGTTCCGAGCTGGTTATCGCACAGGAATACATGCCCACTGATTTCGACTGGCGCATCGGCGTCCTCGATGGTGAACCACTTTTTGCCTGCCGCTACGGCATGGCCCCCGACCACTGGCAGATCTACAAACGCGGTGACGCAGGTCTCGAGGAGGGCGATGCTGAAACCATGCCCGTCAAAAAAGCGCCACAGGACGTCATCCGTCTCGCGGTCCGTGCCGCCAATCTCATGGGCGATGGGCTCTACGGCGTAGACCTCAAGGTCGTTTACGGCAAGCCCGTCGTGATCGAGGTCAACGACAACCCAAACATTGATGCGGGTGTAGAAGACCTTTTTCTCGGTGATGAACTCTACCTCCGGATCATGCTCTCCTTCTTTAAGCGGTTAGGGTCCTGATGAGTGATCCGGCATCATGGCGTTATCCGATCGGGCTGTTCGAAGCCTTCGGCGTCGAGCTCGAGTACATGATCGTCGATCGTGACACGCTCGATATCCGTCCCATCGCGGATCAACTCTTCAAGGCAGCAGGCGGGCAAGTCGCCAGCGACATCGAGCCCGATGGACCCGACGGGATCGTGTCCTGGTCCAACGAGTTGGTCTTGCATGTGGTTGAGATCAAGACCCAGCGACCTGCTCTCAGCCTGACCGGTCTCGTCGATGCCTTTCAGAGTCACGTCAACCGCATCAATGACCTGCTGTCTCCCATGAACGCCATGCTGCTGCCTACGGGCATGCACCCGTGGATGGACCCCACAGAAGCAACACTCTGGCCCCACGAGTACACCGAGGTCTACCGAACCTATGACCGGATCTTCGACTGCCGCGGCCACGGCTGGAGCAACCTTCAAAGTGCTCACCTCAATCTTCCGTTCCGCAATGACGAAGAGTTCGGTCGATTGCATGCTGCAGTTCGTGCGGTGCTCCCGCTCATCCCTGCGATCGCCGCTAGCTCACCACTGGTCGAAGGAAAACGAGGTTCTCATCTCGACAGTCGACTCGATTTCTACGCCAAGAACGCCAGGCGCATCCCGATGATGACAGGTCTGGTCATCCCCGAACCCGTCTTTACCCGAAGCGACTACGAGCAGCAGATTCTTCAACGCCTGTACGATGATCTCCGCCCGCACGACCCCGAAGGCATCCTCCGTCACGAGTTCGCGAACGCCCGCGGGGCCATGGCTCGCTTCGATCGCGGGGCCATCGAGGTCCGACTCGTGGACCTCCAGGAGTGCCCGCTGGCGGACCTTGCCATCCTCGCTCAACTTGCCGAGGTCATCAGAGCCCTCACCGAAGATCGATGGGCCGATCAACAAGCCCTGCGAGATCTGTCGACCGAGACGCTTCACCACACGCTCGAGGCGACCATCCACCAGGCTGAAGCCGCAGTCATCGCCGACCCCAGCCTCCTCCGCGTCCTTGGCGTCAACGACAAGAAACTCAAGGCCCAGGAACTCTGGCTGGCGCTGCACGAACAAACACCGTCACAAGACACCGCCTTGCGAGAGGCCGCGAGCAAACTCCTCCACTCCGGATCGCTCTCCACCCGCATCCTCAAGGCAACCGAGCACACTCCCGACCTCCGCACCGTCTACCGCCTCGCCGCCGAATCCCTGAGCACAGGCCAGCTCCTGACCCCCTGATCCCTGTTGCGGCTGCGCATCGAGGCTTGGTAAACTACCGATCACCCTGCGGGTGTAGTTCAGTGGTAGAACGTCAGCTTCCCAAGCTGAATGTCGTCGGTTCGATCCCGATCACCCGCTCTTGAAATGGCCAAGGGCCGCCCCGCGTGGGACGGCCCTTGGTCATGTCTGCACGGTCGTGGGTGCGCTCAGCGGCGGCGTCGGGTCAGCGCGAGGGCGCCGACGGCGAGGAGGGAGGCGGCGCCGGGGGCGGGGACGATGACGATGTTGTCGACGTTACTCCAACGAAACCCGCGGAACTTCAGCCACTGCACGCCCTCCCACGCCGACGAGTCGGCGTTGATTGTTTGTACAGGGCTTCCTAGAACGGATGGCCAATTCCAGAGCACGCCTTTGTCGGTGGCAACCTGAGCAAACCAGCCGATATCACCGGTATCTTCCGGCGACGAGGTAAGGTTCGTCCCACCGTCAAATGACGCGAGCGAGAAGATCGAGCCGTCGATGGCCTCCATGCGTACCACGGCGTTGTCGCTGTTGCCATCGTTGGTCAGGGCACCCGAACGGATTTTAATCTGGCGTGGTATTGACCCGGTCACCGAGAACACGAACCCGTCTTCTTGGTAGCCGGTGATGTTGGTGCCCACCGGCGTGTCCGGAACGTTGAAGTCGATGACGACGGGGTTGCTGGGCGTCTGGGCGAGCGCGGCGGGCGCGAGGAGCGCGGCGGCGCACACGACACTGGCGGTGCGGATCATGGGTGTTTCTCTCTCTCTCGGGCGCGTTCGGCGCCCTGTGGTGTGACGAGTCTCGCATCAGACTACCCCCCCCGCCCAGATCACAAATTATTTTGCAGCGGGGTGATCAAAGCAGCCGGCGGACAACCCAGATTGACACGCGCCGCGCGGTGTTGGAGCGCGGTGTAGAACCCCTCTACACCGCGCGACGGCAGCAAATCGGTGGGATCCGCCGCAAGGCCCGCATCGCTTGCAATCTGGAAACCTCGGCTATAGCGTCGCTTACGCGTTTCTGATCTGCAGCCTGGGGCGTTCCCAAGCTGAATGTCGTGGGTTCGAGTCCCATCACCCGCTTTGTTCTGAATCACTAATTGCTGCATCCTGGTCGGGTTTATGGCGATCTTCCGGGACTGAGATTGTCCTTAATCTCGCGTCGAATGGCACCGTCTTGGGCTGTGTGTCGCTGCATGAAGTGTTGGTACAGGATTCGAGGAGCAGCACAGGCTCGCGGAATCTGGGATGGACGACGCGGCGATCGATGCCCTGAAGTTTTTGTCTCGGCATGTCGCCGAAGCATAAGACCGCTCGCCAGTGGCTGGCTAGACTTTATGGATAGGACACCATGATCGCAGTAAGGCCGAGGCACAGGAGCAGGAGCTGATGAGCAGCACGGTTCTGACACGAAGTGAGCCCGTCTGATGAGGGAGCTATCCTTGACGAAGTTTCTATGCTCGACCATCGCTACGCTGTCGGTACTGACAGCCGCCGGACCTCTGCACGCGGCCGAGACGATCATCGATGGATTCAACGGGTCGATCATCAACCCGTCGGTCTGGCAGATCCCGCTGCAGCAGTGGGGGGGTGCTGGAACCAACGGTGGGGTGATCCCTGAGAATGTCTCGATCGCCAACGGGGTCGTCTCGATCGAAGGCAATGGTAATCTCTACACCGGACCCAAGCGCGGATGGAATGCCAACGGCTTCCGCGCGGATCACGGACGACGGACAGGCGGGGCTATTCGTACTCGTGAGTCGCAGGGGCCGGGTCGCTTCGAGGTGCGCATGAAACCGGTCTACGAAGACGGCGTGGTGACCACCATGTGGACCTTCTACTACGACTTCAATGGCGGTAACGTCATCAACCACGAGATCGATATCGAACTCATCCGAAGACAGACCACTTCGCCCACGGGCTTCGAGTCGGATTACGGACTGATGAACACCTGGCTTGGTGAGATCCCGAGTCTGAGCACGATCGAGCACGTCGGGATCGTCGATGGCAGCGGCACACCCGCTCCTCAGGATGCCGGTCTCTTTCATACCTATCGATTCGACTGGTTCGCAGGACCTGAGGTGGCACATCCGCGGGTCGAGTTTTATGTCGATGGCGTCCACCAGTACACCAGCAGAACACACATCCCGACCATCCCCGGCGAGTTCAGTGTCGGCCTTTGGTTTCCCAACGGCTGGGCCGGGGATCCCGATTTCGTGACACGCACGCTGGAGATCGACCGGGTCGCGATCACGCCGATGGAGAACATCATCACCGGCGACGCCAATGGCAACAGCGTGGTCGATCTCGTGGATCTCAGCGTTCTCGCAGCAAACTTCGACACCACCGACAGCGCGTGGTCACTGGGTGATTTCTCAGGCGATGGTTCTGTCGATCTGATCGACCTCAGCGTGCTGGCGTCGAACTTCGGTTCCAGCTCCAACGCCCCCGAGCCGATCACGGCGCTGTCGCTGCTGGCTTGGCTGGTCGTCAGCCGACGATGATGACAGCGAATAGGTCTTTTAGCGGGTACAACCTTGTACGACCCAGTAGCAAACTCACCGCGAGTGACGATCGATGAGCAAACCCATTGTTGTGGTCTCCGGCATCCCGCGATCCGGGACCTCACTGATGATGCAGGCCCTTGATGCAGGCGGGATCCCCAGCCTCAGCGATGGATTACGCTCTGCGGACCCGGACAATCCCAGGGGGTACTACGAGCTCGAGCCCGTGAAGAAGCTCGCTACGCCGGGCGATCGTTCCTGGCTTGAACAAGCCCCCGGCCATGTGATCAAGGTGATCCACAGCCTGGTGCGCCACCTCCCCACGGAGCATCACTACAAGATCATCATGCTGCACCGTGACCTCGACGAGGTCCTCGCCTCGCAGGCTGCGATGCTCCAGCGGCTCGGCAAAACCGGCGGCCGTCTTGATTCAGAACGTCTCAAAGCCATCTTCCGCAAGCAGATAGAGGAAACTGTCGGGCTGATTCAATCTCGCCCGGAGATGGACCTCTATCAAACCGACTATAGGCGTGTCATCCTTGAGCCTCAGCCGGTCATGAGCGAGATCAGTGAGTTCCTTGGCGGCCTGGATGTCGATGCTATGGCCCGAGCTGTTGACCCATCGCTGTACCGCCAGCGTCGCTGAGCCAACATCTAACGATTCACAATCACCGTCAATTAAGCATCGCTCGTTACACTCGGTGCCGTCTCCAAGCATCGCCGCTCAGTCGGTTGTGAGTCACCTGAGCCCTGCTAGTATCATCCACGAATCGCTGTGTTACGAATGGTCCTTCCGTTCACCCTTACCCCCCCCCCCCAGGCCGACACCATGCGCGAGTACTTCCCCAACGTGTTCGAAGTTGCGTTCGAGGGTGCCGATTCGCGTCATCCTCTGGCGTTTAAGCATTATGACGCTGAGGCTCTGATCGCTGGCAAGTCGATGAAGGAGCACCTGCGGTTCGCGGCTTCCTACTGGCACTGCATGAAGGGCTCGGGTGCTGATCCGTTTGGCGTGGGCTGCCGCACGATGCCCTGGCTCGACGCGGCTGATCCGATGACCGCTGCCCACCAGACCATGGACGCCATGTTCGAGTTCACCTCGAAGCTGACGATTCCTTTTTGGTGCTTTCACGACCGGGACATCGCTCCCGAGCGCGACACGCTGGCGCAGGCCAACAAGGACCTCGACGAACTCGTTGATCACGCTGGTCAGCTCCAGAAGTCGACCGGGATCGAGCTGCTCTGGGGCACCGCGTGCCTGTTCATCCACCCGCGTTTTATGGCTGGAGCGGGGACCAGCCCGTCTGCTGATGTTTTTGCGCACGCCGGGGCTCAGATCAAGAAAGCCCTCGAGGCCACGCACCGCCTCGGCGGGCACGGCTACGTCTTCTGGGGCGGGCGTGAGGGCTACGACACGCTGCTCAACACCGATCTCACCCGCGAGCTCGACAACATGGCCCGACTTCTGCATATGGCTGTCGATTACAAAAAGGAGATCGGCTTCGAGGGGCAGTTCTACATCGAGCCTAAACCCAAGGAACCCACCACGCATCAGTACGACTACGACGCCCAGTCGTGCCACGCCTTCCTGCTCAAGTACGGCCTCGAAAAACACTTTAAACTCAACATCGAAGCCAACCACGCCACGCTGGCGGGGCACTCGTTCCACCACGAACTCGCCTACGCCGCCGCCAATAATCTGCTAGGTTCCATCGACGCCAACCGAGGCGACACCCTCATCGGCTGGGACACCGACCAGTTCCCCACCAACCTCTACGACACGACGCTCGCCATGCTCACCGTCCTCCGCGCCGGCGGGCTCACCACCGGCGGGCTGAACTTCGACGCCAAACTCCGCCGGCAATCCACGGAACCGATCGACCTTGTGTACGCGCACATAGGCGGGATGGACGCCTTCGCCCGTGGACTCAAGATTGCCGCCAGGATCATCGCTGACGGCCGCATCGATCAGCTCGTCAGTGAACGCTACGCCAACTGGGATTCACCCCTGGGCAAGACCATCGAGTCCGGCAAAGCCACCCTCGCCGATCTCGAAGCTCACGCCCTCAGAACCAACATCACCTCCGCACCCGTTGGCCGCCAGGAACTCCTCGAAAACCTCCTCAACGAGTCCATCTGAACCTGACCACCGGGAGCACACCATGAGCCAGTCCCTCTGGCTGGGCCTCGACGTCGGCACCCAGTCCACCAAAGTCATCGTTCTTGACGCCGGGACACACAAGGTCATCGCCCGCGCCTCGGTACCCTACGACTTGATCGATGGACTACCCGAAGGTGCCGCCGAGCAGCGTCCCCAGACCTGGGCCGATGCTGTCGCCGCTGCTTTGAATCAAATCAGTCAAGAAGGCGTCAACCTCCATGACATCAAAGGCGTAGGCGTCTCCGGCCAGCAGCACGGGCTGGTTCTGCTCGATCAGCAGGGGCGTCCTGTGCGCGCCGCCAAACTCTGGTGCGACACCGCCACCGCGCCCGAGGCCGAAGATCTCTCCAAGCGCTTTGGCCGTCCCGTGCCCACCGGCTTCACCGCTTCCAAGATTCTCTGGGTCATCAAGCACGAACCCGATCACTGGGCACGAGCCACCCATGTGATGCTCCCCCACGACTACATCAACTACCTCTTGACCGGCCGCCTCACCATGGAGGTCGGCGACGCCTCCGGGTCCGGCTTCTTCGACCCCGCCAACCGATCCTTCAACCGACGCGAGGTCGATCTCATCAGCCCGGACCTCGCCGCCAAACTCCCGGAACTCATCGAAGCTCCCACACCCGCCGGTGCTGTCTCCGTCAATGGTTCGGCATGGTGCGGACTCGCCGAGGGCACGCTCGTCGCCGCTGGGGGCGGAGACAACATGATGTCCGCTATTGGCTCCGGCGCGACGACACCCGGTCCGGTGGTGCTGAGTCTGGGCACCTCCGGCACCGTCTTCGCCTGCGCCGACCAGCCGGTGATCGACCCCGATGGACTCATCGCGCCCTTCTGCTCATCCGCTGGCGACTTCCTCCCGCTGCTCTGCACGATGAACGTCACCGCGGTGACCGAAGAAGTCCGCGAAGCCTTCAACCTCGACCACGAGCAGCTCACCGAACAAGCCGCCGCG